>JAVBUG010000164.1:0-13957 GCA_031555515.1 Microbacterium sp. | reverse complement strand
TGCCTGGGCGATCGCGACGCGCGCGTACGGCGGGAACGGGGCGCCGGCGGCCTCCGGGGCGGGCTCGGCACCGAGCACGGCACGGGGGAGTGCGTAACCCTGCGGCGCGGCGTAGCGGCGGGGCGATCCGCCCGCCGGTGCGGCGTCGCCGGGCTCAGGAGCCGCGTACGCAGGCACGGCGTACTGCGGAGCGTCGAGATCGGGCGCCGTGTAGCGGCGCGCTGCGGGCGCCTGGTCAGGAGCCGCCGGCCCGGCGGATCCGCCGGCTGCCGGCTCGTTCTGCGCGCCGGGGGTCAGGGGATCGGACATGCGGCTCCTGTTCTCGGTCTCCTGCGTGCCCAACCTAGCGAACCTCCGTGCCCGCTACGCGGCAGCGCCTCCTCCACCGCCCCGGTCGGCGGTGAAGGAGGCGCTGCACCGGCGTTCGCGGTGGGGTCAGCTGAGTCCGTTGTCGGCGAGCCAGTCCTTCGCGATGTCTTCCGAGGAGCGCTGGTCGACCGTGGACTCGACGTTGAGAGCGATGAGTCCCTCCGGCGTCAGGGCGGCGCTCACGGCGTTGATGACGTCGGCGATCTCGTCGGCGATGTCGGCGTTCACGACGGGCACCACGTTCGACGCGAGGAACAGGCCCTCGGGGTCTTCGAGCGTCACGAGGTCCTTCGTCTTGATCAGCGGGTCGGCGCTGTACACATCCGCCAGCTGGATGTTGCCGGCGACGAGCTCGTCGACCGTGGTGTCGGCGGTGGCGTTGAACGACACTGTCACACCGTAGACGTCCTGCAGGCCCTGGGGACCGTACGGGCGCTCCTCGAGCTCGGGCGCGCCGCCGAGCACGAGTCCGTCGATGCCCGCGAGGTCGGCGATCGAGGTCAGATCGTGCTCCGCCGCGAAGTCGGCGGTGACGTTGTACGAGTCCTGATCGGTCGCCGGGGACTGGTCGAGCACCGTCAGGCCGTCGGGGATGGCGTCCTGGAGGGCCGCGTAGACGTCGTCCGGGGTGGTGGCCGTCGCGCTCGGGTCGAAAAACTGGAGCAGGTTGCCGGTGTACTCGGGGAAGAGGTCGACAGTTCCGTCCTCGAGCGAAGGGATGTAGGCGTCGCGCTGGCCGATGTTGAACTTGCGCTCGACCTCGAAGCCGGCGCCCTCGAGCGCCTGCGCGTAGATCTCGGCGATGATCTCGTTCGAGTAGTACGACTGCGAGCCGATGACGATGGTCGACGAGTCGGCGGTGTCGCCGCTGTCGGTGGTGTCGCCGCTGAGGGGGTCGCTCGAGGCGCAGCCGGCGAGGGCGAGAGCCGCGACGGCGGTTCCGGCCAGGGCGACGGCCAGACGGGTTCGTGCTGTGGACATTGGTGCCTCCGTGTGGTGGTGGGATCAGTGCGAGAACTCGGGAAGTCGGATCGGGTCGCTGGGCGCGCGCACCGCGCGCGGACGACGCGCTTGCGTACGCGGCACGCCGTAGCGGGCGAGGAGGGCGAAGAGCCCGTCGAGCACGAGGGCGAGCGCGACGACGACGATCGATGCCCCGAGGATCTCGGCGAAATCGCGCAGGTTGAGGCCCTGGATCATGTAGAAGCCGAGGCCGCCCAGGCCGACGTACGCGGCGATCGTCACCGTGGCGACCACCTGCAGCGTGGCGGAGCGGAGTCCGCCGATGAGGAGCGACAGGCCGAGAGGCATCTCGATCCGGAACAGGATCTGCCACTCGGTCATTCCCATCGCGCGTCCCGCGTCGATGACCGTGTGGTCGATCGACTCGATCCCGGCGTACGCGCCCGCGAGGATCGACGGGATGGCCAGCACGACGAAGACCGTCACCGCGGCCTCGGTCTTGAGGTTGACGCCGAAGAGCATGACGAGCAGCACGACGAGACCCAGTGCGGGGAGCGCGCGGGCGGCGCCCGACAGGAACACCGCGACTTCGCGACCGCGCCCGGTGTGGCCGATGAGCCAGCCGATCGGGATCGCGATCACCGCGGCGATGGCGACGCATCCGAACGTGAAGGCGAGGTGCTGCAGGATCGCGGTCGGCAGCGGCAGGTAGCCTGTCAGCCGCGCCGGCGAGAAGATCCAGGCGAACGCCTCGGCGAGGAGGTTCATGCCGTCACCGCCCGCAGCCGAGCCGGGCGAGGGGTCGTCGTGCGCCGCGTCCAGGGCATGAGCGCCCGGCCCGACAGCATGAGAAGAGCGTCGACGATGACCGCGATGATCACGACGGCGACGACACCGGCGAACACCTCGGCGATGATGCGGCGCTGCGAGCCGTTCGTGAAGAGGTAGCCGAGGTTCTGCACGCCGATGAGCGCGCCCACCGTCGCGAGCGAGATCGTCGACATCGCGGTGACGCGCAGTCCGGCGAGCACGACCGGTCCTGAGAGCGGGAAGTCCACGGTCCAGAATCGCCGCCACGGACCGAACCCGACGGCGATCGCCGCCGAGCGGGTCGCGGTGTCGACCGAGGCGAGACCGTCGGTCACCGACCTGGTCATGATCGCGACCGCGTAGATCGTCAGCGCGATGAGGAGGTTCGCCTCCGACAGCAGAGGGATGCCGAACGCCGTGGTGATGAGCGGGAACATCGCGAACGACGGGATCGTGAAGAGCAGCCCGATCACGGTGAGAACCGTGCCGCGCAGCCGCGTGTACCGGAAGGCCAGCCAGCCGAGCGGCACCGCCAGCACGAAGCCGGCGACGATCGCGACGGCGCTCTGCCGCAGATGATCCAGCGTGAGCGACCAGATCAGGTCGAGGTTGTCTGCGACCCAGTTCACCGTTCGTCCTCCACGAGCACGCCCTGCGTGCGCCCGGCGGTGTCGACCAGGACGGTGCCGTTCGCGGTGCGCTTGGCGCGCAGCGCGCGGGCGCCCCGCTCGACGCCGATGAAATCGGCCACGAAGTCGCTCGCGGGGCTCTCGATGATCTCGCTCGGGCTGCCGATCTGGGCGATGCGCGCACCCCTCTCGAGGATCACGACCTGGTCGCCGAGGAGGAACGCCTCGTCGATGTCGTGGGTGACGAAGACGATCGTCTTGTCGAGATCTTTCTGCAGGCGGAGCGTCTCGGCCTGCAGCTCGCGGCGCACGATGGGGTCGACCGCGCCGAACGGCTCGTCCATGAGCAGGATGTTGGGGTCGACGGCGAGGGCGCGCGCGACGCCGACGCGCTGCTGCTGGCCGCCCGACAGCTGGCTCGGGTAGCGCTTGGCCAATCCGCGCTCGAGACCCACCACGTCCATGAGCCTGAGCGCGCGCTCACGGGCTTTCGCTTTGGGAACCCCGTTCAGCACGGGGACCGTCGCGATGTTGTCGACGACCGAGAAGTGGGGGAGCAGGCCGGCGTTCTGCAGCACGTAGCCGATGCCGCGCCGCAGCGTGACCGGGTCGCGCTCGGAGATCGGCTCGTCGTCGATGGTGATCACGCCGCCCGTCGGGTCGACGAGCCGGTTGATCATGCGCAGCAGCGTCGTCTTGCCGCTGCCGGACGAGCCGACGAGCACCGTCGTCTTGTGCGCCGGGATGAGCACGCTGAAGTCCTCGACGGCGGCAGTGCCATCGGGGTACTGCTTCGAAACCCCACGGAATTCGATCGCCATGCTGCCCTTTCGGCCGGGGTTCCCACATAACCACAGGCCGCAGACATGACGGCCGAGGCTGGACAGACGCCGTAACCTGCGCCATCCTTCCGTCTGCACACGCCGCAGGCAACCACTTCGCCGGTGTCGCCCGCGGCCGCTACGTTGGGGCCCATGACTGCGCGGGAGTACGACCTCATCGTGATCGGCGGCGGCCCTGTCGGCGAGAACGTCGCCGACAGGGCGACTCAAGGCGGCCTGTCGGTCGTCGTGGTCGAGAGCGAACTCGTCGGCGGCGAGTGCTCGTACTGGGCGTGCATCCCGTCGAAGGCGATGCTGCGCGCGGGTGCCGCCGTGCAGGCCGCACGCCGTGTGAAAGGCGCCGCCGAGGCAGTGACCGGGTCCGTCGACGTCGCGCGCACGCTGGTTCGCCGCGATGAGCTCGTGCACAACTGGGACGACACCTCGCAGGTCGAGTGGCTCCAGGGCGCGGGCATCGATCTCGTCCGCGGCCACGGGCGACTGACGGGCGAGCGGTCGGTCACCGTGACTGGCGCCGACGGCGCCGAGACCGACTTGACCGCGCGCCACGCGGTCGTGGTGTCGACCGGTTCGGCGGCGCTCCTGCCCGATATCCCGGGTCTCGGCGACGTTCAGCCGTGGACGAGCCGTGAGGCGACCGGCGTGCGAGACGTTCCGGCGTCCCTCGCGGTGCTCGGCGGGGGAACCGTGGGCACCGAGATGGCGACCCTCTACACGTCGTTCGGGTCCACAGTGACCCTCATCGCCCGTTCGGGTCTGCTCCGGGGTGTCGAGCCGTTCGCGGGCGAGGCCGTCGCGAAGGCGCTCGCGCAAGCCGGGACCGTGGTGAAGACGGGCGTCGAGATCGAGCGGGTCGCGCGTGACGACGACGGCGAGGTCGTGCTCTCCCTGTCGGACGGGTCCGAGGTGAGGGCCGCCGAAGTCCTGGTGGCGACCGGCCGCGTGCCGCGTACCGAGGATCTCGGACTCGAGACCGTCGGACTCGAGCCCGGCTCCTGGCTCGACGTCGACGACACGCTGCGCGTGCGCGGCGTGGACTGGCTGTACGCCGTCGGCGACGTCAACCACCGCGCGCTGCTCACCCACCAGGGCAAGTACCAGGGCCGCGCCGCGGGCGACGTCATCGCCGCGCGTGCGAAGGCGGCCGACGTCGACGACGCGCCGTGGGGGCGGCACGTCGCCACGGCCGATCACTCGGCGGTGCCGCAGGTGGTCTTCACCGATCCCGAGGTCGCCGCGGTGGGGCACACCGAGAAGTCGGCGCGCGAGGCGGGTCTCAGCATCCGTGTCATCGATTACGACCTGTACTGGATCGCGGGCGCGAGCGAGGTCGCCGACGACTACCAGGGACGAGCGCGGGCGATCGTCGACGAGGAGCGCCGCGTGCTCGTCGGCGCGACGTTCGTCGGCCAGGACGTGGGCGAGATGCTCCACGCCGCCACGATCGCGATCGTCGGCGAGGTGCCCATCGAGCGGCTGTGGCACGCCGTGCCGTCGTATCCGACGATCAGCGAGGTCTGGCTGCGCTGGCTCGAGGAGTACGGTCGCGATGCGACCTGAACCGACGCCGGTCGGTCCCGGCCAGGAGTCGGTCTGGGACTACCCGCGCCCGCCGCGTCTCGAGCGGGTCGCCCGCCGAGTGCGGATCCGGCTGGGCGGCGAGGTCATCGTCGACACCGACGATGTCGTCCGCGTCCTCGAGACGAGCCACCCGCCGGTCTACTACCTTCCGATCTCCGCGTTCGCCGAGGGTGCGCTCACGCCCGGTGAAGGGTCCTCGTACTGCGAGTTCAAGGGCGGCGCCGCCTACTTCGACGTGCGCGCCGGCGGCGAACTGCGCCCACGCGCGGCGTGGACGTACCCGCGTCCCGCCGCGGGGTTCGAGCAGCTCGCGGATCGGGTCGCGGTGTACGCCCGTGAGATGGACGACTGCACGCTCGACGGCGTCGAGGTCGTGCCCCAGCCCGGGCGCTTCTACGGCGGCTGGATCACTCCTGACGTCGTCGGTCCGTTCAAAGGAGAGCCGGGCTCCCTCGGCTGGTGAGCGACGGGATGCCGCAGCATCCGTCCTGCGGACTGCACAGCGAACGCTCAGCCCAGACCCTTGTCCACCGATATATCGGTAGGTATCGTCAGGGTGTCGGCACACGCTCGTTCAGGAGGTCGTCATGAGCGGTTCGTTCCAGGGATTCGGTTCTCGTCCATCAGGGCAGGGCTCGGGGCTTCCGAGCAGCTTCTGGGACGCGATGGACCAGTTGAAAGACACATTCGAGCGCAGCTTCTCGCCGCGCGTCGCCAAGGGCGATGTGCGAGCCGCGGTGCTCGCGATCCTCGTCGAGAAGCCCATGCACGGTTACCAGATCATCCAGGAGATCGAGGAGCGCAGCGACGGCGCGTGGAAGCCGAGCCCTGGCTCGGTGTACCCGACGCTGCAGATGCTCGCCGACGAGGGGCTGGTCGCCGCCGAAGAGTCGAACGGCAAGAAGACCTACTCGCTCACCGAGGCGGGGCGTGCGGCAGCGGCGGCTGCCGAGGGGCAGTCGGCCCCGTGGGAGGCTGCCGGATCGCGCGACTCCGGCCGCACGGCGCTCCCCAAGGCCGGCGCGAAGCTCGCCCAGGCGGCGGCGACCGTCGGTCGCAGCGGCACGCCCGAGCAGGTGGCCAAGGCCGTCGAAGTGCTCGACGACGCGCGGCGTAAGCTCTACTCGATCCTGGCTCAGGACTGACGGCCGGCGTGCCGGCAGACGGCGTCGGCCCGAGTCCGCGGGTTCGGCGGGGCAGACGATCCCGGGCGACCGGGATCGCAGGCACTCCCAACCGCTGAACAGCACCGTCCGAGGAGCTTCGATGGCCGACGTCGGGAACCCGCGCGCCCGCTACCGCCGGATCCTGCGCTTCGCCGGCCGGTACATCATCCAGGCGTGGTGGTTCGAGCTCGTCCTGCCACGGTTCGGATTCGGTGCGCTCGCCGCGCGCGGCCGCACGAAGCGCCTCCAGACCATCGCCCGCCGGTTCCACGTGCTCGCCGTCCAGTACGGCGGGCTCATGATCAAGGTGGGTCAGTTCCTCTCGTCGCGGCTCGACGTGCTGCCACCCGAGATCACCAAGGAGCTCGAGGGACTCCAGGACGAAGTGCCGCCCGTCGCCTTCCCCGCGATCCGCGCACTCGCCGAGGCCGAACTCGGCGTCCCCCTCGGGCGCGCGTTCGAATGGGTCGACGAGACTCCCGTGGCGGCAGCATCCCTCGGCCAAGCGCATCGTGCGCGGCTGACGCCGAGCGACGCGGCCGAGACCGGGTTCGCCGACGTCGTCGTCAAGGTTCAGCGACCCGGCATCGAAGCGATCGTCGACGTCGACCTGGCGGCGCTGCGCCGCGTGGCCGGCTGGCTCACCCGCGTGCGGATCGTGCGCGATCACGTCGACCTGCCTGCGCTGGTCGAGGAATTCGCGCACACGAGCCGTCTGGAGATCGACTACCTTCACGAGGCGCAGAATGCGGAGCGGTTCGCGACGGACTTCGCGGGCGACCCTCGCGTCACGGTGCCCGAGATCGCGTGGGAGCGCACGACGCGCCGCGTGCTGACGCTCGCCGACGTCACTGCGATCAAGATCAACGACATCGACGGGCTGCGGGCGGCCGGCATCGACCCGTCGGAGGTCGCGGTCGAGTTCGCGAACGTGATGTTCGATCAGCTCTTCCTGCGCGGGTTCTTCCACGCCGATCCCCACCCCGGGAACATCTTCGTGACGCCGGTCGCGCGGGCAGCCGGCGACGACAGGCATCCGTGGACCCTCACCTTCATCGACTTCGGCATGATGGGCGAGGTCCCCGACAAGCTGCGTCACAACCTGCAGCAGCTCATGATCGCCGTCGCCTCGCGCAACAGCGCGCAGATGATCGACAGCATCCGGGCCGTCGGCGTGCTCCTTCCCTCCGCCGACACGGTGGAGCTCGAGCGGGCCATGACCGCGCTGTTCGCGCGCTTCGGGGGCATGGGGTTCGCGGAGCTGCAGGAGGTCGACCCGCGCGAATTCCGCCAGTTCGCCAAGGAGTTCGGCGACGTGATGCGGTCGCTGCCTTTCCAGCTGCCCGAGAACTTCCTGCTCATCATCCGCGCGGTCTCGCTCACCAGCGGCATGTGCAGCTCGCTCGACCCCGCCTTCAACGTGTGGGACGCCGTCGAACCGTACGCCGCGCGGCTGCTGCGCGACGAGCGGGGCAACGCGGCGAAGGCGATCGCCCAGGAGGCGGTGTCGACCGCCGGTGTCATGGCCCGGCTGCCAAGGCGCCTCGACGACATGGTCACGCGCATCGAGGACGGGCGCCTCGTCGCCGACGTCCCGAAGCTCGACCGCTGGCTGCGCCGCCTCGAGCGCCTGATCCGGCGTGTCGTGGCCGCCGTGCTGTTCGCCGGCCTGCTCATCAGCGGCGCCGTGCTCCGCGCCGAAGACCTGACGATCGGCACGGTGCTCATGATCGGCTCCCTCGTGCCGCTGCTGTATGCGCTGTTCGCCGGCTTCTCCGGGAGACGCGGCCCCCACGACTGAGGCCACGCCGGCCCGAGAGATCGGGTGATGGATGCTGCGCCCCGGCGCGTCAGCGGATCTCGAGATCTGCGATCGCCGCCTCGACCTGCGCCCGGCGCGCCGCCGGGTCGCCGGCGACCTCGATCAGGCGAGCGTCACCGAGCAGGTCGGGATCCTCCGAGAGCTCGAGGAGCGCACCATCCATGGCCTCGCGCAGCTCCGGATCCTCGTCCTCGGGCACCCGGATGTCGCCACCGAGCGGCAGCAGCACCAGCAGATCCACGTGGGTCATCGCGGCCACGGTGAGGTCGACGGCTCGGGCCGGGTGACCGCCGCGGCGGGACGCGCGGCCGAGCTCGTCGAGGGCGGTGAGGTACGCGAGGAAGTCGAGCGGGCCGCGCTCGGCGATGACCTTCGCGCCACGCTCGAACTCGGTGAGGCGACGGGCCGAAACGCCGAGCTGGGCGAGGAACACCCCCGCATCGGGTTCGTCGCCCGCCTCATCCAGCAGTTCGTAGGGGTCTGCCAGCACCTCGTAGTCCGGGTGCGCCGCCGAGAAGTCGCCGATGAGGGTGCTCTTCCCACTGGCATGGGTGCCCGAGACCACGATCCGCATGACGTGAGCATACGGGTGGCGCGGGTTCGGCTCGGCGGGCACCCCACCCGCTACCGTGGCACCCAGGAACTCGTCCTCGGGGGTGCGTGTGGTCTGGGCGGTGATCGTACGGGTCGCGGATCTGCTGGTGCAGCTCGCGCTGATCTGGCTCGGCCTGGTCGTGTTCCTGACGGAGAAGGATGAAGACGTGGTCGACGCGCTCGTCGCGTGGTGCACGCTCGGCGGCTTGTACTGGCTGGCGTCGGTGATCGCCGTCGGAGTGAGTGTCCGGCGATCCCGGATCGCTGCGCCACGGTGGATCGGCCAGTTCGACGCCCATCCGCTGGTCGCCGCGATCACCGTGACCGCGACCTTCCTCGCGAGCATCGTCGGAATCGTCGCCGCCACCGAACTCCTCGTGCTTCGCAACGAGCCCGGCTGGCAGGGCTGGGTCGAGCCCATCGGGGTGGTGGCGATGCTGCTGTCGTGGGCGCTCTACCACTGGGGCTTCTCCCGCATCTACGACCGCCGCTATCGGTCCTCCGACGTTGCGCCGCTGAAGTTCCCGGGCACCGAGCACCCGCGGCTGGCCGATTTCGTGTACTTCTCGTTCACCAATGCGACCACGTTCTCGGTATCGGACGTCCAGGTGATGACGACCCGGATGCGGTGGACCGTGGTCTGGCACACCACGACCAGCTTCTTCCTCAACGCGCTCATCATCGTGCTGGCCTTCAGCACGATCATCAACGTGTGACCCCGGCTCTCTAGACTGCGAGCACGGCGCCCGCGCACGGCGCTTCCGACGGCGAGCAGAGGAGCGGCGATGCAGCTGGGAATGGTGGGCCTCGGCCGGATGGGTGGCAACATCGTCCGGCGCCTGATGCGGGACGGGCATGAATGCGTCGTGTACGACGTGAGCCCCGACGCCGTGTCGGCCCTCGCGGGCGAGGGAGCGGTCGGATCCGACAGCCTCGCCGATCTCGTGTCGAAGCTCGAGGCGCCTCGCGCCGTCTGGCTCATGATCCCCGCCGGGCTCACCGGCAAGGTCGTCGACGAGGTCGCCGCACTGCTCGAGCCGGGCGACATCATCATCGACGGCGGCAACTCGAACTACCGCGACGATGTGCGCCGCGCGGCGGCGCTGCGCGACAGCGGCGTCCACTATGTCGACGTCGGCACGAGCGGAGGGGTGTTCGGCCTGGAGCGCGGCTACTGCCTCATGGTGGGCGGGCCGGACGAGGCGTTCGCACGGCTCGAACCGATCCTGCGCACGATCGCGCCGGGAGGCGGCGAGGTCGAGCGCACGCCCGGCCGCGCGGGAGAGTTCGCTCCCGAAGAGCTCGGCTATCTCCACTGCGGGCCGTCCGGTGCGGGCCATTTCGTGAAGATGGTCCACAACGGCATCGAGTACGGGGTGATGGCGGCACTTGCCGAGGGTCTCAACATCCTCGAGCACGCGGATGCCGGCATCCAGGAGGCCGAGCACTCGGCCGAGGTCGCCCCCCTCGAGGAGCCCGAGTACTACCAGTTCACGATCGACACCCCGAAGGTTGCGGAGCTGTGGCGTCGCGGATCGGTGATCTCGTCGTGGCTGCTCGACCTGACCGCGGCGGCCCTCCAGGGCAACCCCACGCTCGACGGTCTCGCCGGACGGGTGTCGGATTCGGGGGAGGGCCGCTGGACGGTCAAGGCCGCCGTCGACACAGGTGTTCCGGCGCCGGTGCTCGCCGCATCCCTGTTCGAACGATTCGCATCCCGAGGCGAGGACCATTTCGCCAACCAGGTGCTCTCGGCCATGAGGTTGCAGTTCGGTGGTCACCAGGAGCTGCCGGCGGGCGACGTTCTGGAAGCGGGCTCGCGCAAGTCGGAGTCGTCGAGCAGCGGCCAGTCCGAGACGGCCGAGTCCGCGTCGTGACCAAGGCCGACCTCAAGAAGTCGATCGCGGCATACTCCGCGCCGCGGGGATCGTTCCAGATCGTCGACATCCCGCCGATGCAGTACCTCATGATCGACGGGCACGGCGACCCGAACACATCGCACGAGTACGGCGACGCCGTGGCGGCGGTGTTCGGCGTCGCCTACAAGCTCAAGTTCCTGAGCAAGGTGGATCTCGGGCGCGACTACGTCGTGATGCCGCTCGAGGGCCTGTGGTGGTCAGACGACATGGCGACGTTCACCTCGGAGCGCGACAAGTCCCGGTGGAGTTGGACGATGATGTGTCTCGTCCCGGAGTGGCTCGACGCCAGCCATTTCGAACGCGCCCGGGATGCGGCCGCCGCCAAGGGCGGCGCACCCGCGTGGGATCGGCTGCGCCTGGGCGAAATCGCCGAGGGTCGCTGCGTGCAGACCCTGCACGTGGGGTCGTACGACGACGAGGCGCCGGTGCTCGCCGAGATGCATGAGCGCTTCATTCCCGACGCCGGTCTTCGCATGCGCGGGCTGCACCACGAGATCTACCTCGCCGACCCCCGCCGCTCCGCCCCCGAGAAGCTCCGCACGATCCTGCGCCAGCCCGTCGAGCCCTCGGGCTGACCTCACGTGGTCGGCTTCGGCGCGTCCGGGGTGCTGTCGGGCGCCGACTGGCCGTGCGCGCCGTCGGCCGTGCTGCCCTGCCCGCGCGAGATGAGGTTCGTCGCCCAGCGCTCGTTGAACCCTGCCAGGAAGCCGACCGCGCCCCAGAAGAACCAGCTCGCGACATGATCGTCGGGCACGGTGAAGATCCCGGACAACAGCCCGCTCTTCAGGAAGAACACCACGGCGGCGGCGAAGAACCAGCCGAGGAAGATGCGATAGATCGCCGCGCCCCGGGCGGCCGACTCGATCGTCAGGTTGTGCATGCGGTGCATGCGCAGCATGACGCTCACGCAGGCGCCCGCGGCACCCGCTCCGACGGCGACGAGCACATCGCGCAAGGCCTCGCTCTGGTCCACCGGCATCGGTCCGTGTCGCCACAGCGTGATGATCGCCGCGCCGCCGGCGCCGATGACGATGAGCAGGAAGAACGTCAAGGTGACGCCGCCCAGCAGTCCTCGCGCATAGCGGCGGCGGGCGATCTCGCCCTCTCGGCGCTCGAGGAAGTCCGCCGCGTAGGTGATGCGACCGTCCAGTGCGGTCATCTCGGCAGCATGCGGCCCGGGGGAGCCGAACCCGATCGCGGCGATCCGCACCGCTTCGTGGACGAGTTCGTCGAGGGTCGCGACGTCTTCGCCGCGCAGGACGAAGCGTCCGCGCAGGATGATCTCGTCGAGCCGGCCGAACTGCTTCGGAGCGGTCGAGGCGACGAGCAGCGCAGCCTTCTGGAACTGCGCGTCGTCCACGTGGAGGAGCCCGATCGGCTTCTTCCGCGAGGTCGCTCGCTTGCGTGCGGCTGCGCGTCCGCGCGCAGCCTCCTGCATCCGTGCGATCTCGACGGTGAGCCACGACCGGCGCTCGGGGACCTTGATGCCCACGGTCCCTGGCGTCGGCAGCGTCGCATCAGCCACGATCGCCCTCCCTTCGCCGCGCGGCGCGGGTTGCGCCGCATGCTGTGAGGAGACGGTTCGCGCGCTCCGTGATACCCCGACGGACGAACGGATGCCGCGACCCCGGGGGGTCGCGGCATGCGGTCTAGTCACGTCCTCACGCGGTCGCGTCGGCGCGCTTGGGGAGCACCCAGCCTGCCCGCGGGAAATGGCAGGTGTAGCCGTTGGGGATGCGGATCAGGTAGTCCTGGTGCTCGGGCTCGGCCTCCCAGAACGGGCCCTCGGGCTCGATCGTGGTGACGGCCTTGCCCGGCCAGAGGCCCGAGGCGTCGACGTCGGCGATCGTGTCGCGCGCGACCTCGGCCTGCTCGGTGGACAGCGGGAAGATCGCGGAGCGGTAACTCGAGCCGATGTCGTTGCCCTGGCGGTTCAGGGTCGACGGGTCGTGGATCTGGAAGAAGAACGCCAGGATGTCGCGGTACGTGGTCACGGTGGGGTCGAAGACGATCTCGACCGCCTCCGCGTGACCCGGGTGCTTGCGGTAGGTGGCGTGCGCGTTCTCGCCGCCGGTGTACCCGACACGGGTGTCGAGCACTCCGGGCTGACGGCGGATGAGGTCCTCCATGCCCCAGAAACAGCCGCCGGCGAGGACCGCCGTCTCGGTGCCGGGGGTGCGGGTGATCTCGCCGGTGTCGAAGGGACCGCTGGTCATGATGCGTGCTCCTGGTTCTCGGTGGTGAAGAGGTGTCGGTAGGCGCCGTAGCCCTCGTCCTCGAGTGACGAGGCGGGCACGAAGCGCAGTGCGGCGGAGTTCATGCAGTATCTCAGGCCGCCGTCCTGTCGGGGGCCGTCGGGAAACACATGACCGAGATGGCTGTCGGCGCCAGACGAGCGCACCTCGGTGCGCGGCAGCAGCAGCTTCCAGTCCTTCTTGGTCGAGACGGCGTCGGGCTGGATGGGCTTGGTGAAGCTCGGCCATCCGGTCCCGCTGTCGTACTTGTCGGTCGACGAGAAGAGCGGCTGACCCGAGACGATGTCGACGTAGATGCCGGGCTCGTGGTTGTTCCAGTACGCGTTTCGGAAGGCGGGCTCGGTGCCCTCCTCCTGCGTGACGCGGTACTGGGTGTCGGTGAGGCGGCTCAGCGCCTCAGGGGTCTTGCGGTACTCGTTGCTCACGATTCCTCCTGTTCGACGCGGCTGGCTGCGGCGTCATAGAGGAAGAACGGATGCGTCGCGGGTTTTGGTCCCGCGAACCTGGGAGCGCGCCGTGAGTTCCGCGGCATGACGCGGCCTGGGGCCGAGCCCGAAGATGTCTGGTCACGGATTCAGAACGCGCCTGTGTAGCGCCGGGCGCTCGCCGACTGCAGAGCAGCACGCGCGAACTCCTGCAGCGTCGCGGGCACGACCCATCCATCGGAGTCGCCCTCGAGCCCGAACAGGGCCAGGACCTCGATGAGGTCCGCCGCCTCGCGAATGAAGGTGCCGCCATCGCCCGACTCGCGATCACCCGGCGACATCGGCGAAGCAGCCTGCCATGAATCGAAAGAGCCGCCGTCGTAGGTCGTGGCGCGGGAGACCCACTCCGGCCGCACACCCGCATCCGACAGTTCGTCCATATCCATGGTGGCGGCGACGGCAACGCCTGTGTCGCCTCCTGCGTCGGCGGCGGCAGCCCGGATCGCACCCGCGACGACATCGTGCCAGGTGCGACCTTCAACCCTCGGGCAGTCGCAGCCCTGCCGGCAGTCCTGGTCGGCG
>JAVBUG010000162.1:0-10201 GCA_031555515.1 Microbacterium sp. | reverse complement strand
GGCCTGGGCGGGGTGGGGGGGGGGTCCGGGCGGGCCCGGGCCCCCCCGGGGCCGGTGGGCGCCCCCGGCGGCCACCCCCCCCCCCCCGACGATCGCGAGTGCCGACAGCCGTTCGCCCAGCACGACGATGCCGAGCACGCTCGCCGTCAGGGGTTCGCCGAGCGTGAGGGTCGCGGCCGTCGCCGCGGTGAGCCCGCTGAGTCCCCACGTGAACAGCACGTACGCGATCGAGATGGTCGCGAGGCCCAGCCACAGCGCCATCACCACACCCGACGTCGTGCCGAGCCACGAGAGGTCGAGGAAGGGGAGAGCGAAGGCGCAGATGATCGCCGAGCTGGCGCCCATCGCCCCGACGACGGTGAACGGGTCCCAGCCGTCGTCGAGCAGGCGCCGCTGCGCGTTGGCGATGACTGCGAACGAGGCACCCGCGCCGATGGATCCGAGAAGACCCAGCGGATCCGTGCCGCCACCGGTGCCCGCCTCGCCGCCGAAGCCGAGCATCACGACGCCGATCGTGGCGAGGGCTGTCGCTCCCATCCAGGTGAGGGTCGGCATCCGTCGCGTCAGCGCCCATTCCAGGAGGCCGGCGAGGATCGGGGCGGAGCCGAGGGCGACCACCGTGCCCACCGCGACCCCGTTGCGCTCCGTGCCGAGGAAGAACAGGGGCTGGTACAGCGCGAGGCACGCGCCCGTGAGCACCATGAGCAGGACAGGACGCACGCCCCAGCGCGGACGCGCCGCACCCGCCGGCAGGCGCCGGGCGTGGCGTGCGGCGAGCGAGAACGCGATGAGCGCAAGCCCGCTACCGCCGATCACCATGCGCATGACGCCGATCGACAGGGGGGTGGTGCCCTCGGGGCCGAGCGCCTGCGACGTGCCGGTCGTGCCGAAGAGGAGCGCGGCGGCGAGGACGGCGAGCACATGCACCCTCTAGTTCTACCGGTCACTCAGGGTCGGCGCTGTACCCGCCGGTAGGCTGGTGCGGTGACGGTTCAGTTGTACGACACCAAGGCGCAGACCCTGCGCGATTTCGTGCCCCTCGACCCCGGAAACGTCACCATCTACGTGTGCGGTCCGACGGTGCAGTCCGGTCCCCACATCGGGCACCTGCGCGGCGCGCTGAGCTTCGACATCCTGCGCCGCTGGCTCACCCACCGCTACGGCCGCGTCACGTTCGTGCGCAACGTCACCGACATCGACGACAAGGTGCTCGCGAACGCCACCGACGGCGAGCCCTGGTGGGCGCTCGCGTACCGCATGGAGCTCGAGTTCACCCGCGCCTACACCGCGATCGGCATCCTTCCGCCGACGTACGAGCCGCGCGCGACGGCGTCGATCCCGCAGATGCAGGAGCTCATCCGGCGGCTCATCGAGGCCGGTCACGCGTACGCCGCTGCCGAGGGAACGGATGCTGCGGGCGACGTCTACTTCGACGTCCGATCGTGGACCGACTACGGGTCGCTCACGAACCAGTCGCTCGACGCGATGGAGCCGGCTGCCGACGCCGACCCGCGCGGCAAGCGCGACCCCCGCGACTTCGCTCTCTGGAAGGGCGCCAAGGCCGACGAGCCGGAATCGGCGACGTGGGCGTCCCCGTGGGGACCGGGTCGCCCCGGATGGCACATCGAGTGCTCCGCGATGGCGCGCCGCTATCTCGGCGCCGAGTTCGACATCCACGGCGGCGGACTCGACCTGCGTTTCCCCCACCACGAGAACGAGCAGGCGCAGTCGACCGCGGCCGGCGACGGCTTCGCGCGGTATTGGGTGCACAACGGCCTCGTGACGGTCGGCGCGCAGAAGATGTCGAAGTCGCTGTTCAACTTCGTGCTCGCCGAGGATCTGCTCCGCGAGCGCGATCCCCTCGTGGTGCGCTACGCGCTCGCCGCGGCGCACTACCGGTCGAGCCTCGACATCACCGCGTCGACGTTCGACGAGGCCGAGGCGGCGCTCGAGCGCATCCGCACCTTCCTCGAGCGTGCGATCCGCACTCTCCGGGGGACGGAGGACCTGCGAATGGATGCTGCGGTCCCTGCCGCGTTCGCGACGGCTCTGGACGACGACCTCGGCGTGCCCCAGGCGATCGCCGTGCTCCACGAGACCGTGCGCGACGGCAACTCCGCGCTCGACGCGGGCGACCGGGACGCCGCGCTCCGCGCCTTCGCCGACGTGGCCGTGATGACGGGCGTGCTCGGCATCGACCCCCTCGACCCGCACTGGCGGTCGACGGACGCCTCGGCCGAGGCATCCGCTCTCGACACGCTCGTGCAGACGATGATCGCTCAGCGTGCCGACGCGCGAGCGGCCAAGGACTGGGCGGCCGCCGACCGCATCCGCGACGCGATCGCGGCGGCCGGCATCGCCCTCGAAGACGGTCCCGACGGGACGCACTGGAGTGTCGCCGACGCTCCTCGCCCGGCGGAGAGCAACTGACGGGCCGCGGCCCGCACGAAGGAGAACTGATGGCAAAGCCAGGGCGCCCCGGCGCAAGCAAGGGCGGCAAGGGTCCCACCAAGGGCTCGGGCGGCAAGAACAAGCGGTCCCTCGAGGGCCGCGGGCCGACGCCCAAGGCGGAGGACCGCGCGTGGCACCCCGCCGGCAAGCGCAAGGCCGCGGCGGAGCGGTACGCGGCGGCGGGCGGAAAGGGCAAGCCGGGTCAGCCCGCACCCCGGTCGTCGCGCCCCGCGAAGAAGGACGACGACACCGAGACGGTCACCGGCCGCAACTCGGTGCTCGAGGCGCTGCGGGCCAAGATCCCGGCGACGGCGTTCTACATCGCGCAGCGCGTCGAGATGGATGACCGTGTCAAGGAGATGCTGGCGATCGCCACGCACCGCGACATCCCCGTGCTCGAGGTGACGCGCCCCGAGCTCGACCGCATGGCCGGCTTCGACGGCGTGCACCAGGGCGTCGCGCTCAAGGTGCCGCCGTACGAGTACGGGCACCCGCAGGACCTGCTCGAGCAGGTGATCGAGTCGGGGCAGACCCCGCTGTTCGTCGCGCTCGACGGCATCACGGATCCGCGCAACCTCGGCGCGATCCTCCGCTCGACAGCCGCGTTCGGCGGGCAGGCGGTCATCGTGCCGCAGCGCCGCTCGGCCAGCGTCAACTCGGCCGCGTGGAAGACCAGCGCCGGCGCCGCGGCGCGCGTCCCGGTCGCCCTCGCCTCGAACCTCACCGCGATGCTCAAGGACTTCAAGAAGCAGGGCGTCTTCGTGCTCGGACTCGACGGCGGCGGAGACGTCTCGCTTCCCGAGCTCCAGCTCGCCGACCGTCCCGTCGTGATCGTGGTCGGGTCCGAGGGCAAGGGCCTCTCGCGCCTGGTGACCGAGACCTGCGACCAGATCGTGTCGATCCCGATCTCGTCGGCCACCGAGTCGCTGAACGCCGGGATCGCAGCATCCGTCGCCCTGTACCAGGTCTCCACTCTCCGGGCCGCCCCTCCCGCCTGAGTCCGTTCCTCTCTGCAGAGCCGGCGCGCGCCGGCGACACCACACGTCGAAAGGCAGCACATGGCACGCATCGCCGTCATCGGAGGCTCGGGATACGCCGGCCGTCACCTCGTCGCCGAGGCGGTGAGCCGCGGTCACAGCGTCCTGTCGATCGCGCGCCGCATCCCCTCCGAGCGTCACGCCGGGGCGATCTACATCGAGGGCTCGCTGACCGACGTTCCCGACCTGCTCGCGCAGATCGAGGGCGTCGACGTCATCGTCTCGGCCGTGGCACCGCGCGGCGACATGCAGGGCCTCGTGCGTCCGAACATCGCCGCGCTCGCCGCCATCCTGCCCGACGGCGTCCGTCTCGGCGTGATCGGCGGTGCCGGCGGCAGCCTCGTCACCGAGGAGGGCGAGCGGGTCGTCGACCTGCCGTCCTTCTCCGAGGACTACAAAGCCGAGGCCCTCGAGGCGATCGGCGTCCTGGAGGACCTCAAGGCGGGGCCGGAGTCGCTGGACTGGTTCTACATCCACCCGGCCGGCGGCTTCGGGGCGTACAACCCCGGTGAGCGCACGGGCGAGTACCGCACCGGCGGCGACGTGATCGTCACCGACGCCGAGGGCGAGTCGTACATCTCCGGCGAAGACCTCGCCGTCGCGATCGTCGACGAGATCGAGCACCCGCAGCACCCCCGCAAGCGGTTCACCGTCGGGTACTGACGCGTCAGACCAGGTCGCGCCAGTCGATGTCGTCCTCGTCGTCGTCGTCGATCACGGGATTCGACGACGTGATGACGGAGAGCGACACGGTCTCGGTGGGCGGACCCATCAGCGTGGCCTCGTCGCGGCGGTGGCGGAGCACATTGTCGATGTAGCTCGTCAGCGCCTCGGCGAGGGGCACCGACTTGCCCTTGGCCTGCGACAGGTACCAGCGGTGCTCGAGCAGCTGGTGGAACACCTCGGCGGGCTCGAGCTTCGAGCGCAGGTCCCACGGGATCGCCTTGACGACCGGCTCGAACACGCGGGTGAGCCACTCGTGGGCGACCATCTCCTCGTCGTCGCCGAGGCGTGAGATGCGCACGCGGAACTCGTCGAGGTCGTTGAGCAGGCGCCGCGCCTGGTTCTCCTCGACGTCGAGGCCGGTCAGGCGCAGCAGGCGCCGCTGGTGGTGGCCGGCGTCGACGACCTTCGGCTGGATCGACACGCGCGTGCCGTCGGCCGTGGCCTGGATCGACATCTCGCCGATGTCGAAGCCGAGGTCGTTGAGCCGCTGGACGCGCTCCGTCAGCCGGTAGGCCTCGTCGGCGCGGAACGTCTCCTCGTCGGTGAGAGCGGCCCACAGCGAGTGGTACGACGACACGATGCCGTCGGCGATCGCGATCGCGTCCACGCCGCCTTCGAGGCGTCCGCCCGCTTCGAGGTCCATGATCTCGCCCGCGATGTTGGTGCGGGCGACGTCGAGGTCGTGCGCGCGCTGGCCCGGAGTCAGGCCGCTCTCGTGCAGCTCACCGGTCTCGGCGTCCACCAGATACGCGGCGAAGGCGCCGGCGTCGCGGCGGAACAGCGTATTCGACAGCGACACGTCGCCCCAGAAGAAGCCCACGTTGTGCAGGCGCACGAGGAGGAGCGCGAGCGCGTCCACGAGGCGTGTCGCGGTGTCGGGGCGCAGCACCTGCGTGAACAGGGCGCGGT
Organism: Microbacterium sp.; assembly: GCA_031555515.1. Classification (GTDB taxonomy): domain Bacteria; phylum Actinomycetota; class Actinomycetes; order Actinomycetales; family Microbacteriaceae; genus Microbacterium. The sequence goes on along the minus strand of JAVBUG010000162.1, from coordinate 5,078 downwards.
AGGGGAGCGAGAACTTGAGGTGCGCGGTGACCAGAGCCGCCGGGAGAGGCTCGCCCGCGGCATCCGTCCGTCCGGCGATCACGGCGACCCGCTCGACGCACGGCACGTCCAGCCTGGCCAGGTTGCCGAGCATGTCGTACTCGCGCTGCGCCATGGCCTGCGTGGTCTCCTTGATCGCGACCACGCGGCCCGAGAGGTTCGCAAACCGCACCAGGTGGCGCGAGATGCCTTTCGGCAGGAACACGATGTGGCTCGACGGCCACTCGCCGAGCGGCGTCGACCACGGCAGCGTCAGCAATCCCGGATCGACACTCGAGGCGGTGATGCTCAGGGCGTCAGGCACGTCCCCTCCTGGAAAACGAGCGACGGCGCGGGGGGAGAGTCTCCCACCCGCGCCGTCGCGAAACGAATCAGCGATTACGCCGCGGCGATCGCCTTGTCGGTGAGGCGCTCGCCCGACTCGATGTCGAACACGTGGACGTGCCCGGGGACCGGAGCCAGCGTGACCTTGTCGCCCGCGAGGGGGTGACGGCGGCCGTCGACGCGCGCGACGATGTCGGTGCGCTTGCCGGCGACGTCGGCGTGACCGTAGAGGTAGCCGTCGGCGCCGAGCTCCTCGACGAGGTCGACCGTGACCGTGAGGCCCTTGCCGTCCTCGGGAGCGACCTGGATGTCTTCGGGACGCACACCGATGGTGACCTCGGTGCCGTGCGCCTTGCCGAGCGTGTCGGCCTCGACGCCCACGACCTTGTCGCCGAACTGCACGCCACCCTCGGCGATGTGCGCCGGGAACAGGTTCATGGCGGGCGAGCCGATGAAGCCGGCGACGAACACGTTGTTCGGCTTCTCGTAGAGGTCGCGCGGCGAGCCGACCTGCTGGAGGAGGCCGTCCTTGAGGACCGCGATGCGGTCACCCATGGTGAGCGCCTCGGTCTGGTCGTGCGTCACGTAGACGGTGGTGACGCCGAGGCGGCGCTGGAGCGACGCGATCTGCGTACGGGTCTGGACGCGGAGCTTCGCGTCGAGGTTCGACAGCGGCTCGTCCATGAGGAAGACCTGGGGCTGGCGGACGATCGCGCGGCCCATGGCGACGCGCTGACGCTGACCACCCGAGAGGGCCTTCGGCTTGCGGGTCAGGTACTCCTCGAGGTCGAGGAGCTTCGCGGCCTCGAGCACGCGAGCGGCGCGCTCCTCCTTGCCGACGCCGGCGATCTTGAGCGCGAAGCCCATGTTCTCGGCGACCGTCATGTGCGGGTACAGCGCGTAGTTCTGGAAGACCATCGCGATGTCGCGGTCCTTCGGGGGGACGTCGGTGACGTCACGGTCGCCGATCAGGATGCGGCCCGAGTTGACCTCTTCGAGGCCGGCCAGCATGCGCAGCGACGTGGACTTGCCGCAGCCCGACGGGCCGACGAGAACCAGGAACTCGCCATCGGCGACCTCGAGGTTGAGCTTGTCCACAGCGGGGCGAGTGCCCCCGGGGTACAGACGAGTTGCGTTGTCAAACGTGACGGACGCCATGTTCTCTTCTCCTTCACCGGCAGGTACGTGCCGGACGATCCGTAGTGAGGAATGAGCGGGGGCTTTCCCGCACGCCCGCCATCGGGCGCAAGGAACAGTATGACACGGCGCGCGCGGAGGTCGCGTCTGGGCATTTCCCAGGGTGGCTGACTAGCATCGTGGACGGCCGCTTTCCCGCCTGGCCCCCGCCGGTATCCGGCACACCTTCCGCCCCGAGAGGTTCCATGTCGAGCGACGAGTCACAGAACGCCGCGCCCAGCGAGCGCCGCGACGCCGTGCGTGAGAAGGCACTGCAGGTGAAGGCCCGCCAGTCCCGAGCGCGCCTGATCCGACGCACGTCGCTCGTCGCCGTCGCTGTCGCGTTCGTGGCCGTCATCGCCGTCGTGGTGACCTGGACCGTCTCGTCGAGCGCCTCGAAGCCGACCATGAGCCCCGCCAAGGGCGTCGACGGCGGCTTCGTCGTGACCGACGTCACCGGAGCCGGTGTCGTCGCCGACGACTCCGGTGCGGGCGGCCTCGTCGAGGGCGAGGCGAGCACGACTCCCGAGACCGAGCCGACGCCCGCCGCGACGCCGACCGAGGCGCCGGCCGTCGACATCCGCGTGTACGTCGACTACCTGTCGACGGGTTCCCGCGAGTTCCAGCTCGCGAACATGAAGCAGCTGTCGCAGTGGGTCGACGACGGTGCCGCGACGCTGACGTACTACCCGGTGGCCATGCTCACCGCGAAGTCGAACGGCACGAAGTACTCGCTGCGCGCCGCGGGCGCCGCCGCCTGCGTCGCCCAGCACTCGCCGGACTACTTCTTCGCTTTCAACGACGCGCTGCTGCGCCAGCAGCCGGAGGTCGACTCCGACGGCCTCAGCGATGCCGAACTCGCCGACCTCGCGCAGGCGACCGGTCTCGACGGCCCGAAGGTCGTGCGCGCGTGCATCGAGGACCAGGCCTACGCGTCGTGGGCGAAGTCCGCGACCGAGCAGGCGCTCAAGGAGCTTCCCGGCACCGACGGCGCCGCCCTCACCGGCACGCCGATGGTGCTGGTCAACGGCACGCAGTACGTCGGCAAGCTCGACGACCCCAAGGAGTTCGCCCAGTTCGTGCTGACGGTCGCGAGCGACGCGTACTACAAGGCGACGCCCACCCCCACGCCGACTCCGACGGCCCCCTGACCGGGTCCGCGCGCGGGCGCCGCTAGACTGGGCGCTCTGCCGACTTGGCGCAATTGGTAGCGCACCGTACTTGTAATACGGGGGTTACGGGTTCAAGTCCCGTAGTCGGCTCCAGTTTCCCGGGACTCGCCGCGGGACCGCGCCCGGCGGCCCTCTCCAGCCCCACGGGCAGGAGAGGATGGATCGGGTGACCGAACGCCGCCTGCCCGTCTGGATCGGTCTCGGCGGCGCCGCGCTCATCGGCATCCTCACCGCGGTGCAGGCGCGCATCAACGGCCAGCTCGGCGTCCGCATCGGCGACGGTTTCTCCGCCGCCGTGATCTCGTTCGGCTCGGGACTCCTTGTTCTCGTCGTGCTGTCGGCGGCGCTGCCGCAGGGGCGGCGCGGGTTCGGGGCGCTCGTCACGGGCCTCAAGGCGCGCAGCATCCCGCTCTGGATGCTGTGCGGAGGTGTCGCCGGCGCGCTCTCCGTCGCCACGCAGTCGCTGGCTGTCGGCATCATCGGCGTCGCGCTGTTCACTGTCGGCGTGGTCGCGGGGCAGACGGTGAGCGGCCTGCTGCTGGACCGCGCCGGGGTCGGCCCCGCCGGCATCGTCGCCGTCACGCCCGCACGTCTCGTCGGCGGTGCGCTCGCGGTGCTCGCCGCGGCGGTGTCGCTCGCCGGCGGAGTGCACGCCCCACTGGTGCTCCTCGTGCTGCCGTTCCTCGTCGGCGCGGGGATCGCGTGGCAGTCCGCGGTGAACGGGCGCCTGCGTCAGCGCGTCGGCACGCCCCTGACGGCGACGCTCGTGAACTTCATCGGCGGCACGGCCGTGCTCGGCATCGCCGAGCTCATCCACACCGCGGTGGCCGGTCCGCCGACGTCGTTCCCCGCCGATCCGTGGCTGTACCTCGGCGGCGTGATCGGCGTGACGTACATCTTCCTGGCGGCGGCGCTCGTGCCCTACACCGGCGTGCTGCTCCTCGGACTCGGCACGGTGGTCGGCCAGGTCGTCACGTCGGTCCTGATCGATGCGATCTGGCCGACCGCGGCGGCGCCGACGCTCGGCGCCTCCCTCCTCATGTCGACGCTCGCGATCCTGTCGGTCGTCGTGGCAGCCGTGCCCTGGAGACGGATGCCGCGGCGCGGCCGGTGACGCCGCGCTCGCCGGATCCTCCCCCCGCGCAGCGCCGCGGGGTGGCATGCTGAGTCCGTGCCGAAGGGGTCGCCGCCGCACCTCCCGTCGCGCGCCGACGACGGCGCACGACAGGAGCATCGTGCGAAGACCGGCCCTGCGCTGACACCGGACGACCTCGCCGTCATCGACAGCCTCCTGGAGCAGACCGACCGGCTCCTCGCCCAGGGCTACCCGGGCGACGATGGTACCCGGCAGCCCGTGCACACCGTGTACGTTCCCGCCGACAGGTACACCCCGGCGCTGCCGCGCGAGTGGGGCGCCGCCGCGCTCGACGCCGTCGCCGTCCACGGCGGCATGCACGCCGTCGCCCTGGACCTGGGTGTGCCCGAGGAGTTCGCCGCTCCGGTCGCCGCCCTCGTCGCGGCGAAGCTCGCGTCGGAGCCGATCGAAGACCTGCGCCTCGACCTCGAGGACGGGTACGGCGACCGCGGCGACCAGGCCGAGGACGCCGACGTCCGTGGGGCGGCGGAGCAGCTGGTCGAGGCCGTCGCAAGCGGCGAGGCGCCGCCCTTCTTCGGGATCCGCATCAAGGGGCTCGAGCCGCAGACGCGGGGACGCAGCATCCGTTCCCTCGATCTGTTCCTCGGCACCCTCCTCGACGCCGGCGAGCCGCCGGGCGGGCTCATGCTCACGCTGCCGAAGGTGACCACGGTCGCGCAGGTCGAGGCGATGGCGCGGCTCTGCGACAGCCTGGAGCAGCACCACGGGCTCGCCGCGGGGCGGCTGCGGTTCGAGATGCAGATCGAGACGCCGCAGATCGTGCTGGGTGCGGACGGCACGTCGCCGCTGGCGCGCGCGATCCACGCCGCCGAGGGGCGCGTGAGCGGACTGCACTACGGCACCTATGACTACAGCGCCGCCCTCGGCATCGCGCCGGCGTACCAGTCGCTGGAGCATCCGGCCGCCGACCACGCCAAGAACGTCATGCAGGTCGCCGTCGCGCAGACCGGCGTGCGGCTGTCGGACGGGTCGACGAACATCCTCCCCGTCGGCGACGCGGACGCCGTGCGCGCGGCGTGGCGCCTCAGCGCGCGGCTGACGCGCCGGTCGCTCGAGCGTGGTTTCTTCCAGGGCTGGGACCTGCACCCGGCGCAGCTCGCGAGCCGGTACGCCGCGACCTACGCGTTCTACCGGCGAGCGGCCCCGGCGACGCTGCGCCGACTGCGCGACTACGTGCGGGTCCTCGACGGCGTCGCGGCGCCGGGCGACGT
>JAVBUG010000363.1:0-4823 GCA_031555515.1 Microbacterium sp. | reverse complement strand
CGTCACCGACGGCGACGGCGGCTGGACCACTCGCCCCAACCCCGACCATGGAGGCTACGTTGCCTGAGCAGGACGTCCTCGCCGACCTCGCGGCGCACATCGACATCAGCTGTGTGCAGGCCCGCCATGCCCGCGTCGATCTCGAAGAGCTCGCGCAGCGCGCGATCTCCGGCGGGTTCGTCAGCGCTCACGTGCTGCCGAACTGGCTGCCCGTGATGCGCGAACTGCTGGAGGGCTCCACCGTGCTCGCGGGCTCGCCGGTGGGCTTCCCGAGCGGCGGAACCACGACGGCGGCAAAGGTCGCCGAGTCGCGCGAGCTGCTCGACCTCGGCGCGCAGGAGCTCGATGTCGTCGTCGCGATCGGCCGGCTGCGCTCGGGCGAGACCGACTACGTCACGAGCGAGCTGGCAGCGGTCGTGGAGGTGGTGGGCGACCGCGTGCCGCTGCGCGCGATCCTCGAGGTCGGCTACCTCGACGACGATCAGATCCGCGCGGGCGTCGACGCCGCGGTCGCCGCGGGCGTGCCCTGGATCAAAACGGGCACTGGCTGGTCGGGCATCCCGACCACCGTTGACCACATCCGTGTCATCGCCGACCAGGCCGCCGGCCGGGCGGCACTCAAGGCCGCCGGCGGCGTGCGCAACCTCGCGACAATCCGCGAGATGGCCGGCCTGGGCGTCACCCGTTTCGGCATGAACGCCGATGCCGCCGTCGCCGCGGTGGCCGCGGCATCCGGGAGCAACGCATGACCTTCCCCACGATGAGCGCACACGATCTGCGACCCGCCGAGGCGCCGACGCTCTACTTCATCGGCGTAACGACCGGGCGCTCGTCGATCCAGTATGTCTTCCCGCGGTGGGCCGACGAGCTCGGGCTCGAGGGTGCCGTGCTGCAGGGCATCGATCTGCCGCTGCACGCCCCCGCCGCCGATTACCGCCGCGTCGTCGAGTTCATCGCCGCCGATCCGCTGAGCCTCGGCGCGCTCGTCACGACCCACAAGATCGACCTCTACGCCGCGTGCCGTGACCTGTTCGACGAAGTCGACCCGTTCTCGCGGCTGATGGGTGAGACGAGCTGCATCTCGAAGCGTGACGGCAAGCTGGTCTGCCACGCCAAGGATCCGATCTCGAGCGGCCTCGCGATCGACGCATTCCTGCCGGAAGCGCACTGGAGCCGCACCGGTGCCGACGCGCTGTGCATGGGCGCGGGCGGCTCGACCATCGCCATCAGCTGGTACCTGTCGCGCCTCGAGTGCGGCGCCGAGCGCCCGGGTCGCATCGTCGTGACGAACCGTTCGCCGCAGCGCCTCGAGCACATCCGCGAGATCCACGCGCACCTCGACAGCGACACCGCGTTCGAGTACGTGCTGACCCCGACCTCGGCCGACAACGATCGCGTGATGGCGAGCCTCGTCCCCGGCTCGCTCGTCGTCAACGCGACCGGCCTCGGGAAGGACGCGCCCGGCTCGCCACTGACGGATGCCGGCGTCTTCCCCGAGCGCGCGATCGCGTGGGACCTCAACTACCGCGGCGACCTCGTCTTCCTCGACCAGGCCCGCGCGCAGGAGAACGCACGCGGCCTCCAGGTGGAGGATGGTTGGATCTACTTCGTGCACGGATGGACGCAGGTGATCGCCGAGGTGTTCCATATCGACATCCCCACTGCGGGGCCTTCCTTCGAGCGCCTGAGCGAGCTCGCCCTCGCGACTCGGTGAGACCGTGACCGCACTCGCGCTCGCATTCGACCTCGGCACGGGAGGCTGCAAGGCCTCCCTGTGGGACGAAGACGCGCACATGCTCGCCGAGACGGTCAGCGAGTATCCAACCGCGCACCCCGCACCCGGCCGCAACGAGCAGCGCCCCGAGGACTGGTGGAACGCGATCGTCGCGTCGACCCGTGCGCTTCTCGACAGTGTTCCGGATGCCGCCACCGCCGTCGCAGGAATCGCACTGTCGGGCCAGAGCCTCGGCGCCGTGCAGCTCGGCGATGCCCTCGAACTGGTGCGCGCCTCGACGCCGATCTGGTCGGACGCCCGCGGCCGTACCGCGCACGTCTTCGCCCGCCTGCCCGAGCCCGAGTGGTATCGCCGCACCGGCAACGGCTTCGGCGCACCTCTTTATCCGGTGTTCAAGGCGGCGGCCTTCGCCGCCGAGGAGCCCGAGTCCTGGGCCCGCACCCGGCACCTCGTCGGCTCGAAGGACTGGATCAACCTGCGCCTGACCGGGCGCCTCGTCACGGACCACTCGACGGCGTCGGGGTCGGGCGCCTACGCCCTCGCGCAGGGCGGATACGACGACGAGATCCTGGATGCCGCAGGCCTACGTCCGGGCATCTTTCCCGAGCCGGTCGAGTCGTCGGATCGCGTCGGGACGCTCAGCCGCGAGGCGGCTGGCGCGCTGGGCCTGCCATTCGGCATCCCGGTGTTCGCCGGCGCCGTCGACAACGCCGCGATGGCGCTCGGATCGCGCGGCACCTCGGAGGGACGCCTGTACGCCGCCCTCGGCTCGTCGAGCTGGATGACCGTCACCAGCGCTCATCCGGTGCTCGACCAGTACTCGCGCCCATACGTGTTCCGGCACGCGATCCCGGGGCTACACATCAGCGCCCTGTCGACCTTCTCCAGCGGCACCACGATCGGTTGGCTGCGCGACCTGCTCGCGCCCGGCGAGCCGATCGGCACGTTCGTCGAGCGCGCCGCGGCGAGCACACCCGCAGCCCGCGGCGCGATCATGCTGCCCACCCTCACCGGCGGCACTCCGCTAGAAGGCGGCTCGGGGGTGCGCGGCGGCTTCGCCGGACTCGAGCTCGGCACCTCGGCCGCCGATCTCGTGCGCGCGTGTCTCGAGGGCATCGCGTTCGCACTCGACCGTAGCCTGCGCCTCATGCGGGATCTGAGTGGCAGCGAGGATGAGTTGCTCATCTCGGGTGGCGGCAGCCGGTCACCGGTGTGGAACCGCATCTACGCCGACGTCCTGCAGACGCCTCTCGTGCGCACGAGCGTCGACCAGCAGGCCGCTACCCTCGGCGCCGCGGCGATCGCGTTCGTCGGCATGGGCGCCTGGTCCGGTTTCGGCCGAGTCGACGACGCCCACACCGTCATCGAGCGCATCCTCCCCACCGGCGACGCCGAGGACGCGTACGCCCACGCCCGCGTCCGGTTCGACGCCGCTGCGTCCGCTCTCACCGGCCTACCCCCTCACGCCCCCTCGCCCGACACTCTGGAGACCCCATGACCGCGAAGCCCCTGGTCGTCATCACCGGAGCCAGCTCCGGCATCGGCGCCGCCACCGCCCGCGCCTTCTCGGCCGCCGGCCACCCGCTGCTGCTCATCGCCCGTCGCCTCGAGCCGATGCAGCAACTCGGCCTTCCCGACGCCGAGCTCGTCGCCGCCGACGTCAACGACACGCGCGCGGTCGCCGCCGCGATCGCGCGCGCGGAGGAGCGCTTCGGCCCGGTCGACCTGCTCATCAACAACGCGGGCCTCATGGCACTGTCGTCGGTCGCCGAGCAGGACCCGGCGCTCGTGCAGGAGCAGTTCGACGTCAACTGCGTCGCGCTGATGAAGAACAGCCAGCTCGTGCTGAGCGGCATGCAGGAGCGCAAGCACGGCACGATCGTCAACATCGGCTCGATCGCCGGCAAGCAACTCTACGGCGACCACACCGTCTACAACGGCACCAAATACGCCGTGCACGCCATGACCGAGGGGCTGCGGCGCGAGAATGCCGCGCACAACGTGCGTGTTCTGCTGGTGGCTCCCGGCATGGTCGACACCAGCCTGCTAGGCAACACCGGCGAGGGTGACGTCCTCGCCGGGTACCTCGACTACAAGAAGAGCATCGGCGGCGGACTCGTGCCCGACGACATCGCACGTGCGATCGTCACCGCCTACCAACTGCCGCAGCACATCTCCTTTCGCGAGATCGTCGTGGCCCCCACCTCGCAGGACGCCTGATGAAGAAGAGCGGAGTCCTGCACGCCGAGCTGGCCGCCCACCTGGCGCGCCTCGGGCACACCGACCAGTTCCTCGTCGTCGACTCCGGCTTCTCGGTGCCGGCGGGCGTTCCGGTCGTGGACCTGCGGGTGATCTACGGGCTCCCGGGCTTCGCCCCCGTGCTCACGGCGATCGCCGACGAGGTGGTGGTCGATCATGCGCTGGTGGCGACCGAGTTGGCGGGAGCCAATCCCGCGGCCCATGACGTCATCGCGAGCCGGTACGGCGACCTCGACACCGTTGACCACGCCGAGCTCAAGCGCCGCGCCGGCGCCGCACGGTTCGCGGTGCGCACGGCGGAGGACACCCCGTACGCGAACGTTCTGCTCACCGCGGGGGTGGGATTTCCGATATGAGTGACGCACCCGCGGCGCTCGGCGCGAACCTCATCGTGCCGGTTGTCGTCATCGACGACGCCGCGCGCGCGCCCGACCTCGCCGACGCCCTCGGCGCAGGCGGCATCCGCTGCGCCGAGATCACGTTGCGCACGCCCGCAGCGCTCGACGCCATCCGGGCGGCCGCCGGGCGCGCCGACTTCGTCGTGGGTGCCGGAACGGTGCTCACGACGGACCAGGTGGATGCCGCCGCCGACGCCGGCGCGCGCTTCCTCGTGTCGCCGGGGCTCGACGACGCGGTGATCACCCGCGCGGCCGAGCGCGGCATCCCGATCGTCCCCGGCGTGGCGACGGCGACGCGAGGTAGTCCGCGGCGTTGTCGACAGAGACGCCGCCCTACGGCAGGAAGCGCACGTCGGGAAACGGCCCCGCGAACGCGCGCACGGCGGCGAGCGCTCCGACCAGCCCCGCGGGAAAGAGCTTGAGGTGACGGA
>JAVBUG010000139.1:0-30951 GCA_031555515.1 Microbacterium sp. | reverse complement strand
CGACGGCGAGGAGCTCACGCCCGAGCGCATCTCGATCGCGGCCGAGAACGGCGACGCCCTCGCGATCCGGCTCGTGCAGCGCTCGGCCCGCGTCGTCGGCGAGTCGATCGCCGCGCTCGTCAACATGTTCAACCCGTCGGTCATCGTGATCGGCGGCGCGATGGCCGGCGCCGGCGAACTGCTGCTGGCCGAGGTGCGTCAGCGCGTCTACGAGCTGTCGCTCCCCCTCGCCACGCGCGACCTGACGATCGCGCAGTCCGTCAACGACCGGCGCGAGCCGCTGCGCGGCGGCGTCGAGATGGTGCGCGAGCAGCTGTTCGATGTCACCTTCCCCCGCTGGTTCGGTGACGGACGACCCACCGTCGTGGCGATCCGCGGAGCTCTCGACGCTGTGGCGTGGCCGCTCGACACAGATCGAGAACTTCTTACGAAAAACGACAAAAGCGTGTAGCTTCCCGTCTGAAGCCCGTATGTTCCGGGCCGACACGAGGGAGTGAACACATGGCGTTGCCGCTGCTGCTGGACGATGCGCTCGTCGCGACGGACTCGGGCTTCGCCCTGCGCGTGAGCCTGCCGTGGATCCGGTCGATGCCCCTCGCCGCGGTCACCGACATCGCGGTGCAGGTCGACGGGTCCCCCGTCCTCGTCACCGTCCGGCTCGACGAGCGCGAGGTCGAACCCGATGCCCTCGCGGGCGAGCCGGGGTGGTGGTTCATCCAGGACCGGCTCGAACTGCGCGGGGAACGGATGCTGCGCCCCGGCGCCCACGACGTCTCGGTGTCGTTCGTGCTCGTGGTGCCGTATCTGCAGGCCGGGCCGTCCGGGCCGCTCGCACTGCCGTTCCACGCCGAACGAACGCTGGAGCTCGGGAGCGCAGCATCCGCTCGCCCGCACTCGACCGCCGCGCCGGCGACGGCTGACGAGCCGGCGCGTGCGCCGCAGGACGACGTCCTTGACGGCTGGACGCTCTCGGCGAGCGCGTTCAACTGGACGCCCGAGGTGATCCGCGCCGAGAGCACGGCCGGCGACATCGCGATCGGCGTCGTCGCGGACGGCGTCGCATCGACCATCGAGATCGAGGCGGGTCAGGTGTGGCGCTCGTTCCCCGAGCCGTCCGACGCGGAGGTGGATGCGTTCCGCGAGCGGCTGGCCGCGGCGGGCGGCGCCGTGACGATCGTCGGAGCGAGCCTCGACGACTGGATCTCGCCGACGCGCCGGCGCACCGAGCGGGAGCGGCTCGCGTTCCTCGCGCCGCAGCTGCGAGCGGCCGCACGGCTCGGCGCACGGGGCGTGCGCGTGCCGTTCGGTCAGGCGGGGCCGGAGCTCCTGCGCCTCGCCCAGCCCGTCCTGCACGAGCTGGACGTGGTGCTCTACGAGGAGATCCAAGGGCAGCAGACGCTCGACCAGCCCGCGGTCGCGGCCCACCTCGAGCTGCTGCAGGGGATCGATGACCACCGCATCCGCGTGCTCGTCGACATCAGCCTGCTCATGCCCTCGCTGCCGCCGTCGTACCTCGACGAGCTCCGCCGGGGCGGCGTCGATGAGGAGCTGGTGCACCGCCTCGAGACCGAATGGCGCGCGCCCGAGACCCACCAGGCGGTGATCGCCACGCTCCGGGAGGGACGCGTGCCGCCCGCCGTCCACACGCTCTTCATGAACCTGCTCGTACGGTTCGGTCGGTCGGACGTCGCCGACCTCGAGCCGCTGCTGCCGCTCACTGCCGGCGTGCACCTGAAGTTCTGGGACCTCGACGACACCGACGGCCGCGTCTCCGCGCCGATCGCCGACATCGGGGCGGCCCGGCGACGCACCGGCTTCACCGGCACGCTCACCAGCGAGTGGGGCGGCCACGAGTGGCTCGACGCCGATCCGGCGGCGACGACCCGCGCGCACCTCGCGCTTGCGCAGCGCGCACTGTCGGCCGTGGGCACGGCCCGCTGACCGCGGGTCGCACGACGACGCTCAGGGGCCGGACGCGACGCGTCCGGCCCCTTCGTCGTCCCGCGACTCAGCCCTCGTGGTTGTAGTACGGCCACGGCAGGAAGCGCCGCTCACCGCGACGATCCGGGCCGTCGAGCGTGATCTCGCCGATCGCCGCCCACTCGACGCCGCGCGGGAACATTCGGATGAACTCGATGCGGCGGAACGTGTCGATGTCGTGGCCGATCGTGATGGTGAACGACCGGCCGGCGCCGTACTCGTTGATCCAGGCGATCGGCTGATCCGTGTTCATGCCCGGAAGCGCAGCGATGCCCTCCGGCGGGATCTCCACCGGGTAGTGCGACATCGGCCACATCGGCGCCTTCTCGTACGACTCGAGGTCGTCGTACGTCGTGAGGAGCACCTGGGCGCCCTCGGCGATCTCGACGCCGGTGAGGATGTCGTCGCCGGTGACCGTCCACCGGGCGCTGATGCCGTCGGTGATCGCGTGCCGCGGCTCGACCGTGTCGAGCTGCGCCTCACCCCACGGGCGGGGCCGCAGTCCTCCGGCGACGGTGAGGCGGGAGCCGCGCATGACGTTGTACTCGTCGGGGTAGCCCCAGTCGTCCTCCTGCGCGGCGGAGCCGTGGAACCACACGATGCCCTTGCCGTCGTCGTGGACGAACTTCAGGAGCGCAGCATCCGTCTCCGCTCCGAAGCCGACAGCCTTCTCGTGGTAGCCGTCGCGGCCTTCGAAGACGACGATGACGACGTCGTACTTGTCGATGATCTCGGCGCCGAGCCCCCGCGGGTCCTCGACGACACGGACGCGGAAGCGCCCGGTGTCTTCGAGGAGCGTCGTGAGCCACTGGTTGTGCTGGCGGAAGCTGCGGAACTCGTTGTCGTGCTCGCGGGTCATGTGACCCGACAGGATGAGCGCGTTCAGGACGTCGGTCATGCGGAACACTCCTTCGTGCAGGGCGTGCGAAGGCACGCCGAAGGGCGCCCCGGCGGATCCGGGGCGCTTCGGGAGGGGCCTACTCGGCCTTGGTGGAGAACGCGGCGTCGAAGGCTGCCGCGGGCGGGGTGATGGCGTTGAGCTTGCGGACGAACGCGATGGCCTCCGGGGCGCCCTGCAGGCGGTCCATGCCGGCGTCCTCCCACTCCACGGAGGTGGGGCCGTCGTAGCCGATCGCGTTGAGCGCGCGGAACAGCGGCTCCCACGGCACCTGGCCGTGCGCGGTCGACACGAACGTCCAACCGCGGCGCGGGTTGGCCCACGGCAGGTGGGAACCGAGCACCCCGTTGCGGCCGTCGAGGTTGGTGATCGACTCCTTCACGTGCACGTGGAAGATGTCGTCGGCGAAGTCGAGCACGAACGCCACCGGGTCCAGCTGCTGCCACATGAAGTGCGACGGGTCGAAGTTGATTCCGAAGCTCTTGCGATGCCCGATCGCGTCGAGGGTGGCCTTCGTCGTCCAGTAGTCGTAGGCGATCTCGGACGGATGCACCTCGAGCGCGAACCGCACGCCGACCTCTTCGAACACGTCGAGGATCGGGTGGAACCGGTCGGCGAAGTCCTGGTAGCCGGCCGCGATCCATTCGTCGGACGCCGGCGGGAACATCGCCACCGCCTTCCAGATCGACGATCCGGTGAATCCGGTGACCGTCTTCACGCCGAGCTTCGCCGCGAACCGTGCCGTCATCTTGAGCTCCTCGGCGGCGCGCTGTCGCACCCCCTCGGGCTCGCCGTCGCCCCACACCCGGTCGTTCAGGATGTCGCGGTGCCGCGCGTCGATCGGGTCGTCGCACACCGCCTGTCCGGCGAGGTGGTTCGAGATCGTCCACACCTTCAGGCCGTTGCGCTCGAGGATGTCGACGCGCGACTGCACGTAGTCGGCGTCATCCCACCGCGACACGTCGATGTGGTCTCCCCAGCACGCGATCTCGAGACCGTCGTAGCCCCACTCGCCGGCGAGCCGCGCCACCTCCTCGAACGGCAGATCGGCCCACTGGCCGGTGAACAGGGTGATCGGACGAGGCATTGCTATCCCTTCACGGTGACGTCGGCATTGACGGAGACCCAGACGGAGTCGTGGGCCGAGCTCTCCTCGACGGCGGCGAGCACCCGCTGCACCGACAGCCCCTCGTCGAACGACGGGTGCGGGTCGGTGCCCTCGGCGATCGCCGTCACCAGGTCGACGACCTGGTGACTGAATCCGTGCTCATAGCCCAGCATGTGCCCGTCCGGCCACCACGCCGCGACATACGGATGCGACGCTTCCGTGACGAGGATCCGGGTGAAGCCCTGCGTCGGCTCCGGCGCGGTGCGGTCGTAGAACCAGAGCGTGTTGAGGTCTTCGAGGTCGAAACGCAGTGCGCCCTTGTCGCCCGACACCTCGATCGACAGGTCGTTCTTGCGCCCGGTCGCGAACCGCGTGGCCTCGAACGAGACCAGCGCACCCGACTCGAGGCGGCCGGTGAACATCGCGACGTCGTCGACGGTGACCTCGCCGTAGCCCTCGGCCGCGGTGCCCGACCCCTTCGACAGGCTCAGGGACCGGTTCTCGCCCTCGAGCGGGCGCTGCTTCACGATCGTGTCGACGACGCCCGAGACGGCGGTCACGTCGAGTCCGGTCACGAACTGCGTCATGTCGATGATGTGCGCGCCGATGTCGCCCAGCGCGCCGGAGCCGGCGTGCTCCTTCTGCAGGCGCCAGGCAAGCGGCATCTCGGGATCGACCAGCCAGTCCTGGCGATACGCCGCGCGCACATGCGCGATCTTACCGACGGCGCCCTGCGCGATGAGGTCGCGCAGGAACGTCACCGCGGGCACGCGGCGATAGGTGAAGCCGACCATCGACCGCACGCCACGCGCGGCGGCGCGGGACGCGGCCTCGGCCATCGCCTCCGCCTCCTCGACGGTGTTGGCCAACGGCTTCTCGCACAGCACGTGCTTTCCGGCCTCCAGCGCCGCGATCGCGATCTCGGCGTGCGAATCGCCCGGCGTGACGATGTCGACGATGTCGATGTCGTCGCGCGCGATCACCTCGCGCCAATCGGTCGCCGCCTCCGCCCAGCCCCACTGGGCGGCAGCATCCGCCACCGCCTCCGCATTTCGGCCGACGATCACGGCCATCTCGACGTCGTCGGGCAGCGAGAACACGCGCGGCGCCTGCCGCCATCCCACCGAGTGCGCGGCGCCCATGAAGCCGTAGCCGATCATCGCCACCCGGAGCGTCATGCGAGCACGACCTCACGCTCGACCGGCACGCGGTTGGTGACGTAGCGACCGGGGCGGCCGTCGGCGCCCGGCATGATCTGCATGTAGAGCAGGCGCATCGTGAGGACGACCTCGACGGTGAGTTTCTCCCCCACCGCCGGCGGCGACGCGAGCGCGATCTCGACGTCGGGCCGGTCGGCGACGAACCAGAGCGTCTCGGACTGCTCGGGCAGCTCGTCGATCGTGTACGAGCGCCCCTGCAGCACGAAGCGCAGGTCCTCCATCGGCACGGCGACGCCGTTGACGGATGCTGCGACATCATCGACCGCCGAGAGCCAGAGGCTGCGGTACCAGGGCAGCTGCACCGAGACCGCGATGCCGTCGTCGGTGCGGCGGACGTCCCTCTCGGAGAAGAGCGAGTTGTGAGTGGCCATGGCTGTTCCTTTCGCCGGCCTCAGACCGCTGCGCCGGAGCGGGCGGCGACGGTCTCTTCGATCGCACGGCGCATCAGCGCGTGCTGCTTCTTCACGAGGTCGATGGGGTCGGCCTCGCCGAGGTCGGAGAACGCGTGGCCCTCCCACTCGCTCGAGAGGTAGCCCTGATAGCCGCCCTCGACGAACTGGCGCACGATGCGCGGGATGTCCATCGCGGGCTCTTCGCCGTCCGCGCCGATGTCGTAGAACTTCGCGTGCACGTGGAAGATCTGCGGCAGGATGTCGAGCCACTCCTCCGGCGGCACGAGCCCGTGCATGTTGAACGCGAGGCGCGTGAACGGGCCGGCCTTCAGGAAGTCCCAGCCCTGAGCGGTGAGGTAGTCCTCGAACTCCTGGTTGCGCACGTGCATCGGCAGCGGCTTGTGCCAGATCTCGTCCATCACCGGGAAGTACTCCTCCGGCATGTCCATCTGGCGGAGGGTGCCCAAGAGGCGCGGCGAGAGGCTGTGCATCGTCGACGAGAAGTCGGCGGTGAAGCCCAGCCGGTCGCTGCCGAGCTCTTCGTACAGCTCGCGGATCTGCAGCACCTTGGGACTGTTCGGCCCCTCGGGCGCGTGGATCTCGTAGCCGAGCCGCTGGTCGTACTTCTCGGCGAGCGGCAGGAGGCTGCGCAGCAGCTCCTTGCCCGCGGAGCGGATCACGACCCTCTTGAAGCCCAGGGTGTGCGCGGTCTTCAGCTGCCGCGCGAGGAAGTCGTGCTCCTCGTCGGGCGTCATGTCGCGGTCCTTGCGGCGCCCCATGTCGAGGTTCGTGCCGACGGCGCTGGGCTCGAGCTCGTACTTCTCGAGCGAGTCGAACCACAGCTTGACGAAGGCGTCATCGACGTCGGGGTAGGTGCGCAGCAGCTGCGCGATGTTGAACTCGACGCCCGGTCCGATGCCGTTCTCGGCGACGGCGGCGATGAGCGTCTCGGGCGTGTAGAGGCCCGCGGCGAACTCGCTCGTCATCGAGTACAGCGTCGTGCCGAGGCGGATGCCGGTGCCGGCGATGTCGGCGCTCATGCCTTCGCTCCCTCGGTGCTGGGCAGCCACTGGGCCAGCTGCAGACGTGCGGTCGCGGCATCCGTCACCATGCGCGAGCCGGCCGCCTGCGCAGCCGAGCGCTGCACAGCCTGCTCACCGGCGATGATGTCGAAAGGCGACTGCCAGTGGTTCCAGTGCCAGCCCTCGTACTCGCTCGAGATGGCGCCGTTGTAGCCGTTCTCGACGAGCAGGGTCACGAGGTCGCGCACCGGCACCGAGGGCTCTTCGCCCCTCTCGTCGATGCCGAAGAACTTGCCGTGCACGTGCGTGATCCACGGCATGATCTCGAGCCAGTCGTCCACGCGCGCCGGGCCGAACAGGCCGGTGCCGTTGATCGCGAAGTCGATGCCGAGGTCGGGGCGGCCGTTCTGCGCGGCGAGGCCGATGAAGCGGCCGAAGCGCTGGCCGTGGTCGGCCTGGTCGGCGGGCGGGCCCTGCTGGTAGAACTCGTCCCACAGCTCGACGACCTTGCCGAGGAGCTCCTCCGACGCGCCGCGGCGGCGGTAGGCCTCGAGCAGCGACGGCGCGAAGCCGGTGACCGTGGCGCCCCAGTCCATCGTGAAGCCGAGGAACGGCGAGCCGACCTTCTCGTAGCGGTCGCGGAGCGCCAGGATGCGCGGGTGCGACGCGTACTGGTCGGCGTGCACCTCGAGGGCGAGCGTGACGCCGTACTCCTCGGCGATGGGGGCGAGCGCCTCCATCGAGTCGGGCTCGATCGAGATCTGCACGCGCGCGATCGGGAAGCCGAGCTTCGCGGCCGCCGCGATCTGGCGGCGCATGTACTCGAGCAGCTCGTCCTGCGTGAGCAGGCGGTCGCGGTGGATGCCGATGTCGGCGTTCACGGCGAGCGAGGTGGTGACGAGACCGGTCTCGTCCACGAGGTCGCGGAACCAGCCGGCGAAGCGGTCGTCGATCTCGGGGAAGCCGCGGAAGCTCGAGAAGCCGATGATCTCGAGGCCGGGGCCGTAGCCGTCGGCCGCGACCTTGCGGATGAGGCCCTCGAGGTCGTACTCGCGGCCATGGAAGGCGCGCGTGAAGCTGTAGAGCGTGACGCCCTGGACGGGCGAGCCGAGGCCGGTCATGCGGCCACCGCCTTTCGCGCGGTCATGGTCTTGACGTCGTGCTCCTCGATGTGGAGGACTTCGTCGGCGCCGATGACGATGTACGGGATGTAGAGGGTGAGGCCGACCTCGACCTTGTGCTCGGCGTCATCGGCGAGCGCGAGGTCGCCCGACACGACGGCCGAGTCGGTCGGGAACCACCAGTCCTGGGTGTTCGGCACGAGCTCGTCGAACGTGAAGGTCAGGCCGTTCATCCCCCAGCGCAGGGTCTCGGCCGGCACCTCGACGCCGTCGACGGTGAGGGTGGCGCGGCCGATGCACGAGGCGGGCAGCGCGCGGTACCACGGCAAGCGAACCTCGACCGAGACGCGGGCGCCGTCGGTCGTGAGCGTTCCCTGCTCGATGATGCGATCGGGGATCACAGAGTCCTCCTTGACACTTACTTCTTGTTTCCACACTCTAATGTCTTATTCAGACATAAGCAAGCTTCTTCGCGTGAGACGACAGCTGGCGGACGAGACGGTGGGGTTTACCCCCGGTCTCGTCCCGCGACTGTCGTCTCACGCGAAGAAGGGGCGGCGGAGGCCGAGGGCGCGAGGCGGGCTGCGATCGCTCGGGCACCGCGGACCGCGAGGGCGACCGACGTCAGCGTGGGGTTGCACGCCGTGGGCGTCGGGATGACGCCGTTGCCGGCGACGAACAGACCGGGCACGCCCCACACCTCGCTGTCGGGGCCGCAGACGCTCCGCCCGTCATCGGTCTCGCCCATGCGGGTCGTTCCCTGGTAGTGCAGCGAGGCGCCGAGGGGCATCGTGAACGGGCGGTCGCCGATCGGCTCGCCGACGGCCTTCGCGAGCTCCGCGATCTCCTCCCGCGCGCGGTCGAGCACGGCGTGGTCGCGCTCGGTGAGCGTGTAGTGCAGCCGCATCGCCGGCATGCCGTACGAGTCGAGGTCGGCGCCGGAGAACTCGACGCGATCGTCCCACTGCAGGTCCTTCGCGCAGAACAGCCCGAGCCCGACGATCGATCCCGGGATCACGGGGTCGTCGTCGGCGAGCGGCACGGGCGAGGCGTCGAGCTGCATGATCTGCCCGTGGAACGGCTTGTCGTCGGTGAACGGCACCCAGCTGACCCCGCTCTGTTCCGAGAGGGCTCCGGATGCTGCGATCCCGTCCTGTGCGGGGGGCTCGACGTCGCGCAGCCGCGACGCGTAGACCACCTGCGTCTGGTCGTTGAGCATGCGGCCGAGCGCGGCGGGGCGCACGCCCGACGCCCACAGCACCTGCGGGGTGCGCAGCGCGTCGGCGGCGACCACGACCGCGCGGGCGCGCACCTCGTGCACCTCACCGGTGCGGAGGTCCCGGACCTCGACGCCCGCCGCGCGTCCGTCCTCGACGAGCACGCGCGTCACGAGCGACTCGTCGAACAGCGAGAAGCGCGGGTTGGCCCGCGTGACCTCGCCGAGCACGACGTCCGACCCCGACCAGACCAGCCGGCCGTCGTCGCGCCGGTGCACCGCGAGCGGCATGCGCTGCACGCGTGCGGCGTCGGCGCGACCATCGTCGACGACGGCGGCGAGTCGGTCGCGCACGAGCGCGGTGAACGGCGCCGAGTCGAAGGCATCCGTCGTCACTCCGAGGAGCCGGTCGCCCTCGGCGAGCAGGTCGTCGAGGTCGTCGAGGAACGCGATCCGCTCGCTCCCGCCCGGACGCGGACAGGCGCCGGTCCAGTGCGCGGCCATGCCGCCCACGTTGCTCGAGAACGCCGCGACAGGCATTCCGTCCTCGCCGTCGACCTGGTAGCCGTCGGCGAGGAGATACGTGCCGGGGCGCGCGCGCCGTTCGCCCGACTTCACCGCTCCGGGCGAGTTCACGGTCGCCGCGCCCGCGCCGGGGCCCTCCGAGCGTTCCTGCGCGCGGGCGCGCAGGAACGCGTCTTCGATGTTCTTCACGTGCGCGCCCGGCGGGTCGGAGACCGTCGGCCCGACCTCGAACATCGCGATCGCAGCATCCGGTGCCTCTTCGCTCAGGATGCGCGCGTACGTCGCGCCCGCGGGACCGCTGCCGACGATCGCGACATCGACAGTCTCGGGGTAGCGGCTCATGCCGTGACCGCCAGCTCACGGATGAGGGCGACGGATGCTGCGGACTCGACGGTCGGGTAGTACTCGAGGCCGATCGGCCCGTCGTAGCCGTTGGCGCGGAGGATGCCGAAGCGCTCCGCCCAGTCGAGCTCGCCGCTGCCCGGCTCGCCACGGCCGGGCGCGTCGGCGAGCTGGACGTACTTCACGAGGTCGCCCGCGTTGGCGAGTTCGACGGCCATGTCCTCGCCCTCGACGGCCGAGTGGTAGATGTCGTAGAGCACGCCGAAGTGCGGCGACGCGACGCCGCGCGCGACGTACACCGCCTCGGCGGTGCGGTCCAGGAGCGAGCCGGGGTGGTCGACGCGCACGTTGACCGGCTCGAGCACGAGCGTGATGCCGGAGCCGTCGATCTGCGCGACGGCCTTCTGGTAGATCTCGATGAGCTTGTCGAGCTGCACCTGACGCTTCCAGCCGCCGAAGCCCGTGCCGCTGCCGACGACGATGCGGGGGCAGCCGAGGTCGGTGGCGATCGCGACGCCCTCGTCGAGCTTGCGGAAGAACTCCGAGTGGTCCCACGGCGGGATCATGAACTGCGTGCGCGGCTCCGCGAGCTGGGCGGTCAGCTGCGTGCCGGTCTCGTCGAGCGCGGCCTTGAGCGCCGGCAGATCCTTGGGCGTCGCCGGGGCGTCCACTCCGGTGGGGCCCCACATCTCGACGGCGTCGAACCCCGCCGCGGCGGCCGCGCGCACGCGGTCGTGGTAGTCACCGGCCTCCGTGAAGAGGAGTTCGATGTTGGGTGCGAGCTGATACACGGTGTGCTCCCTTGAGCGTCAGAACATCGGGTGGTCGTGGACGGCATGCACGGGAACCTGCTGCAGCACGTCCCAGTGCTCGACGATCCGGCCGTCCTCGAATCGGTAGATGTCCGCGACCGCGGCGTCCGGGGCGCCGGGTCGGGAGGCTTTCACGTGCACCATCGCGAGGTCGCCGTCCACGAGGATCCGCTGGATCTCGAAGCGGGCGTCGGGCGAGCCGTCGAACTTCGGGGTCAGCATCTCGATCGCGGGGCCGGGGCCGTCGGGAACGTTCGGGTTGTGCTGCCGGTAGTCCTCCGAGACGAGGTCCGCGAATGCATCCGCCACTCGCTTCTGCGTGTAGAAGAGGTCGCAGAAGCGCTCGAACGACGCACGATTGTCGTTCACGGGGGTCACCCCTTCAGCCCGCCGGCGAAGCCCTGGATGAACTTCTTCTGCGCGAACAGGTAGAACGCCAGGATCGGGATCATCGAGATGATGACGATGGCGAAGATCTGGTTCCACGCGGAGACCAGCGAGCCGATGTAGTAGTACATCGCGACGGGCAGGGTCTGCGAGGCGGATCCTCCGAGGAAGATCAGCGACGTGAAGAAGTCGTTCCACACGATCAGGCCCGCCAGGATCGCCACGGTGCCGTTGGCAGGTGCCATCAGCGGGAACACGATGCGGAAGAAGATCTGGGTGCGGCTCGCGCCGTCGATCGCCGCGGCCTCCTCGTACTCGGTGCCCAGGCTCCGGAAGAATCCGGCGTAGAGGAAGATCGCCAGCGGCATCAGCATGCCGCTGTAGAGGATGATCATGCCCCACACCGATCCGGTGAGACCGATGGTGCGCGCGCCGATGTAGAGGGGAACGGTGCCCAGCTGAGTCGGCAGCACGATCGCCACGAGGAAGAGGTAGTAGACCAGGGTGCTCCAACGGCGGGTCGACCGCGCGATGACGTAGCCCGTGAGCGACCCGAGCAGCACCATCATCACGATGCTGCCGCCGGTGATGAGCACGCTGTTGACGAGTCCGAGGATCACGTTGGACTGGCCCTGCGCCGACAGCACCGTGAGGAAGTTGTCGAGGGTGGGCGCCATCGGCGGAGCGAGCTTCGAGGTCGAGAAGACCTCGCTGTCGTCCTTGAGGGCGATCGTCACCAGGAAGTAGAACGGCGCGAGGTAGACGATCGCGACGAGCCAGAAGATGACCTCGCGCGCGAAGCTGAGTTTCGTGTAGCGGAACATGTCAGTCTCCGGTCGTCCGGCCCTGGGTGACGCGCTGCTGCACGAGCGCGAACGCCAGGATGATGAGGGTCAGAAGAAGCGCGAGGGCGGCGCCGTACCCGAAGTTGCCGAGCGAGAACGCCTGCTTGTACACCTCGGTCGCGAGGGTCGACGTCGCATTGGCAGGCCCACCGCCGGTCAACGCCATGATCTGGTCGAAGATGCGCAGGCCGTTGACGAGACCGAGCGTGGTGGCGATCGCCACAGCCGGGCGGATCGAGGGCAGGGTCACGTGCCAGAAGCGGTACCACATGCCGCAGCCGTCGATGGCGGCGGCCTCCTCGATCTCCACCGGGACCGCTGCCAGTCCCGCCATGTAGATGACCATCGCGAATCCGGTGTTCTGCCAGACGACGACGATCAGCACCGTCCAGATGGCGAAGCCCGGGTCGGCGAGCCACGGCCGGGCGAGGTCGCCCAGGCCCATGGACGTGAGGATGACGTTGAACGGGCCGTCGAACTGGAAGATGAACTTCCAGATGTACGACGTGGCCAGCGGGCTGAGCACGACCGGCATGAAGAACAGCGTGCGGAGGATGTAACGCGTCTTGAGGATGCGGTTGAGTCCGACGGCGAGGATGATGCCCGCCACGTTCGAGAGGATCACCGACCCGAACGCGAGGAAGAGCGTGTTGCCGAGCGCGCCGATCTTGGTCGGGTCGGCGAAGATCTTGCGGAAGTTGTCCAGCCCGATCCAGTTGAAATCACCGATGCCGGTCCAGTCGGTGAAAGCGAAGACCGCGCCCGCCGTCGTCGCGACGTAGTGGATCGCGATCACGAACACGATGCCGGGAAGCGCCCACCACCAGTAGCCGAACTTCAGGACGCCGGGGCGCCGGCGCCCGCGGCGGGGGCTGCGCGTCTTCGGGACGACGACCAGCTCGGTCTCGGATGGTGGCATCGTTGCAGTCATCTTGTGATCCTTCGGTGATGACCGACGGCCACCGAGGCGGCGTGCGCCCGGTGGCCGTCGGCGGAACTCACTGGTCCCAGGCGGTGTCCATCGAGGCGAGCACGGAGTCGACCGTGGACTGACCTGTCAGGAGGCCCTGGACGCCGGTGGCGAGCGCGTCGTAGACCGAGGCGTTCGGCCAGGTCGAGTTCGCGAGCGGAACGTAGTCGCCGTTGTTGAGCAGATCCGCGACGTCCGAGTAGATGGTGTCGGAGAGGTCGAGGCTCTCGAGGCCGCTGATGGGCAGGGAACCGGCTGCGTCGGCGAACACCGTCGCCTGCTCGGGCTCAGCGATCCAGTCGAGGAAGTCCTTGGCCGCATCGGTGTTCTTCGACGCCTTGTTGATCGACAGCGAGTAGGTCGGGCTCGCAACGCCGAACGCCTTGTCGCTCGTCGTGGCGGGCGGGAACGCCTCCGCGACGAACTTCTGGTCGGGCGCCGCCTTCTGCAGCTCGGCGGCCGAGCCGAGCGGGCCGAAGAAGCCGACGGTCGCGCCGGAGCTCATGCCGGTGGTGATGGCGTCGAACCCCGCACCCTCGGCGCCGGCCTGGAAGCAGCCCTCGTCGTAGAGCTCCTTCACCGTCTCGAGGGTGTCCTGCCAGCCCTCGCTGTCAGCGAAGGTCGTGTCGCCGTCGAGCCGCTGCTGGTTCCAGTCCGGGTCCTCTGCGTACACGCGGGTCGCGGCGATGATGGATGCGGTGATCCCGGCGTTCGGGACGGTCGAGCCGGCGAGGACGAACAGTGTATTGCCGGCGTCCGCGGCGGTCTTGCACTGGTCGACGAGCTTGTCCCAGTCGTCGGCGAACTCGTCGATGCCCGAAGCCTCGGCGGCGGTCTGGTTGTAGACGATGCCCGCGTACGAGATCGTCAGCGGGAGCGCATAAGCCTCGCCGTCGACCTCGAAGAGCCCTTCGCTGCCTGCGGGGATGATCTCCGCGACCGAGTCGTCGAGCGGCGCCAGGAATCCGGCCTCGGCGAGCGGGATGACGCTGCGCGTCTGGCCGCTGCCGGCCTCGGTCTCGATGACGTCTGAGGCGTTGCCGGCCTGCAGCTGCGTGCGGACGGTGTCGCCGTAGGTGTCGTTGGGGAGCGGGTTGAGGGTGATCTTCACGTCGGGGTTCGCGTCCATGTACTGCTTCGCGAGCACCTCGAACGGGCTCTCGATGTTGTTGGACGTCGCGTAGGTGAGCGAGAACTCCTGCGAGCCGCCGTCGGAGGCGTCTCCGCTGTCGCCTCCCGAGCCGGAGCAGCCGGCGAGGAGCAGGGCCCCGACCACGGGGACCGCGAGAATGGCGGCCCGGCGAGCGGCGGAGGAACGGTGCTGTGTCATGTCCAGCCTTTCTGACTTCGTTGTCGGCGACTCGATCCTTCTCGAACGCCCGTGCTGTGATCCCAGTATCGCGGCGATGCGCCAGAAACACACATAAGTATTGGCGATACCGCGCATAACCCTGGGCGTCCCCACGACGCCGCGATGCGCGGCGCGCTCCCGGGCACGCCGAAGCCCCGCCGACGGGGTCGTCGACGGGGCCATGGCGGTGCGGATGCGCGATCGGCTAGCGGAGCACCCCCGCCGCCTGCACGGCGCGCATCGAGGCGCGGATGAGGTCGTGCTGCCTGCGGACGAGCAGCAGCGGGTCGACCTCGCCGAGCTCGGCGAACGCGTGGCCCTCCCCCTCGCTCGACCAGTAGCCGCGGTAGCCGCCCTCGACGAAGACGCGGACGAGCTCCGGGTAGTCGATGGCGGGCTCCTGCCCGTTCTCGTCGATGTCGTAGAACTTCGCGTGGACGTGCGTGATCTGCGGCATGATGTCGGCCCACTCGCGCGGGTCGACGTGGCCGTGCATGTTGAAGGCGAGGTGCGCGAACGAGCCGAGCCGGCCCGGGTCGAAATCGCGGGACTTCAGGTAGCCGATGAACTCCTGCTGCCGTTCCTGCATGGTCGCGTCGGTGGCCCAGATGCGCTGCAGCTCGGCGAGCGCGTCGTCATTCAGGCCCGCGCGCTCGACGGCCCGCAGCAGCGTCGGCGACATGCTGTGCATCGTCGACGAGAAGTCCGCGACGAACCCGAGCAGCGGCGAGTCCAGCTGGGCGTAGGTGTCGCGCACCTTCAGGATCGGCTCGGCGTTCGGCCCCATCGGCGCGTGGATCTCGTACGCCAGCTGCAGCTCGAGTCGCTCCGCCACCGGCAGCAGCCGGCGCAGCAGCTCCGGCTTCGCGGACTGGATGCGCACCAGCGGGAACCCGAGCTTCTTCGCGCCCTGGAACATCAGCTCGCTGAACTCGAACTCCTCGTCGGGCGTCATGTCACGGTCGCGCCGGCGGCCCATGTCGAGGTTCGCGCCGAACGAGCTCGCGTCGAAGCCGTGCTTGTCGAACGCGGCGCGCCACTGCGCGACGAACTCGTCCGACACGACCGGGTACGTCGGCAGCACCTGTGATGCGACGATCTCGATGCCCGGGCCGATCCCGAGCTCGGCCACGCGGTCCAGCAGCCCGTCGAAGTCGTACCAGCCGGCGCGGAACTCCGCGCTCGCGGAGTAGAGCGTGAGGCCGAGCTTGAACGGGTCCTCGTCTGTCGCCGGAGGCGGCGGCGCGATGTCGGTCGCGGTCGCCGGGGGCGCAGCATCCGTGTCCGTCACTGTCAGCGTGAAGGACTGACGCACGATGTTCGGCACGTACATGCCGGGTCCGCCGTCCTGACCGGGTGCGATCTGCATGTACGGCAGCCGCAGCTCGCCGAAGATCTCGACCCGGTGCTGCTCGCCGAGCGCGACGGGCTGGTCGAGACGTGCGACGAGGAGCGGATGCTGCTGCAGAAACCAGAGCGTCTCGCTCTGCTGCGACAGCTCGGCGATGGCGTAGCGCATGCCGTCGATCTCGAAGGCCAGGTCGTCCGTGGCGATCTCGACGCCGTCGACGGTGAGGCGGAGCGTGGAGACGGACGAGAGCCACAGGCTCCGGTACCAGGGGATGGTGAGCTTCAGCGCGAGGCCGTCCGGGTGCGGGCGGAGGCTGTCTTCGGCGATGAGTCCGTTGGGCATGGTTCTCTCCGGTTTCGGGCGGTTCGTCAGAGGGTGGAGGCGATGGAGCGGATGAGGGAGTGCTGGCGGCGCACCTGCTCGATCGAGCGCCAGGGGATGCGGTCACCCTCGTACTCGCTCGAGAGGTAGCCGGTGTAACCGGCGTCCTTCAGGGCGCGGAGCACCGGCTCCCACGGGATCTGCTGATCCACGAGGTTCTCGTCGATGTCGTGGAACTTCGCCTGGATGAAGACGACGTACTTCGCGATGTCGGCGATGTCGGCGGAGTCGACCGCAATGCCGTCGAGGAACGCGGGACGACGGCCGGGCAGCTCTCCGGGCTTCAGCGGGATCGGGCGGTCCTGGAAGATGCCGGTGTCGAGCAGCAGCCCGAAGTGCTTCGTCCCCGTGCGCTCGATGAGGGCGATGTAGTCGTCGACGACCTCGTGCTTGATGGGCGTCGGCGAGTGGATCTCGGGGCAGATGACGACGTCGAGCTCGGCCGCGAGGTCGAGCGAGCGCTCGACGGACTCGGTCCAGATGGGGTGCGGGATGAGGTCGCTCGAAACGACGCCGATCTTGGGCCGCACGAAGCGGAAGCCGAGGCGCTTGGCCAGCCGCAGGTCGCGCTGCAGCATCGCGGCTCCCTCGGCGGCGGTCAGATCGCGCGCGTTCGCGCCGCTCGAGTGCAGGCGCGTGTCGATCCACGAGCCGTAGTTCGTCGGCTCGAGGGAGTACTTCTCGAGCAGTGCGAACCAGCGGTCGATCCACTCGGTCGTGGGCTCGGGGTATCGCTCGATGTGGCCCTCGCCGAGGATCTCGACGCCGGTCGCTCCGACGTCGGCCACTGCGGCCAGTGCCGTCTCGAGGTCCATGACGGTGCCGTAGTCGGTCATGAAGCTGTAGAGGCTCACGCCGTACTTGAAGGGGCCGCCGTCCTCCGAGGAGGTGAGGGTGATGTGCCGCGAGACCTCGTACGTCGAGGGCTGGTGCTCCTGCGGGATGTACGACATGCGCAGGCGCAGCTGGATCGAGACCTCGTGCGTGCCCTCGGGCAGCCCGCCGGGGTACGGCACCGTGACGATCGCCGCCTCCTCGAGGGGCCAGCGCACGCCCTCCGAGTCCCACAGCTCCTGCAGCGAGTAGGTGCGACCGGCGAAGGTCCAGAGCGGCACGTCGGCGGCGACGTCGACGAGGTCTCCGACACGGACGGCGACACCGTCGATGAGGGATGCTGCCATCCCGCGGTACGACGGCATGCGCAGGCGCAACTGGAAGCCGGTGATCTCACCGCCCTCGCGGACGTTGCGGAAGCCCACGGACTGGATGAGATCTCTCTCGAGAAGCATCGATGCTCACTCTCTGGGTCGGGACCGCACTGTCGCGGGCCGGGAGTCCTTTCGAGCGTAGCAGGGTTAAGCTTCATTTAGACATAAGTAAGTCTGATGTGCACATAATCGCAACAGTGAGCCGCTCATCGGTGCGAGCGATGCCCCCTCCCGCCCCCATAGATTGCACGGATACACTGGGCGCAGGCATCCCGAACCCGGAGGAGCACACCGTCGTGTCCGATCAACCGCTCCTCTCACGCCTCGATCTGAACCTCCTGGTCGCCCTGGACGCGCTGCTGACCGAGCGCAGCGTGACGCGCGCCGCCGAGCGGCTGCACCTGAGCCAGCCCGCGCTGAGCGCCTCGCTCGCGCGACTGCGCACGCACTTCAACGACCCGATCCTCGCCCGCCGCGGCAACACGTACGAGCTCACCCCGCTCGCACTCCGCCTCACCGAGCACACGACGACAGCTCTCGAGGCGGCACGCCGGGTGTTCGAGAGCCAGGCCACGTGGAGCCCACGAGACTCCACCCGCGAGTTCTCGATCTACGGGTCCGACTACGGCTTCGCCACCATCGGCAGCGAGGTGTCGCGTCTCGCCGCCGAGGCCGCTCCCGGCGTGCGCTTCCGCTTCATGCTGCACAACCCGGCCATCGTCGACGATGCGCTGAACCGACTGCGTTCGGCCGACGGCATGGTGATCCCGCACGGCCACCTCGTCGATCTGCCCTACATGGACCTGTGGCGCGACGGCTGGGTCGTCGTGGCCGCGGAGTCGAACGAGCTGGTCGGCGACGCGCTGACCATGGACGTGCTCGGCGCGCTGCCCTGGGTCTTCACGTACCAGTCGCGCACCGCGTTCACCTCGGCGGCGCGCCAGCTTCAGCAGCTCGGCATCGAGCCGCACATCGAGGCGGTCGTCGAGAGCTTCCTCGCGCTGCCGCATTTCATCGCGGGAACCAACCGGCTCGGCCTGATCCAGGCGGGACTCGCCCATGTCGCCGAGTCCGTGGCCGGCGTGCGCACGCTCGAGGCCCCGTTCGACGCCATCCCCGTCGTCAACGCGCTGTGGTGGCACCCCGTCCACGGCCGCGACCCCGAGCACGCCTGGATGCGCGGCATCTTCGAGCAGGCCGCAGCATCCGTCCCGAATCACCCGGCGTCCGTCGTCGGCCAGCCGGTCTGATCCGGCTGCGGATCACTCCCGCGAGACCGCGATCTGCTCGGGCTCGAGCTGGACGGCCCAGCCCTCGATCGTGCCGGCGTTCTCGTACTCCTCGATCTGCAGGATGCGGCGGCTGCGCTCGACCGAGTGCGGCAGCGACCCTGTCACGAACGCGCTGAGAGTGAGCCACGCGTTCTCCTCGAACGCGATCCCGTCGAACACGATCACGTTCGCGTCGACGATCGCGCGCGTGTCGGCCGCGGCCCGAGGCGATGCCACCTGGACCGCACGGGCTCCGTTGACCTTGTTCGCGGCGATGACCCCCGCGAAGCCCTCGCTGAGCAGGAGCACCCCGAACGCGTCGATGCCGGCGTCCTGATCCGCGACGACGGCGGCGCCGACCCGGATGGCGAACGTCGGGTAGTCGTCGCCGGGATCGAGCTGTTCCGCGCCGTGCCAGACCACCTCGTGGCCCGCGGCCTTCGCGCGGGCCTCGAGGGCGCGACCGAGTTCGTAGCCGCCGTGATCCGCGGCGAAGTGGATGCGTGTCATGGGATGACTCTCCTCGTCGATCTCGATCACACCGGCGGCGCGACGAACAGGCCCTTGTCGATGTCGTTGAACGACTCGCGGGCGATGATCTCGCTCATCTCCTGCGCGGTCCCCCACTGATCCTGGTTGGACACGTCCTTGATGTTGAGGCGGTGCGGGCTCCAGGTGTCCTCGTCGAGCACGGCGAGTTCCGTCGTGTACTCGATCGTGTTGCCCGCGGGCGAGAGGAAGTACGCGAACGTGTTGTCGCCGGCGTTGTGGCGACCCGGACCCCAGATCATGCGCGCGCCCGAGCGGAGGATCTTGCCCGCGCCGCGCATCCACTCCTCGATGCCGCGCATCTCGAACGACAGGTGATGCAGCGAGTGGTGCGGACCCATGGCGATGGCGAGGGAGTGGTGCGCCGGGTTGCAGCGCATGAAGTGCATCATGCTCGCGCCGTCGGGACGGGTCAGTGAGTCCGAGATGGTGAAGTCGAGGTGGTCGATGTACCACTGCGCCGACTGCTCGAGGTTCGCCGAGTTGAACACCACGTGCGAGAGCTTGGCCGGGATGGGCTCGCGCTCGCGGATCTTGCGCGCCTCGCGCGTCTGATAGCCCGTCGAGAACTCGAGCACCCGCCCGTCCCCGTCGAAGACCCGGAAGCCGTAGCCGCCGCCGAAGCCCGTCAGCTCCTGCGGCTCGTGCGCGAACTGCACATCCTCGGCGTGGAGCTTGGCGGCGAGCGCCTCGAGGTCGGCGCGGTCGGCGACGGCGAACGCCGCAAGATCGACGCGCTTCTCGCCGCGGCGCAGGCGCAGGATGAAGGGCTCGGTCGATCCCTCGGCGGCCAGATGGCTGAGGCCGTCCTCGGCCGCCACCTCGGTGAGCCCCCAGTGCCGCACGAAGAAATCGCGCTCCGTCTCGAAGTCCGGCACGGCGAGGGCCGCGTATCGGAGGTGGGACACCAGGCGTCGGGTCATCATCGACTCACTTTCTTGAGGACGAATCCATGCTCACGCCGCGCCCGCCATCGAGGAAGTTGATATTGGCGATCGGCCGCATCAGCCTCGGTGATCCGATTCGAACGCACCGTCCCGGCGCGAGGCGAGCGCCGCGCCGACAGCGGTCAGCCCGGCGGCGAGCAGCACGACCGCCGCCGACACCGCCATGTTCGCCGTCGGCCCGTAGGTGGCGGTGAGCTGTCCGCCGGCCCACGAACCGCCCGCGATCCCGACGTTGAAGAGGACCACGATGGACGCGCTGGCGAGGTCGCGGAGGCGATCGGATGCTGCGCGCATCAGCGCCGTCTGGATCAGCGGGAACATCGCGCCGGTGCCGGCACCCCACAGCGCGAGCGCGATCACCACCACGAACGTCGCGTGGGGCGCTGCCGCGAGCGCGGCGAAGGCTCCGACGAACACGAGCAGCGTCGCGGTGAGCGCCGTGCGCGGGAACCGATCGGCGAGTGCGCCGGCGACCGCCACTCCGGCCATGCCCGCCGCGCCGTAGACGAACAGCAGGGCGCTCGCCCAGCCGTCGGCGATGCCGGCCGACTCCGAGAGATAGGGCCGGATGTAGACGAAGGAGAGGAATTGCGCGAGGCCGATCAGCAGCCCGGCGACGCCGAAGGCGACCAGCGGCGGAAGCGACCGGTCCTCTCGCAGCGGCTCGCGGTGCCCGGCGGGCACCGGCTCGACCACGGACCGCGGAAGCCGGCGCGAGACGACGGCGGCGAGCAGCAGCATCCCGATCCCCATCACCGCGAACGAGACGCGCCAGCTCGTCAGCTGCGCGAGAGCCGTGCCCGCCGGGAGGCCGAGCACGGTGGCGGCCGTGCCCCCGCCCGTGACGAGCGCGAGGCCGCGGCCGAGCTGCCGGCCCGACAGCAGCGACGATGCGTACACGATGACGATCGCCCAGAACACGCCGTGCGCGACCGCGGCGACCGCCCGTGTGGCGAAGGCGAACTCGTACGTCGGCGCGAACGCCGTGGCGATGTTCGCGACCGCGAACACGGCGAGCGAGACCGCGACCACGATGCGGCGGTCGATCCGGCGCGTCGCGCGGGTGAGCGGGATGCTCGTCGCGATCACCACGATCGCCCATACCGAGACGAGCAGCCCGATCCGCAGCGGATCGACGCCGAGGTCGCGCGCCATCTCGGGCATGAGCCCGGCCGGCAGCGACTCCGCGGTGACGGTGACGAAGACCCCCAGCGAGAGCAGCAGCAGCGCGCCCAGCGGGAAGCGTGGGACGGAGGTCTCGGGGAGGGTGACGGAGGCCGTGGACGAGGTCATGCAGCGAGGCTAAACTTTGACATCAATGTCAATGTCAAGCTTTCGCCTGACACGAATCGACACGGAGGGCACGGAGCATGAAGATCGGCGAACTGTCGCAGCGCACCGGCATCCCCGCACGGATGCTGCGGTACTACGAGGAGCAGGGACTGCTGGCGTCCGAGCGCTCGGCGAACGGCTACCGCGCGTACGGCGAAGCCGACGTGGAACGCGCCACGCGCGCCCGCGGACTCGTGCAGGCCGGGCTGTCGACGCGCCTCGCGAAGGTCGTGCTCGACGTGGAACGGCAGTGCGCGATGGAGCAGCCGACGTGCTCGCGCGAGCTCGCCGAGATGCTCGCGACCGAGCTCACCGCCCTCGACGACCGCCTCGCCTGCCTCACCAAGAGCCGCGACGCCGTTGCGCGGTATCTCGACCTCACCCGCAACGGCGATCTGGTCGGCGCCGCATAGCCCGCCCCGCCCACCCCGGGCTACGGCTCGAGGGTGAGCGACGCGGCGATCGGCACGATCTCCTCGCGCAGCGCCATGATCTCGCGCACGTGCGCCTGGAGGCGCTCGTCCTCGGCGAGCTCGGGCGTCCACTGCGGGACCGGCTGGGCGACGCCGTCGGCGCCCGGCACGACGAACACGCTCAGGCACTGCGTCGTGAGCGTGCGGTCGCCGGGCGTGCGGGGGTCGGCGGTCCACACGCGGGTGCTGACGTGCATGCTGTGCCGGCTCGTGTAGACGATGCGCGCGTCGACGTCGACGAGGTGCCCGATCACGACCGGCGCGAGGAAGTGGATGCCGCCCGAGTAGACGCCGATCGCGGCGCTCGCGTCCTCGCCGTCCTTCGCCCAGGCGGCCGCGACGGCGTAGCCGGCCTCGTCGATCCAGCGCATGACAGTGCCGCCGTGCGCCTTGCCGCCGAAGTTCACCACGCCGGGCGGTGCGAGGAACCGGAGCGTCGTGCGCGGCGCCGTCGAGGCATCCGTGTAGTCCTCCGCCAGCATGAGGCGCTTGATCTCGGCGCGCGAGTCGATGCGCTCGAGGGCCGCCTCGGCCAGCTTCTTGTCGGAGCGGGTCACGGCTCGCCACTCCGGCACCCCGGCAGGGCGCCCGTCGGCGCCCTTCGCGACGAAGACGAGCATGCACGTCGTCGCCGGCGTGTACATGCGCTCGCTGACCTCGGTCGACGACACGGTCACCACGACGTGCATGCTCGTGCGACCGGTGTAGACGATGCGGGCCTGCACCTCGATGAGGCTTCCCGGCACGATGGGGCGTCGATGGCGCACGTTCCCGACGTACGCGGTGACGCAGTACGCGCCGGCCCAGCCGACGGCGCAGGCGTAGCCGGCCTTGTCGATCCACTCCATGACGCTGCCGGCCGCGACCGAGCGTCCGCCCGCTGCCGTGTCGGCGGGGACCGCCATGAATCGCAGAGTGATGCGGTCGTCGCGGGCTGCGGCACGGGAGGCGGTGCTCATGCCGCCAGAGTAGGGGCCGCAGCATCCGTGTGTCCCGTGCGTGTCGCGCGGGCAGACCCGAAGAAGCGGCATTCCTTCGCACAGGGCAGAATCGAACAATGGCCGCCTCCCCGCACCTGAATCCCGACCACGCCTGCCTCATCGTCCACGGCAGCGATCGCCCGGGAATCGTGGCGGCGGTCTCGGCGATGATCACGCGCATCGGCGGCAACATCGTCGCGTTCGACCAGTACTCCGACAACCCCGAGGGCGGCGCGTACTTCCAGCGGGTCGTGTTCCACCGGCCGGGCTTCGCGGCCGACCGCCCGTTCATCGAGGGCGAGATCGCGCAGACCCTCGACGGGTTCGACCTGGAGTGGTCGCTCACCGACCAGTCGGTGCCCAAGCGCATGGCGATCCTGGCGTCGAAGCAGGACCACTGCCTGCTCGACCTGCTGTGGCGGCACCGCCGCGGCGACCTGCCGGTGACCGTGCCGATGGTCGTCTCGAACCACACCACCTCGGCCGAGGACGTCCGCTCGTTCGGCGTGCCGTTCTTCCACGTGCCGGGCGTGCCCGGGCCCGACAAGTCGGAGTCCGAGGCGAAGATCCTCGAGCTGCTGAAGGGCAACGTGGATTTCGTGGTGCTGGCCCGCTACATGCAGATCCTCTCCGGCGACTTCCTCGCCGAGCTGGGCGTGCCGGTGATCAACATCCACCACTCGTTCCTGCCCGCCTTCATCGGCGCCGAGCCGTACAAGAAGGCGAAGGAGCGCGGCGTCAAGCTCATCGGCGCGACCTCGCACTACGTCACGGACGACCTCGACGAGGGTCCGATCATCGAGCAGGACACCGTCCGGGTGACGCACGCCGACTCCGCCGCAGAGCTCGCCCGCAGGGGTGCCGACGTCGAGCGCCAGGTGCTCTCCCGCGCCGTGCTGTGGCACGCCGAGGACCGCGTCATCCGCCACGGGAATCACACGATCGTGTTCTGACCCGGATGCCGCGGCCCGCGGCATCCGGGGATCAGGGGCTTGCGGGTCAGAGCTCCGCGAACGTCTCGGCGACCCAGTCGGCGATGATGCCCGCGACGTACGGCATGTTGTCGATGGAGATGTGCTCGGAGCCGCCCTCGGGGTCGTCGAACAGCCGCAGCTCGAGCTTGGACGAGTTCACCGCCTGCTCGTACGACTGGTGCGCGTACTTCACGTTGATCTGCCGGTCGCCGACGCCGTGCGTGATGAGGAACGGCGCCGTGATCTGCTCGACCACGCCGTTGAGGTGCATGCCCTTCGTCTTCTCGATGAAGTCGTCCATGTCGGTGGCGCCCCACACCCAGAACACGTGGTCCCAGTAGTGCGGCACCGGGTTCTCGCCCTCGCGGTGGCGGCGGCCCTCCTGCACCTCGAACCAGTTGTGGTTCGCGCCCCACGCGACGCCGAGCTTCAGCCGCTTCTCGAACGCGAGAGCGCGCGGTGCGTAGTAGCCGCCCAGCGACCAGCCCACCACGCCCACCCGCTCGGGGTCGGCGCCCAGCTCGGAGGCGTTGGCCTCGATCCAGTCGATGATCGCGCCGGCCCACACCTCGGTGTCATGACGGGCGGTGAGGCCGCGCAGGCGCAGCGCCTCGCCCGAGCCCGGGGTGTCGATCATGAGCGTCGAGATGCCGCGCTGGGCGAGCATCTGCGCGAAGCCCGAGTAGTACATCATCTCCTTCGTCGAATCCAGGCCGTTCCACTGGATCACGACGGGGTGCGGCCCCTCGCCGGGTGCGCGGTAGAAGTAGCCGGGCAGCGACGTGCCCTCGGGCAGCGCTTCGTCGGCGGGCGTGTACGGGATCTCGACAGTCGTCAGCGGCACGTCCAGCAGCTCGACGTGCTTCAGGAGCAGGTCGATCGACTTCTGGTACGCGGCGTTGCGGCCCTCCCACTTGGGCGACTGCAGCCGCTCGGCCTGCGACGTGTACAGGGACGCGCGGTAGTACGTCTCCCCCGCGCCGATGCGGCGGCCGCGCGCCTCGTCGTCCTCGGCCTTCGCGATCAGGCGGTCGGCGACCGCCGCCCACGACGCGTACAGCTCCTCGGTGCCCGCGTCGTCGCCGTTCTGGGCGGCCAGCAGCACCGGCTTGCACGCGCGGTCGACCTCGTCGATGAAGCCGCCGTTGTTGAGGGTCGCGACGACCGAGAGGCTCCACACGTAGTTGGTGGGGAAATACATGAACACGAGAGATCTCCGATGGGGTGGGCTCAGGGCTGAGGGGTCTGCGCCGGGCGCACGGCCTCCGAGAGGAAGGTCGCGACGCCCGAGAGGAACTGGCCGCCGTCGACGCCGACCTCGGCGCCGGTGATGTACGACGCGGCATCCGACAGCAGGAAGACGACGACGTTGGCCACCTCCTCCGGCTCGCCGCCGCGATGCAGCGGAGCGATCTGGATGCTGGCGTCGAGGAACGCCGCGGGGGCGCCGGCGGTCATCTCGGTGCGGATGTAGCCGGGGTGGACGATGTTGACACGGATGCCGCGGGGCCCGAGCTCCGTGACGCTCGAGTGGGTGAGCCCGCGGAGGGCCCACTTGCTGGTGGTGTACGCGGCCGTGTAATGGCCCGTGACGCCCGCCGCCGAGCCGATGTTGACGATCGAGGCGCCGGCGCCCATCAGCGGAAGGAGGGCCTGGATGCCGAGCATCGCGCCCGTGACGTTGACCGCGAGGACGCGGTCCCAGTCCGCGCGTTCGACGGCGCCGATGCGCACGCGATGGGTGACGCCCGCGTTGTTCACCAGTCCCTTCACCGGGCGGCCTCCGAGCGACGCGGCGAGCGCGGCCCATTCGGCCTCGTCCGTCACATCGAGGCGGCGGTACGTCACGGTTCCGGGGAGCGAGGCCGCAGCATCCGTCAATTCGGGCGCCTCATCGCGGATGTCGGCCGCGACGACGTCGGCACCCTGGCTCGCGAGCAGGAGCGCCTCCTGTGCGCCCTGACCACCGGCGGCACCGGTGACGACGAAGAGGCCGCCGGCGATGCCGGGGAGCATGATCGCCGTCATGACGCCACCGCGGTTCCGGGCGGGCCCGGCCGGTCGAGCATCTCGATGAAGTTGCCCTCGGGGTCGGCGACGAACGCCATGCGCACCCCCGACACCGGCGACTCACCGGGAGCCATGATCGACGACGCTCCCGCGGCGAGGAGCCGGTCGTACGTCGCGTCGACGTCGTCGACCCGCAGGCAGATGTGGCCGTAGCCCTGCGAGAGCACGTGCTCGGGGGCGGTGGCGGCGCGCGGCTTCGGCTGGGAGCCCGGACGGCTCAGCAGCTCGATCGCCCACTTGTGCTCGGGGTCGACGAGGAACACGACCCGCAGACCCACGGCGGGGATGCCGCCCGGCTCGAGCTGCTCGAGCCCGAGCGCGCGGGAGTACCACTCGGCCTGCGTATCGAGGTCGGCGACCGACAGCCCGACGTGGTCGAGCGCGGTCACGATGCCGCTCCCGGGGAGGTCGCTCCCGGTTCGTCGCGGGGTCCGTGCCTCGTGAGGCGATCGCGGACGTCCCGGGGCAGCACCTCGAGCAGGTCGTCTTCGAACTCGCCGCCGACGAGCACGAAGGCGACGCGTGCGATGGAGTCCCCGCGATTCGCCCACGCGTGGTCGGTGCCGCGCTGCACGACGATGTCGCCCGCGTGCGCAGTGACCTCGCTGTCGTCGAGGATCAGCGTGATCTCGCCCTCGAGGACGATGCCGTAGTCGATCGACTCGGTGCGGTGCACGGGCGACTGCAGACCGCGGTCGTCCAGATGGCCGGGCAGGAACTCGTTGATGCGGATGCGTGTGCCGTGCGTGGGCGGCGGCACGGTGAGCGAGCCCGCCGTCGGGTCCTCGGCGGTGGCGGCGATGCGCGCCGGCGCCGCCGACGTCACCCACACCTCGTGGAACGCCACGCCGTCGTCCGGGAGCTCCCGGGTGACGGGCACGGGTCCGTCGCTCACGACGACCGAGACGCCGGCCTCGTCGTGCCCCGTGACGATGCGTCGGGGAACGCGGAACTCGCCGGTCACGGCGCTGCCACCAGCGCGCCGAGCGCCTGACCCATCACGCGGCCGGGGTCGGCATCCGGTGATCCCGGGTTGAGCTCCCATTTCGCGAGCAGCATGGAGGCGTCGACCACCCCCTTGACGCGTGGCACCCGACGATCGTGGAAGGCCGTGAGCTGCTCCTCGAGCTCGCCCTCCTGCGTCACGTATTGGGCGAAGAGCAGGGCGTCCTCGACGCACAGCGCCGCGCCCTGCGCGATCAGCGGCGGGACGGCGTGCACGACCTCGCCGAGCGCGACCACGCGGCCCTGGTGCCACGGACCGTCGACGTAGATCCACTCGATCTCCTGGAAGTTCAGGAACGTGTTCTCGTCGATCGAGTCGCGCAGGAAGTCGAACTCGCCGTGATAGCCGGCCATCAGGCGCTTGACCTCCTGCCAGCCCTCGAGTCCGTTGTCGGGCCGGACGGGCGGGCAGAGGACGAAGACGTAGCACTGGGTCTCGCTGACCGGCGTGTAGCCGACCTTGAACGCGCCGCTGTCGTCGAACGGGAAGGCCATCCCGCCGGTCATCTCGGGGAGCCGTGAGGTGACGGCGCGCCAGATGCCGAGACCGCTGGGCGCGCGGTCCTCGGTGATGCTGAGCTTCGGACGCGTCTGCGACTTGATGCCCTCGGCGATGACGATGACGTCCCACGTCTCGCGCACGCCGTCGGAGAGGACCGAGGTCGCGGAGTCGTCGTGGTTCTCGAACGAGACGAGCTCGAGCCCGAGGCGGATCTCGACGCCGAGCGACTCGGCCCGCCTCACCAGGATCTCGTGCAGATCGGGACGCAGGGCGCCGATCGTCGCGGGCAGGTCGTCGCCGCCGGTGCGCGGCGTCGGCAGCTCCGCCATCACGCGGCCGTCCGCGAAATAAAGTGTGACGGAGTTCTCCTCCTGGCCCTTCGCGAGGACCTCGTCGATGACCCCGATCTCGCGGAACACGCGCAGGGCGTTCCCCTGGATCGTGAGCCCGTGGCCGACCCGCGCCCACGCGGTCGCCTTGTCGACGAGGGTCACCTCGACCCCTCGCTGGGCGAGTGCGATCGCCGTCGTCAGCCCGGTGAATCCACCGCCGACGACGAGCACCTTCGAAACCGACATCTTCGTCTCCTGCTTCCCGGGCGCGACTTCGCGTTCCCTGGATCGACGGTAAGGCGGGCGCGGCAGCCGTGCCAATCGCCGAGCGCGATGCCTGCTATCAGCGGCTCGGGCGCCGCGCGACGAGGAGGTCGGGCCGGGATCCCCACCGGCCACAGATGCGTGGTATCCGGGCTCGACATGGCGACCCGGGTGATCGTCGGCCTACGCTCGGGTGCGTTGCACCGGCACCACTCCGACCGCCGTGCACCGTTATCAGGAAGGTCGATGATGACTGAGCGGCTCGTCTCCCATCTGCGCTACGGCGCGCTCGCGATCCCCAACTTCGAGGAGGAGCGCGACTTCTTCGTCAAGCACTGGGGGCTCACCGAGGTCCACGCCGAGGACGGCCTCAGCTACCTTGCCGCCGAGGGGTCGCCCGAGCCGTTCATCCTGCGCCTGCGCAAGGACGACAAGCGGGTCGACCTCGCCGCCTTCGCCGTGCGCAGCCGCGCCGACATCGACAAGCTGGCCGCGAAGCTGCACGCCGAGGACGTCCCCTTCGTCCACGAGCCGCAGGAGCTGACCGGCTTCAGCGGCGGCTACGGCTTCCGGGTCTTCGACGGCGACGGCCGCGTGCTCGAGTTCTCGACGGGCTATCAGACGCGCGAGGCGCGCAAGATCCGCGAGCGCGAGCCCATCCCGGCCAAGCTCTCGCACATGGTGTTCAATTCGACCGACCTGAACCGCACCGCGCAGTGGTACATCGACCACCTCGACTTCACCATCTCGGACTCGCTCGTGCGTCCCGACGGCGCCAACATGATGCACTTCATGCGGTGCAACGCGAACCACCACTCGATCGCGATCGCGATGGGCCCGCACCACTCGCTGCATCACCTGTCGTTCGAGATGCGCGGCATCGAGGAATGGATCCGCGGCTCGGGCAAGATCCTCCGTGCGGGGGCCCGCATGATCTGGGGCCCGGGTCGCCACAACGCCGGCGACAACACGTTCGCATACTTCCTCGACCCCGCGGGCAACACCATCGAGTACACGACGGAGCTCTCGATGGTCGACGACGACTCCTGGGTGGCCAACAAGCACGACATCACCCAGCTGTCCACGCAGGACCAGTGGGGGACCGCGCAGGAGATGAGCGAGCTCGTCGCCCGCGAGTCGTTCAACGACATCGACAAGGGCCTGTTCGTCGCACCGCCGGTGTGAGCGACTCCCCTCCACCGACACATCCTCGACAGAGAGGTCAGGACCATGACACGTCTCCATTTCGCGGCCGACCACGGCGGCTACGAACTCGGCCGCACGCTCAGCGCCCGCGCCGACGCCGCCGGCTTCGACGTCGTGTGGCACGGCGCCGCCGAGCTCGATCCCGGCGACGACTACCCGATCTTCGCGGTGCGCGTCGGCCAGGCCACGGTCACGGATCAAGATGCCGGCACCGACGCGTTCGGCGTGCTCGTGGCCGGCGAGGCGCTCGCCGGCGTCGTGGCCGCCAACAAGGTCAACGGCGCACGCGCGATCACGACGACCTCGCCGCGAGCCGCCGCCGAGGCACGCGGCATCGTCGACGCCAACGTCGTCGTGTTCGACGGCGTCGCGTACGAGGAGACGGCGTGGCTCATCCTCTACGCCTTCGTGACGGCGGGCATGACGCAGACCGTCGAGCGCGGAC
Organism: Microbacterium sp.; assembly: GCA_031555515.1. GTDB lineage: Bacteria > Actinomycetota > Actinomycetes > Actinomycetales > Microbacteriaceae > Microbacterium. Next base: position 1,472 of record JAVBUG010000139.1, on the reverse strand, counting down.
GCCAGATCCTGCAGATCGAGGAGTTCGAGAACGCCGGCACCATCGAGGGCTGGGCGGTCCAGCTCGAGCCCGAGCAGATCCTGCGCACCTACGAATGACCCGGGAGGTCGTCGAATGACCCGAGCAGCCCTCTACGACACGAACGGCGGCCCCGACGTCCTGTACGTCGGCGGGATCCCGGATGCTGAGCCCGGCCCGGGCGAGGTGGTCGTGCGCGTGCACGCCGCCGGCCTGAATCCCTTCGACGGCAAGGTGCGCAGCGGGTTCATCCCGTCGCACGCACCGTTCCCGCGCCGCGTCGGCGGCGACCTGGCCGGCAGCGTCGAGGCGGTCGGAGAGGGCGCCGTGTACTGGGACGGCACCCCGGTGACGGTCGGCGACGAGGTGCTCGGGCGCGGGTCCGGTGCGATCGCCGAACGCGCGGTGGCCGCGGCATCCGATCTCGCCCGCCGCCCCGCAGGGCTTCCGGTCGACGTGGCCGGCGGCCTCAACGTCGCCGGGCTCACGGCGGTCTCGTGCCTCGCGACGATCCCGATCGGCCAGGACGACACCGTGCTCGTGGGCGGGGCCGCCGGCGGCGTCGGCATCCTCGCCGCCCAGCTCGCCGCCGCGACGGGCGCCCGGGTGATCGGCACAGCCTCCCCCCGCAATCATGAGCTGCTGCGCTCGCTCGGGGTCGAGCCCGTCGCCTACGGGGAGGGGCTGGCCGACCGCGTCGCCGCGCTCGGCACCGTCACCGCGGTCATCGACTGCCACGGCCGCGACGCGCTCGACGCGGGCATCGACCTCGACGTGCCCGTCGACCGCATGGTCGCGATCGCGGCGTATGCCGCCCTCGACGAGCTCGGCGTGCACAACGTCGAGCGGTCGGCCCGCACCGCGCAGAACCTCGCCGGGCTCGCGGATCGTCTCGCCGACGGCGCGCTCGTGCTTCCGGTCGCCGCGACGTTCCCGCTCGACGAGGTCGCCGCCGCGTTCACCGCCCTCGACGGGCCGCACGATCCGGGCAAGATCGTCGTCCTGCCCTGACCTCTGCACGACACGAGAAGACCCCGCCGGCGGATGCGCCTGCGGGGTCTTCTCCTCGTCGAGTGCGGGGCCGGTCAGCCGCCCCACACCGTCTGCAGATTGCAGAACCCACGGATGCCGCCGGCCGCGAGCACCCGCCCGATGCCCGAGTCCTTCGTCCCGCCGAACGGCAGCTCCGGGTACGACGCGGTCATCCCGTTGACGAACACGGCACCGGCGTCGAGGTGGCTGATGAACCAGTCCTCCTCCTCCGGGTCGGTCGTCCACACGGCGGAGCTCAGGCCGAAGGTCGTGCCGTTCGCGATGCGCACCGCCTCCTCCCGGTCGGCCACCCGGTACACCGTCGCCACCGGGCCGAAGGCCTCCTCGAGGTGCAGGCGCATCTCGGGTGTCACGTCCGCCAGCACGGTGGGCTCATAGAACCAGCCCGGCCGGTCGGGCAC
>JAVBUG010000170.1:0-7159 GCA_031555515.1 Microbacterium sp. | reverse complement strand
TGAGATCCTGCGCGGCCACGGCGTCGAGGTGCAGGTGGTGCGCGATCGCGCGGCGGCCGCCGAGGCCCTCGCCTCCGAATCCGCCACCCTCGTGCTCCCCGACGCGCCGGCGCTCTCAGACGACGCCCTCGCCGCCCTCGTCGCCGACGCGACGGACGTCGTCCTCATCGAGCCGCGCGCCCGCACGCTCGATCTGCTGCTGCCGGGCTCCGCTCCCGCCGGGGTCGCGCCCGACACGGCGATCGAGCCCGACTGCGACCTCGACGACGCCGTCCGCGCGGGCGCGGTCGCCCCGGGTGCCGTATACCGCGGCGACGACGGATGCTATCCGTCAGGCGACGGGTACGGGCTGCTCGTCGACGCCACCGACGGCGGCCGCGTGGCCGCGGTCGACGCCCGCCCGCTCTTCACCAACGAGCGCCTCGCCGAGAACGGCAACGCCGCGCTGGCGGTCAACCTGATGGGGCGGCATCCGCTCGTCGTCTGGTACGTGCCGAATCCCGGCGACACCGACCTCGCCGACACCAACCCCTCCCTCGGCGACCTCACGCCGCCGTGGGTGAGCGCGGTCATCGTGCTGCTGCTCGTCGCCGGCATCGCGGCGGGCGTCTGGCGCGGCCGCCGGTTCGGTCCCCTGGTCGCGGAACGCCTGCCGGTGACGGTGCGCGCCTCCGAGACGACCGAGGGCCGTGCGCGACTCTACGCGCGCGCGGGCGATCCCCTGCACGCCGCGGACCGGCTCCGGATCGGCGCGCTGCGGCGCATCGCCGCCTTCCTCGGGCTCGCCGGCAACGCCGCCGCCCCCGAGATCGCCGATGCCGCCGCGGGCCGCACCGGACTCGACCGGCGGGCCGTGCACGCCATCCTGATCGACGACATCCCGCAGAGCGACGCCGACCTGGTCGCCCTGAGCACACGCTTGAGAGACCTCGAGGACGCCGTGCGCACGGCAGTCCGCCCCGAAAGGAGTACCCGATGACGGACACGCCCGCCACCGCGAGCACCGAGGCGCCCGCCACGACGGACCGCCCGCCCCTCGACGACGCCGCGCTGCGCGAGGCGATGAACCGCGTCCGACTCGAGGTCGGCAAGGCGGTCGTCGGTCAGGACGGCACCGTGACGGGCCTTCTGATCGCGCTGCTCTCGCGCGGCCACGTGCTGCTCGAGGGTGTTCCCGGCGTCGCCAAGACGCTGCTCGTGCGGGCGTTCTCGACGGCGCTCGGCCTCGACACCAAGCGCATCCAGTTCACGCCCGACCTCATGCCCGGCGACGTGTCGGGCTCGCTCGTGTACGACGCCAAGACCGGCGAGTTCGAATTCCGCGAGGGCCCGGTCTTCACGAACGTCGTGCTCGCGGACGAGATCAACCGCACGCCGCCCAAGACGCAGGCGGCGCTGCTGGAAGCGATGGAGGAGCGTCAGGTCTCGACCGACGGCGTGACCCGGCCCCTTCCCGATCCGTTCCTCGTCGCCGCAACGCAGAACCCCATCGAGCACGAGGGCACGTACACGCTGCCCGAGGCGCAGCTGGACCGGTTCCTCCTGAAGCTCATCGTGGAGGTCCCGGCACGGGATGCCGAGCTCGCCGTGCTCCGCCGCCACGCGAGCGGGTTCGACCCCCGCGATCTCGCGGGCGCCGGTCTTCGCCGCGCCGCGACCGCCGACGAGATCAACCGCACGCCCCCGAAGACGCAGTCGGCACTGCTGGAGGCCATGGAGGAACGGCAGGTGTCCACCGACGGGGTCAGCCGACCGCTGCCCGATCCGTTCCTCGTCGCCGCGACCCAGAACCCCATCGAGCACGAGGGCACGTACTCCCTGCCCGAGGCCCAGCTCGACCGCTTTCTGCTGAAGCTCGTGATCGACATCCCCGATCGCGACGCAGAAGTCGCGGTGCTCCGCCGACACGCGAACGGCTTCACACCGCGCGACCTCGAGGGCGCCGGCGTCCACCCGGTCGTCACCGTGGCAGAGGTGCACGCCGCGCAGCGGGCCGCAGCATCCGTCACCGTCTCCGACGACGTGCTCGGCTACGTCGTGGATCTCGCGCAGGCCACGCGCCGCAGCCCCTCGGTGCAGCTCGGGGTCAGCCCGCGCGCGGCGACCGCGCTGCTCGCGGCCTCGAAGGCGTGGGCGTGGCTCGGCGGCTACCCCGCGATCACGCCCGACCACGTGCAGACGATGCTGCTGCCGACGTGGCGGCACCGCATCCGCCTGCGTCCCGACGCGGAGCTCGAGGGCGTGTCGGTCGACGCCGTACTGGGCTCGGTGCTGCAGCAGACTCGCGTCCCGATCTGATCCCGATGTACGTCACCGGTCGCCTGCCGCTGCTCCTCGCCCTCGGAGCGGTGCCCGTCGTGCTGCTGTCGGCGGCGGGTGTCGACGCGTGGCTCGCGGCCGCCGGCTGGGTGCTGCTGTGCCTCGTCGGCGCGCTCGGCGATGCGGCGGCCGCACCGGATCCGCGGCGGATCACCGTCACGCGACGGATGCCGCGGCGCGTGCTGCTCGGTCAGCCCGTGGTCGCCGAACTCGTGCTGCGCAACGGCGGCGACCGCACGCTGCGGGGAAGGGTCCGCGACGCGTGGCAGCCGACGGCAGGGGCTCCGGCGGAACGACCGGCCGTCGTCATCCCGCCCGGAGAGGCGCGGACCATCGGTGTCCCGCTGCTCCCCCGCCGCCGCGGCGAACTGCGCTCGCGATTCGTCGTGGTGCGCTCCGACGGACCGCTCCGCCTCGCCGGACGCCAGGCCCGCCTCGACGAGCCCGGCGCCGTGCGCGTGCTGCCGCCCTTCACGGCGCGACGTCACCTTCCATCGCGACTCGCCCGGCTCCGTGAGCTCGACGGCAACACGAGCGTGCAGGTGCGCGGCCAGGGCACCGAGTTCGACAGCCTGCGCGAGTACGTGCGCGGCGACGACGTGCGCTCGATCGACTGGCGCGCGACGGCCCGCGCGAGCACGACGATGTTGCGCACGTGGCGCCCCGAGCGCGACCGGCACGTCGTGATCGTGATCGACACCGGGCGCACCGCCGCCGCGCGGGTCGGAGACGGGGTGCGGATGGATGCCGCGATGGAGGCCGCGCTGCTGCTCGCGGCGCTCGCCACCCGGGCGGGCGACCACGTGCACCTGCTGATGTTCGACCGGACGATCCGCGCCCGCGTCACGCGTGTGGACGGACCGGGCCTGCTCCCCGCGATGGTGGACGCGATGGCGCCGGTCGAACCGCAGCTGATCGACACCGACTGGGATGCCGCGTTCGCGCAGGTGCGCGCCCTCACGTCACGTCCGTCGCTGGTGGTGCTGCTGACCGCGCAAGACGCCGCCGAGGCGGCGCGCGGGTTCCTCGGCTCGCTCCCGGCCCTCGCCCGCGGCGCGCACCTGCTGGTCGGCGCCGTCACGGACGAACAGGATCCTCTCCCCGACCGCCCCGATCCCGCCGACGCGTACCGCGCCGCCGCCATCGAGCAGAGCGCCCACGACGCGGCGGTCGTCGCCGCCGCGATCGGCCGGGCCGGCGGAGAGGCGATCGCCGCGACACCCGAGGACCTGCCGCCGCGGATCGCCGACCGCTACCTCGCGCTGAAGGCCGCCGGCCGTCTCTGAGGCCCCGGGGCGCGGCATCCATCACCCCAACGCGGGGGGACGAGCGACTGAACCGCCGGGGAAACTCGCGGAGATCAGGCGTTATACGCGGACACTCCGCGCGTGGTTCCTGAGAAACCGCTGAACATGGCGCTAGCCTCGCGGCGAGGAAAGGAGTCCGCCATGTCGGATACCACCATCCCGCCCACCACGGTGAACAGGCTCGTCGCGGAGGCACTGGGAACGTTTCTGCTCGTCTTCGGCGGTGTGGGCGCGGCGCTGTTCGCGGCCAACTTCCCGGCCGATGACGACGGCAACCCGCTGGGCATCGCCTTCGTCGGCGTCTCGCTCGCGTTCGGTCTGACCGTCGTGGCGGGCGCCTACGCGTGGGGGCCGATCTCGGGCGGCCACTTCAACCCTGCGATCACGCTCGGCCTCGCCGCTGCCGGCCGCTTCGAGTGGAAGAACACGATCGGCTACATCATCGCGCAGGTGATCGGCGGCGCCCTCGGAACTACCCTCATCGTGCTGATCGGCATCTTCGGCACCGACAACTGGCTGTCCAACGCCCAGGACTCGGGCTTCGCGTCCAACGGCTACGGCACCGGCGACTTCGGCTCGCCCGGCGGATTCGAGCTGGGCGCGGCGATCATCGCCGAGGTGCTGCTGACGGCGATCTTCGTGCTCATCATCCTCGGTGTCACCCACTCCACGCGGGGCACCGCGGCACTCGCGCCGCTCGCGATCGGCCTGACGCTGACCCTCATCCACCTGATCTCGATCCCGATCGACAACACGTCGGTGAACCCGGCCCGCTCGATCGCCGCGGCGATCTACGGCGGCCCCGGCCCGCTGTCGCAGCTGTGGGTGTTCATCGTGTTCCCGATCGTCGGCGGCCTCATCGCCGGCGTCCTGCACCGTGCGCTCTTCGAGCCCAAGGGCACCCTGCCCCCGGTGCAGGCGGAGGCACGCGTCAAGTAATCTCTGCGGCACACGAGAGCGGCCCGCCCCCTTCCGGGGACGGGCCGCTCTTGTGCGTCTGCGCAGGTATCAGACGAGGTCGAACCGGTCGAGCTCGGTGACCTTGCCCCACGCCTTCACGAAGTCGCGCACGAACTTCTCGTTCGCGTCGTCGGAGGCGTAGACCTCGGCGACGGCACGCAGCTCCGAGTTCGACGAGAACAGCAGGTCGACGCGCGTGCCGATGCCCACCGGCGCACCCGAGCCGTCCTTGACGCCCGCGAACGCGTGGGCGCCCGGGTCGAGCGGCTTCCAGGTCGTGCCGAGGTCGAGCAGGTTCACGAAGAAGTCGTTCGTGAGCACGCCCTTGCGGTCGGTGAACACGCCGTACTCGGAGTCGTCCCAGTTCGCACCGAGCACGCGCAGGCCGCCGACGAGCACCGTCAGCTCCGGCGCGCTCAGCGTGAGCAGGTTCGCACGGTCGATGAGGTGGTGCTCCTCGGGCATGAACGCCTGCGGTCCGTAGTAGTTGCGGAATCCGTCGGTGGTCGGCTCGAGGAACGCGAACGACGTGACGTCGGTCTGCTCCTGCGTGGCGTCGGTGCGACCCGGGTGGAAGACCACCTCGGCGTCGACGCCGGCGTCCTTCGCCGCCTTCTCGACAGCCGCGTTGCCGGCGAGCACGATGAGGTCGGCCAGCGACACCTTCTTGCCGTCGGCACGGCCGTCGTTGAACGACGCCTGGATCTGCTCGAGCTTCGCGAGCACCGTGGCGAGCTGGGCGGGCTTGTTGACCTCCCAGTCCTTCTGCGGGGCGAGGCGGATGCGGGCGCCGTTCACGCCGCCGCGCTTGTCGCTGCCGCGGAACGAGGATGCTGCCGCCCAGGTCGTCTCGACGAGCTCGGCCACGCTCAGCCCGCTGTCGAGGATCTGCGCCTTCAGCGCCGCCGCGTCGGCGGCGTCGATGAGCTCGTGGTCGACCGCGGGCACGCGGTCCTGCCAGAGGAGCTCCTCCGCCGGGACCTCGGCGCCGAGGTAGCGCTCGATCGGGCCCATGTCGCGGTGCGTGAGCTTGAACCAGGCGCGGGCGAACGCGTCGGCGAAGGCCTCGGGGTCGTCCTTGAACTTGCGCGAGATCGCGTCGTACGCGGGGTCGGTGCGCAGGGCGAGGTCGCTCGTGAGCATGCGGGGCTCACGACGGCCGTTCGAGTGCGCCAGCGGCACCATGTCGGCGCCGCCGCCGTTGATCGGGCGCCACTGGTGCGCACCCGCCGGGCTGCGCATGAGCTCCCACTCGTACGCGTAGAGGATGTGGAAGAACTCGTTGTCCCAGCGCGTCGGGTGGTAGGTCCACGTGACCTCGAGGCCCGACGTGATGGTGTCGTCGCCGTGACCGGTGCCGTGGCCGTTCTTCCAGCCGAGACCCTGCTCCTCGAGGCCGGCGGCCTCGGGGTTGTCGCCGACGTTCGTGTCGGGTGCGGCGCCGTGCGTCTTGCCGAACGTGTGGCCACCCGCGATGAGCGCGACGGTCTCTTCGTCGTCCATCGCCATGCGGCCGAACGTCTCGCGGATGTCGCGCGCCGACTTCAGCGGGTCGGGCTCGCCGTTCGGGCCCTCGGGGTTCACGTAGATGAGACCCATCTGCACGGCGGCGAGCGGACGCTCGAGGTCGCGGTCGCCCGAGTAGCGCTCGTCGGCGAGCCACGTCGTCTCGGGGCCCCAGTACACGTCGGCGTCCGGCTCCCACACGTCGGCGCGGCCGCCCGCGTAGCCGAAGGTCTCGAAGCCCATCGACTCGAGCGCCACGTTGCCCGCCAGGATCATCAGGTCGGCCCACGAGAGCGACTGGCCGTACTTCTTCTTGACCGGCCAGAGCAGGCGACGCGCCTTGTCGAGGTTGACGTTGTCGGGCCAGCTGTTCAGCGGCGCGAAGCGCTGCTGTCCGGCGCCGCCGCCGCCGCGGCCGTCGGTCACGCGGTACGTGCCGGCGCTGTGCCACGCCATGCGGATCATGAGGGGGCCGTAGTTGCCGAAGTCGGCGGGCCACCAGTCCTGCGACGTGGTGAGCGTCTCGGCGATGTCGGCCTTGACCGCGGCGAGGTCGAGCGACTCGAACGCCGCCTTGTAGTCGAAGTCCTCACCCAGGGGGTTCGCGACCGCGGGGTTCTTGGCGAGGATCTTGAGGTTCAGCTGGTTCGGCCACCAGACGCTGTTGGCGTTGCCGGTGGTCGGGTGCGGCTGACCGCCGTGGATGACCGGGCAGCCCTCGGTCTCGTTGGGGCGCGGGCGGGTCTCGCCGTCCTCGCGCTGGTCGACCGGGGTGTCGATCGGGGTGACCGCCTGATCGGCGTCGGTCGGGTTCTCACCGATCTCCGGGATCGTGTCGTTGGTGTCGCTCATGGCTTCCTTCCAATCAGGATGGGCTGGGGAATCGGACGGGATCAGGATGCTGCGGCCTCGGCCCGCACGACGGGCCCGGCGTCGGCGGCGGCCCTGCACGCGGGGCAGACGCCCCAGAAGGTCACCTCGGCCACCTGGACGGCGTAGCCGTGCGCGTCGGACGGGGTCAGGCACGGTGCCGCGCCGACGACGCAGTCGACGTCTTCGACGTCGCC
>JAVBUG010000056.1:0-5940 GCA_031555515.1 Microbacterium sp. | reverse complement strand
AGCGAGAGGGGCGGCACACTTGCCGCCCCTCTCGCTGCTGTCGTGGAGGCGGTATCGAACCTGTGGACGCACCTTCGACCCGGGTGTTTAATGGGCGGCATCGGACCGCGGCAACAATGATGATGCCCAGGGGGACTCCATCATGCGACGACTTCTCATTCTCGGATTCGCCTTGGTTCTGGTGGTCGCCGGGGCGGCCGCTCCCGCATCGGCGATCACTTTCGGCCAACCCGACGGAAACCTGCATCCGAACGTCGGCGTGGTCGTCGTCGACCGGAGCGAGGGCAGTCCAGGCCCCGACATCACGTGCTCGGGAACCCTCATCGCCGATACCGTGTTCCTCACCGTCGCCCATTGCGTCGAGGTGCTCGAAGCCGCCGGGCAGCCCTATTACGTGTCGTTCGACTCCGCCTACGACGAGGACGCGTCCGCACCGGCAGGACTGTTCTCGGGAACCGCGATCAAGCACCCCGAGTGGGGCTCGGGTGGGCAGTCCGACCCGAACGACATCGCCGTCATCCTGCTCGATGAGTCGCCGGGCATCACCCCTGCCGAGCTGCCCACAGCCGGTCTCCTCAACCAGCTGAGTGCGAGCCACCAACTCCGCGACCAGGCAGTCACCACGGTCGGCTACGGCGCAGTCCGCACGGACAAGACGGGTGGGCCGCACGCCAACGAGGGCCGCGACGGTCTGCGGCGATACGCGCTGCAGAGCGTCCAGGCGCTGAGGCCGAACACGCTCGAGCTGTCGCAGAACCCCTCCACCGGCGACGGCGGGATCTGCTTCGGCGACTCGGGAGGGCCGCATTTCCTGGGCGGAGTCGACAGCAACCTGCTGGTCTCGACCTCCTTGGGCACCGACCGCTGGTGCCGCGCGACCACCCTGACATACCGGCTGGACACTCCGTCCGCTCGGGCCTTCCTGGCGACGTACGTCGACCTGCCCTGATCTTTCGCTCCGCGGGGGCCGGCTAGGCGGCAGCATCCGTTCCCGCCGCGGCGGAGTCGGCTCGCTCGGCGGCCGCGAGCGTGCGCGTGAACAGCAGCAGCCAGCCGACCACGAGGCCGGCGCACACCATCTCGTGGGTCGCGAGCGTGTAGTAGCCGATCCAGAACAGGCTCGCTGAGAAGAAGATGCCCGCCGCGACGGCGAGGGCGAGCGCGATCATCGGCCAGCGCAGGCACGGCAGCACCCATCGCAGGCCGAGCAGGAAGGCTCCGAAGATCACGGCCATGCCGATGGCGAAGATGTTGTGGCCCACCTGGCTGAAGGTGACGGGCACGAGCGCGGCGCCGATGAAGCACGCCGCGAGAGCGAGGAACACGAAGTAGACGGTGAGCGCCCGGGTCCGGGTCACGCGGGACTCGGTGCGGGCCCAGGCTTCGAGGCTCATCAGCAGGTACATCGCGAGCAGGGCGGTGACCCCGCCCGCCAGGATCAGGGTCGCGTTGAAGACCGCCGACGTGACGCCGCCGCGGCCGCCGAGTTCGCTGAAGTTGAGCTGGTACCACTCGTCGTCCTGCGTCGTCGCGACGCTGACGGTGAACCCGGTCGCCACCACGGCGAACAGCAGCAGCACGAGCCGTGTCGCGGTGACGTGGGCGGCGAGCGTGAACGCGGTGTATCCGCTGGCGCCGGCCACCAGCGCGACGATCATGGTCGCGGTCATCGTGTCGACCGCGGCGCCGGGCCAGATCAGCGACGCGGCGTGGAATAGGATCCACTGCACCAGGCCGAACACGGCGGCGAGCGAGATCGCCAGCGCTGCCGTCATCCACCTGCGCCGGGAGTGCGTGACCCCGTTCAGCCACGCCTGCCGAGGATCGCGCACGGCGAGCCGGTAGCTCACCGACGCCGCAGCGACGGTGACGGATGCTGCGACCACGATGCCGGCGGCACCGACCGACGCCCCCTCCCACACGGGTGCCGCGCGGCCCCAGAACCCCACGGCGCCGGCGGCGAGCCCGATGCCGAACGCGAGGGCGGCCACGACGATCGCTCGTGCCTCGGTGCGCACGGCGAACCGTCGCGCTTCGACCACCCCGTCCCGGTGCAGCTGCCTCTCGACTCGCACCGCGGCAGCCTCGAGGCGTGCCCCCTGGGTCCACGTGCCGCGTCCCATGGCATGATTGTGCACCCATTGCGCCCCCTCCGGGGCGTCGCCGCGTGAAGCGTTCGAGTCAGTACCCTGAACCCGTGTCGATCGCCGAAATCCTCGCCGCTCAGCCCGTCCTCCGCACGCCGCGGCTGACCCTCGCGCAGCTCGGCCCCGCTCATGTCGACGAGGTCATGGTGGCACTGCAGGACGCCGAGGCGATGAAGCTCACCGGCACCCGCACGACGTTCACCCGCGAGCAGGTGCTCGCCCACCTCGAGCGTCTCGTCGGGGCGGAGGACCGCGCGGACTTCGCCATCCTCGACGAGTCCGGCGCCTACCTCGGCGAGGTCGTGCTCAACGACCTCGACGACGACAACCTCGCGATGAACTACCGCATCGGACTGGTCTCGAGCGGCGTGCGCGGGCAGGGCTACGGCACCGAGGCCGGCCGCGCGGTCGTCGGCTGGGGCTTCGACGCCGTCGGGCTGCACCGCATCTCGCTCGACGTCTTCAGCTTCAACCCCGGCGCGCAGCGCTCCTACGAGAAGATCGGCTTCGTCGTCGAGGGCCGCGCCCGCGACACCATGCTGTGGGACGGCGAATGGGTCGACTCGATCCTGATGTCCATGCTCGCCACCGATCCGCGCCCGTGACACGGACCTGATGGATGACGGATGCTGCGGCCCGCAGCATCCGTGTTCGCCTGGCGTCGCTAGAATCCAGGCGTGACTGACGCCTCGCGCCGCTCCCGTTCCCGTCGGCTGCGAGCGGGCGCGGTGCTGCTGCTCGTGCAGGGCGTGGTGATGGAGGCGTCAGTCTTCATCGGCGTCGGGGTTCTGGTGCTGCTGCAGGTGCCGCCGTCGGCGATCACGGACCGCACCCACATCTTCGCTCTCGAGTACCTCAACGAGAACCTCTACCTGATGATGGTGATGAGCGGCATCTTCGGGGCGCTGCGGATCATCGGCGCGATCGGCGTGCTCCGCAATCGGCTCTGGGGGCTCGCGCTGTCGCTCATCAACTGTGCGGTGACCCTCACGCTCATGATCTTCCTGCTGCCGGCCGGCCTGCTCGACGGGCTGCTCACCGGCACGGCGCTGGTGCTCCTCCTCAGCGGGTGGCTCGGATCGACGCGGCCGATCCTGGTGGACGAGCCCGAGGGCGTCGTCTGACCCGACCCTCGTGGGGCGCCGGAGGCGTACGGTGAGGCTGTGGACGGAAGGCCCTCCGCACCCGACTCGGGCCCCGAGCCGTTCGAGCTCACGGAAGGAAGCTCGCGCCCGCCAGACATCGAACGCGAGCTGAACGCGCTGCGCGCGCGGGCGTACGGCCCGGACGCCGACATCGAGGCGGACCCGGTGGCGATGGCCCGGCTGGCCGAGCTCGAGACGGCGCACCTGGCTGCTGTCGCGGCCGCGCGGCGAACCGCCGGTGCGACCGCGCCCGACGCTGCGGTCGCGGCGCCGGCGATCGAAGCCCCGCAGGAGGCGTCGCCTCACCGCATGAGCCGCGCATGGCTCATCGCAGGAGTGGCCGTCCTGTCCGGGCTCGCCATCGCGGCCGCCGTGTGGAACCTCGCGCCGCGCCCCGACGCGACGCTGCAGCAGGTCGCCGCCGAGGCGAACAGCGACATCATCCGCGTCCTGAGCGCCCAGGGGAGGGGGCCGGTCGCCTCGACGCTGCGCCGCTTCGAGCCCTATCACGGGGTGCGCGTGTGGTCTGTCGAGAACCACGCGGGCAAGGTCTGCTACGTCGTCTGGGACCTCGCGGCGAGCGGCAGGTTCTCCATCACGTGCGCCGCACCGGGGACGGAGGTGGCACTGACCCTGCGCGTGGTGTCGGAAGGCGACGAGTTCGGGCGGTGGCTTGCCGACGGGAGCAGCATCGACTTCCGCTTCCGCGAGGACACGGTGGACGTCTTCGTGCGACCGCCCGCGGACTGAGGGGCGTCAGCGGCGCTCGGCGAGGGACTGCACCTGCCAGTCGTGCACGTCGACGAGCCATTCCAGCGGGGCGGACGGGCCGATGCGCGGGTCGTCGGGGGTGCGGCCGTCGCGCAGGGCTTCGACATACGCGCGGTCCTGCGCGAGCCGCGTGCGGAACGCGTCGGCGTCGCCGACGGAGCCGTGCCCCGGAATCACCGCCGTCACGGCATCGGCCACGCTCTCGAACAGGTCGAGCGCGGCGAGGTAGTCGCCGATCGGGTCGTCGGCCTGCAGGTCGAGGAACGGCATCAGGATGTCGGACAGCATGTCGCCAGCGATGAGCACTCCGCTCTCGTCGACCAGCAGCGCGGCGTGCCCGGGCGCGTGCGCGCGGTGCTCGATGACCCGCACGGCCGGGCCATTCCACGGGAGACGAGTGGTCGCCTCGGGCAGTGCCTCGATCAGGCCGAGCAGCTCCATGGGGATCTCGTCGGCGTACTCGGGCGGCAGCCCCTCGGCGACCTGTTCCTTCCAGTCCGCCATCGACAGGATCTCGCGAATGGATGCTGCGCCCCGAGCTGTGCCGTATCGCGGCGCGTCGCCGAACCCCGGGTGCCAGAGGACGTGGTCCCAGTCCGGGTGCGTCGAGAACGCCGCCACGACCGGCCGGCCGAGCTCGCGGAGGTCATTCGCGAGGTCCGCCATCTCTGCGCGCGTGATGCCGGGGTCGACCAGCAGCACCCCGTCGCGTCCGATCACCACCGTGGCCTGGGTCTGGATGAACTCGCTCTCGTGGGTCAGGACGCCCTCGGCGACGTGGTTCAGCATCGGATGCCTCCGCGGTGGTGTGCGATCGCTCGAGGACGACGCTAGACCCGGTCGGGACCGGTGATCCAGCCCGTGGGCCGCTCCATGAGACGATGCACGAGATGGATGCCGCGACCCTCGACGAGCTGCGCACGCTGCGCGCCCGCGCCTATGGCCCCTCCGCCGACATCGACCAGGACCCTGCGGCACTGCAGCGGCTCCGTGAGCTGGAGGCCGGCCGTGCCGCGCTCGACGCGGCGCCGGAGGAGCCCGCACCGGTCGCCGCGGTCGAGGGAGAGCCCGAGGCGGTGCGCGCCGAAGCTCCGACGACTCTGCCGGCGGACGCCGACGACCTGGATCCCTTCGAGCTCGACTCGGGTACGTCCGGCGATCCGGACGCACCTTCCGCCCGGCCCCGGAAGCCCCGTCGGGTTTCGAGCCAGACCGTGGCGCTGTGGGCGCTCTCGGTCCTCGGCGCCGCAGCGCTGGCCGCCGGCCTCACGTACTCGCTGACGTCGGTGCCGCCCGTCGCCACCTCGAGCGGTGCGACCCAGATCGACACCCTCGAGCCGGACCCGTTCGCCGCGGTCCCCGCGGGCTGGTTCGGCGGTGGCCCGAGCTCGGTGGCGTTCGAGTACTACGGACTCACGCTCTTCGAGACCACGGGCGGCTACATCGGCGCGGGAACCGACTGCTTCGCCGTGGTCGCGACCGAGCAGCTTCCCGAGGCTGGTGCCGACACGGACTCGTGGTCGGTGTCGGGGATGATGTACAACGGCTGCCGCGCGGGCGCCTTCCCCGCCACCGTCCAGTTCGTCATCGACAGCAACGCACCGCAGCAGCTCCGTGACCGCTTCCCCTCCGACAGCGCCCTGCAGTTCGTCTTCGACGGCAGCCGCGTCGGCGTCTTCCTCGCCCCCGGCAACTCCTAGCGGTTTCGGATGCTGCGGCTCGCAGCATCCGTTTCCCCATCCGCCGGTCCTCAGTCCTTGCGGCCGGCGACGCCGAGGAAGCGGATGAACACCGCGATCCACCCGAAGATCAAGGCGAAGACGAGGATCTCGAATGCGGTGAGGGAGAAGTACCCCACGGCGAACAGGACGACCGAC
>JAVBUG010000346.1:0-8206 GCA_031555515.1 Microbacterium sp. | reverse complement strand
CGCGAGTTCCACCCGCGCTCGTTGAGCGGAGGGCGCTCTCGCGCGCGCAGCCGAAACGCCCCGAGTCTCCGAGATACCCTGCGCGTTTCGACTCGCTCGTTCCTCGCTCGCTCAACGAGCGAGAACGACGCACGGCCCCGTCCACATCCCGTGATCTCACCGAGACGACGCGTTCCGCACGCGCACAACGGGTGGTCTCGGCGACATCACGTGATGTGAACGCGACCGCCCGCCGCAGCGGCCTACGCCGGGGTGGAGACCCGCGGGCCGTCGGCCCGCACGGGCTCGGGGGCCTCGGCGGCGGCCGGGGGCGCAGCATCCGTCGCCCCCAGCACCCAGGTGCGCACGGCGCCGGTGAAGCGGGAGATGTCGAACTCGGCGGCGCGGGCGCGCGCGGCGGCGGGATCGATGCTGTCGATACCGGCCACTGCGGCGGCGAGCTCGACCGGGTCGTCGGGGTCGACCGTGAAGCCGGTCACGCCGTCGATCACCGACTCGGCGGCGCCTCCGACGCGGTTCACGATCACCGGGCACCCGGCAGCCATCGCCTCGACGGGGATGATGCCGAAGTCCTCCACCGGCGGGAACACGAAGGCCAGCGCCCGCTGGAAGAGCGCGCGCATGAGGGCGTCCGACACGAACCCGAGCATGTGCACGGGCACCGAGGCCGACTCGGCGAGCGCCTGCAGGTGGTCGCGCTCGGGTCCGGTGCCCGCGACGACCACCGGCACGCCGAGCCGGTCGCCCATGCGGACCACCGCGTCGTGGCGCTTGTACGGCACGAGCCGCGACGCCGCCATCAGGAACCCTCGCTCGGGGAGCGCCTCGAGCACCGCTGCCTCTTCGGCGGTGAGCGCCTCGGCCCAGTCGCCGCCCTCGATGATCTCGTGCGCCTTCACCGGCGGGTGGATGACGCGGGCGTCGCGCCCCCACGAGCGCTCGATGCGTCGGCGCACGAACTCGCTGTTGGCCGCGAGGTCACCCGCATGCCGAGCCGCCCCGCGGTCGACGCGCTTGAGCACGCTGCGCGCGGCGGCGAAGGCGGGCGAGCTGCCGCGCCCGTCGAGCTCGGGCTCCCACAGGTAGCGCGCCGGCGAGTGCACGTACGAGAACTTGGGCACGCCGTCGCGGCGCGTGCCGAAGTCGCAGTGGTGCGCGAACACGTAGCTGCTCGTGAGCACCCAGTCGGGGCGCCCGCCGACCTTCGCCGCGCGCCACGTCGCCGGCATGAGGGGCAGCCCCATCGCCTTGTGATGGCGCAGCGGCGTGCGCGCCATCCACGACTCCCGCACGGTGGTGCGGGGGAACCGCTCGCCGTCGTCGCTCCAGAGGGCGAACATCCGCGAGTCGGGCAGTGCCACCCGGAAGGCGTCGAGCACCTGTTCGGCGCCGCCCGAGCGTTCGATCCATTCCTGGACGATGAGACCTGACATGAGTTCTCCGACCTGTCGGGTGAAGCTTCAGTAGGCGCCGTCGCTGTGGAGCACGGCTTTGACGGTCTTGGCGAGCACGACGATGTCGCCCGTGATCGACCAGTTCTCGACGTAGTACAGGTCCAGCCGCACGCTGTCCTCCCAGGAGAGGTTCGAGCGGCCGTTGACCTGCCAGAGCCCGGTGATGCCGGGGCGGGTGAGGAGGCGGCGACTGACCGGCCCCTCGTACTGCTCGACCTCGCTCGGCAGCGGCGGACGCGGGCCGACGAGGCTCATGTCGCCGCGCAGCACGTTCCACAGCTGCGGGAGCTCATCGAGCGAGTAGGCGCGGAGGAAGCGGCCGACGCGGGTGACCCGGGGGTCGTCCTTCATCTTGAACAGCACGCCGTTGCCCTCGTCGAGCGTGCGCAGCTGCGCGAGGCGCGCTTCGGCGTCGACGACCATCGAGCGGAACTTGAGCATCGTGAACCGCGAGCCGTGGGCGCCGACCCGCTCCTGCCGGAAGATCACCGGGCCCGCGCTGTCGAGCCGCACGGCCACCGCGATCACGGCGAACACCGGCGACAGCAGCAGCAGCGCCACCGTGACGATCGACACGTCGAACAGGCGCTTCACCACGTGGCTGTAGCCCGAGTACCGCGGCAGGTCGACGTGCACCATCGGCAGGCCGTTGATGGGCCGCATGTGGATGCGCGGGCCCGCCACGTCGGTGAGCCGCGACATGAGGATCAGCTCGACCTGCGAGTTCTCGAGGTCCCAGCCGAGCCGGCGGATCGCGTCGTTGCCGCCGGGGAGGCTCCCCGCGACGATCACGGCGCGCGCCCGGCGCCGCTTCGAGACCCGGGCGACGTCGTCGAGCGGCACGAACGGCAGCACGTCGGCGGTCGCCTCGGCCGGATCGGCGGTCGCCTCGGCCGGACGGGCGGGCGCGCCCGGCTGGCCGGGCATGCTGACCGCGATCGCGCGGTACCCGATGCGGTAGTGGCTGCGCAGCTGCGACAGCACCCGCACCACGTCCTCGCTCCCGCCGACGACGATCGCTCCGGTCATGCACCGCCCCGCGCGCCGGAGCGCATGCAGGTACGTGCGCCAGATGCCGCGCGCGAGGAGAAGCAGCACCAGCCCCAGCGGCAGCGCGATCGCCAGGTACCCGCGCGCGGTCTGCAGCTGGAAGAGGTACGCGACGATCGCGAACGCGCCGAACGTGAACAGCGTCGACTGCAGCACGCGCTGGTACTCGACCATGCCGGTGCCGATGTTGCGCAAGAGCCGGCTGCGCGTCGCGGCGAGCGCGACGAGCCACACGACGATCAGCGCGAGGCTGGTCAACGCGTAGGCGACGTCCGCGGTCCATCCCCCCGCCGCGCGCACGGGGTCACCGAACCTCAGCAGCTGGGCGGTGAACACGGCGACCGCGATGACCGCAGCATCCGTCGCGATCATGCCCCAGGCGAGACGACGTCGCCAGCCCAGCCTTCGCGGCTGCGGCGCGATCTCGGCGACAGAAGAGAAGAGCTCGACCGGCGAAGCCGGCCGGGCTGTGGAACGAAGATCGAGAAAAGCAGATGACACGGGCGCACCCCCAAAGAACGCAACCGAACGCGCAAACCGGGGCCCACCGGCCCCAGTGCCTTGTCGATGCGAACCCGCCTCGCGAAGGCCACGCTAGCCGCGCCGTCCGGCAGAGGCCAGGGACGTCACCACCTGTTTACACAGGCTTCGGGCGCGTGTGACACGCGCGAAACACCGCCGGCGTCAGAGGCCGCGCGCGAGCGCGATGATGCGCTCGTGGCGTGCCGTCCACGAGTTCGCCTCGACGAAGGCCACGCGCGCGGCCTCGTCGGCGGGTCCCGCCTGCAGCGCCGTGTCGACCACGTCGACGAAGTCCGACACCGCCGACGTGAGCCACACGCGGTCGCTGATGTCACGCACCGGCGGCAGGTCGATCGACAGCACCGGCAGCCCGGCCGCGAGGTACTCGTAGAGCTTGAGCGGGCTCATCGCCTCGGTGAGCGGCGTGCGCCGGTGGGCGACCAGCGCGAGGTCGCAGTTGCGCAGCGTCGCGATGAGCTCGGCGCGGCCGACGCTGCCGTGCACGTGCACGTTGGCCAGGGCCCGCAGCGGCGCGATGTACGACGCGTCGGGCAGCGGGCCGAGCAGCACGGTGTGGATGTCGGGCCGGGCGCGCGCGAAGTCGGCGACCCCCTCGACGTCGAGCCGGCTGTCGATCGTGCCCACGTAGACGGCGCGCGAGCGCGGCACGCGCGCGAGCCAGTCCGGCTCCTTCGGCGGCGCCTGCAGCCATTCGGCGGGCTCGACGCCGTTGGCGACGACTTCGTGCGGACCCGTGGGCTCGATGCGCTCGAGGATCTGCGCCGACACCGCCGCCACGCCGCGACCGGAGGCCGAGATGCGGCGATACGCCTCGCGGAAGGCGGGCCAGTACTCGCTGCGCCCCGGCGAGCTGAGCCAGTCGTCGCGCGCGAAGAACGTGACCTGCCGCGCCCAGTCGAAGGGCGAGAAGCCGGCCACGAGCGGGTTGCAGGTCAGCGCCACCGGGTCGCTGAGCCCCCGTCGCTCGGCTTCGCGCCGCAGCGACGCGTCGTACTCCGCGTACTCGGCGGCGACCTCCGCCGGGTCGAGGCGGTCCGAGCGGCGGCGGCGTGCGGGCGAGTGGAGCCAGATGCGATCGGATGCCGGAAACCTGGCGTCGCGGTCGAGCATCGGCGACATCGCGACGCGAGGCAGCCAGCGGAACGGGTTCGCGACCACCATGCGGCCGACGTTGGGGCTGCGCATGAGGCTGGAGACGATGCGGTCCGGCGGGCGCATCATGCCGCGGCGGACGGCATCGGCGTACGTCTCGAACGAGAAGGTGAACACGAAGTCGTCGGTGCCTTCGGCTGTGCTGCCGACCGCCGTGCGGCCGATGCGCGACTCCGCTTCGGTCACCCGGGCACCAGCTCTCTCACCACGCGCGCCGGCGCGCCGATCGCGACGGTGCGCGGCGGGATGTCGCGCGTCACGACGGCGTTCGCGCCGATGACAGCCTGCTCGCCGATCGTCACGCCGGGCATCACCACGACGTTCTGGCCGAGCCACGCGCCGCGCCCGATGCGCACCGGGCGCGGCTCGGTCAGCGGCTGGTCGCGGATCGGCACGTCGACGCGGTCGAAGCCGTGGCTGTGGTCCGAGATGTACACCCCGGCGGCGATGCCGACGGCCTCCTCGATGACGACGCTCCGCACCGCGGAGATCGACGCGCCGCGCATGCGCACGCGGTCGTGGAGCTCGATCACCGGCCCGGGCTCGTCGCGCGACGGCACCATGAGCCACGAGCCTGCGCCGATCAGCACGCCCGCCCCGACCGAGATGCGGTCGGGGTTCGCGATGCGCGCGGGCAGCAGGATGCGCGACCCCTCACCGAACGACTGGAAGCCGCCGGCCACGAATCGGCTGTACACCGAATCGCGCAGCCTCTGGGCCCCCAGCAGAACCCCATACCCATTGATCCGCCCCACGCGGCTCAGAGTAGCCTCCGCGATCCGTGGCGCGAGGAGGGTGCCCGAGAGTTAACGCGCGTGTAACAGCGTCGTCGCTTGCGTCGGCCACTCTGTACCACGAGGGTGCCGCAGTGTCGCCGCTGGATCCGTCGGCCGGCACGGCTATGGGGAATTTCGGGGGACGGACTCGCGGGACGCACGGCGTCAGGACCGAGGGGAGTCCGCGATGACCGAGATCGAAGTGCACGTGCCGGGGGCCGACGAGCCCGTGAGGGAGGGCGGCGCGCAGGAACGCGGGAGCGAGTTCGTGCGACGGCTGCGCCTGACGGCGACGACCGCCGAGGGACGCGGCATCCGTTTCCATCGTTCGCCCACCGATTCCACGGAGGCGACCTACGAGGAGCTCGACGCCGACGCGCGCGCTCGCGCCGTCGAGCTCGGCCGCGCGGGACTCGCGCCGGGCGACGTCGCGATCCTCGCGTTCGAACCGGGCCTGCCGTTCGTCAGGGCCCTGCTGGCGTGCCTGTACGCGGGCGTCGCGGCCGCGCCGGTGCCCATCACGGCGATGCGGAACACGGATGCTGTGCGCCAGCGGCTGCTCGCGATCCTCCAGGACGCCGGCGCCAAGGCCGTGCTCACCGAGACCGGTGCGCTCGACGGACTCGGCCTCGCGGGCGAGACGTCGATCGCGGACGCGGTGGTGATCCCGGTCGACGGGCCGTCTCCGGCGTCGCCGGACGACTGGAGCGCGCCCGACATCGACGAGTCGGCGCTCGCGATCCTGCAGTACACGTCGGGATCGACCGGGCTGCCCAAGGGCGTCATGGTGTCGCACGGCAACCTGTACGCGAACCAGCAGGCGATCGGCGGCGTCGTCGGCCTGACGGCCGACTCGGTCGCCGTCGGGTGGCTGCCGCACTACCACGACATGGGTCTCATCGGTCAGATCCTGCAGCCGATCTTCGCCGGCGCGACGCTGCACATGACGTCGCCGTCGCAGTTCCTGCGCCGGCCTGTGCTGTGGCTGCGGCTCATCACCGAGCACCGCGCGACCCACACCGTCGGGCCCGACTTCGCGTTCGCGCTGTGCAGCCGCCTCGTGACCGACGAGCAGCTCGCCGAGCTCGACCTGTCGTCGCTCGAGACCGTCATCACCGGCGCGGAGCCCGTGCGGATCGCCACGCTCGAGGCGTTCACGGCGCGGTTCGCGCCGGCCGGGTTCCGCGGCGAGGCGTTCGTGCCGGCGTTCGGCATGGCCGAGACGACCCTGCTCATCACCGCGCATCGCGACGCGGTGCCGCCGAGGGCTGTCGTCGTCAGCGCCGAGGCGCTCGAGCGCGACGAGATCGCGCCCGCGGCCGACGGCGAGCGCAGCGCGCAGCTCGTCCCCTGCGGCGCCCCCGGACGGGGCATGGAGATCGCGATCGTCGACCCGGCGACGGCGACCGAGCTGCGCGACGGCCGCATCGGCGAGATCTGGGTGCGCGGCACGAGCGTGACGCAGGGGTACTGGCGCCGGCCCGAGCAGACAGCGGAGGACTTCGGCGCGACCCTCGCCGGCGTCCCCGACGAGGTGTACCTTCGCACCGGCGACCTCGGCGCGATGATCGACGGCGAGCTCGTCATCACCGGGCGCCTGAAGGACCTCATCATCGTGCGCGGCCGCAACATCTACCCGCAGGACCTCGAGCACAGCGCTGCCGCGCTGCTGGGGACAGGATGCCTCAGCGCGGCGTTCGAGCGCCCGGGCGCGGCGCCCGAGGTGGGCATCGTCGCCGAGGTCGAACCCTCGACGACCCCCGAAGAGCTCGACGCCCTCACTGCGGCGCTGCGCTCGCGGGTCGGCGGGGAGTTCACGCTCCCCGCGCTGGGCGTGGCGCTCATCCGCAAGGGCACGCTGCCGCGCACCACGAGCGGCAAGGTGCAGCGCGCCCTCACCCGCCGGCTCCTCCACGAGCAGCGCCTGCAACTCGTGCACGTCGACGGTTTCGAGGCGGTCCCGGCATGACCGCGGTCGCGACCGGCCTCGACGCCGGCGTGCTCGCCCCGGTGCGCGCGTTCGACGCCTTCCTCGGCGACCCCGCCGACGACGACGCCGTCATCTCGACGCGGCGATCGGTGCTGCTCGACGAGGCGTCGGCGTTCCCCGCCGACGAGATCGCGGCCGTCACCGCGTTCGGTCTGCAGCGGTGGTACATCCCCGCCGCGCACGGCGGCATGCTCGACGACGCCCTGGTGCCGCTGCTCATGATCCGCCAGCTCGCCCGGCGCGACTTCACCGTCGCCGCGGCGCACGGCAAGACGTTCCTCGGCGCCATCTGCGCGTGGGTCGCCGACGGCGCGATCGCGACGCGGATGGCCCGTCTCGTCGAGACCGGCCGGCCGGTGTCGTGGGGGCTCACCGAGCGCGGGCGCGGCTCGGACCTCTCGCGGTCGGCGACCACGGCGCAGATCGGCGGCGGCGCCGTGCGCGTCGACGGCGGCAAGTGGCCGATCAACAACGCCGTCCGCTGCCGCGCCATGACGGTGCTCGCACGGTCGGACGAACGGCCCGGTCCGCGCTCGCTGTCGCTCGTGCTCGTCGACAAAGAAGAGGCCGACCCCGCCACGATCGGGTACGAGCCGAAGGTCTCGTCGCACGGCCTGCGCGGCGCCAACCTCGCGGGGATCCGGTTCGAGGGGTCCGTCGTCGGCGCCGACGCGGTCGTCGGGCCCGCGGGCCACGGCCTCGAGATCGTGCTGAAGAGCCTGCAGCTGACGCGGCCGTTCACGACCGGCCTCTCGATGGGCGCGATCGACCGGGCGCTGCAGACCGCGCTGGATGCCGCCGCCGTGCCGGACGGCGCGCGCGGGCGGCTTCTCGACGCACCGGTCGCGCGGCGGGCGCTCGGCGTCGCCGTGGCCGACGCGCTGCTGGTCGAGTGCTTGATGCTCGTCGGCGTGCGATCGGCCCACGCGTTCCCCGGCGAGATGGCGCTCGTCAGCGCGCTGGTGAAGTTCCTCGGGCCCGACACCGCCGACCTGCTGTTCCGCGATCTCACGCGGCTGCTCGGGGCGCGTGCGCTCGTCGTCGGCACGGAGAACGCGGGCGCGCTGCATCCGTCCCTCTTCGGCGCGTTCCAGAAGGCCGCCCGCGACAGCCGCGTCGTCGGCATCTTCGACGGCAACTCGGTCGTCAACCTCAACATGATCGTGAACGAGCTGCCGAACCAGCTGCGGCCGGCGGCGCCGCCGGCGCTCGCCGAGGTGCTCGCGCCGCTGCGCGCGGAC
>JAVBUG010000238.1:0-2958 GCA_031555515.1 Microbacterium sp. | reverse complement strand
CCACCGAGATGGTCGAGAAGCCCCGCGCGTAACCCGCGCAACGTGAGGGGCGTCCTGATCCGTCAGGGCGTCCCTCACGCTTCGAAAGGAGCACTGTAATGTCTTCGGAACGTCAGGCCCGTCTGGGCGACCGCATCCGCGTGATCCTGGCCGAGAGGCTCGAGAAGGGTCTGCGCGACCCGCGCCTGGGCTTCGTCACGATCACCGACGTGCGCGTCACGGGTGACCTGCAGCACGCGTCCGTGTTCTACACCGTTCTCGGCTCCGCCGAGGAGCGGGAGGATTCCGCCAAGGCCCTCAAGGCGGCGACCGGGATGCTGCGCTCCGAGGTGGGCAAGCACCTCAACGTGCGCCTCACCCCGTCGCTCGAGTTCATCCCCGACGCGATCCCCGAGAACGCCGGCCACATCGCCGACCTCCTCCGTGAGGCGCAGGAGCGGGATGCCGCGGTCGCGGGCCTTGCGGCATCGGCCACGTACGCCGGCGACGCCGACCCGTACCTCAAGCCGCGCGAACTCGACGAAGACGAGTAAGCGCACCACAACCAGTCACAGACTTCACAGAATCGCGCCGGATCCGCAAGGGTCCGGCGCGATTCTGCGCAGAACGTCGGTATCTGCGAAGCCTGTATGCCGGCCCCGCTATCCCGGGAGGCGCAGCAACCCGTCGACCGCCTCGGCGAGCCCGTCCGCGATGAGTGAATCGATCGCGCGGTCGCGCTGCAGCGCGTCGGGCCAGTCGGGCACGACCTCGGTGAGTGGCACGGCGTGGGTCGCAGCATCCCTCAGCGTCTTCAGCACCGCGCCGCGCGCCTGCCGGTCGCTGCCCTCGTACCGCGCCTGCTTTCGGCGCTCGTCGCCCGTGTCGGGGCGACCTGCGGCGAGCCACGCGCATCGGTCGTTCAGCGGGCACATCTCGCACCGCGGGACGCGCGCCGTGCAGATCGTCGCGCCGAGCTCCATCGCCGCAGCGTTCACGATGGCGGCTGTCGTGCGGTCTGCGGGCAGGATCTCCTCCATCGCCCCGAGGTCGCGGCGCGACGGGGGCCCTGGCTGCGACCTGCCGTCGACGGCGCGAGCGAGCACCCTTCGCGTGTTCGTGTCGACGACGGGATGCCGGTCGCCGTAGGCGAAGACGGCGACCGCTCGCGCCGTGTAGTCACCGATGCCCGTGAGCGCCAGCAGCGCGTCGACATCGCGAGGGACCACACCGTCGTGACGGTCGCGGATCTCGACCGACGCCCGGTGCAGCCACAGTGCGCGGCGCGGGTACCCCAGGTTCGCCCACTGTCGCACCGCGTCTGCGGGGGCGGCCGCCGCGAGGTCGCTCGGCGTCGGCCACCGCGTGAGCCACGCCTCGAGATGAGGGATGACGCGGTTCACCGGCGTCTGCTGCAGCATGAACTCGCTCACGAGCACGCCCCACGCCCCGAATCCGGGCCGCCGCCACGGCAGGTCGCGCGCGTTCCGGCGGTACCACTCGACCAGGGGAGCAGCGAGGTCGGGCATGCCTTCCAGCGTAGGCGTCCGGGCGAGGCGGGGTGCCCGCGCGGCTTAGGCTGGAACCATGCGCCTGCCCGTCACCCCGACCACGACGCTGTGGCGCGAGCTGCGCGACCGGGTGCGGCGGCGGTACCCCGCCGGCCGCGTGATCGTGGCGATCGACGGGCTCGACGGTGCGGGCAAGACGGTGTTCGCCGACGGCCTCGCCGAGGTCTTCGCCGAGACGGGCGACGCGGTGTTCCGGGCCGGCATCGACGGCTTCCACCGCCCCCGTTCCGAGCGGTACGTCCGCGGGCGCCGCAGCCCCGAGGGCTACTACCGGGACTCGTACGACTACGCCACCTTCCGCCGCGTGCTCACCGACCCGTTCCGCGACGGCGCGCAGACCGCCGGCACGACCGGGTTCCAGCTCGCCGCGTTCGACGTGACGCGCGACGCGCCCGTCGAGTCGCAGTGGGTGACCGCCCCGCTCGATGCGGTGCTCGTCGTCGACGGGATCTTCCTCCACCGTCCCGAGCTGCAGGACCTGTGGGACTGGTCGCTGTGGCTCGACGTTCCCGTCGAGATGGCCTACGCCCGCATGGCGCTCCGCGACGACTCCGATCCCGACCCCGACGCGCCGTCGAATGCCCGCTACCGCGAGGGACAGGAGCTCTACCTGAACGAGGCGCACCCGCGGGACGCAGCATCCGTCATCGTCGACAACGCCGACCTCGCACACCCCCGGATCGTCGGGCGCAGCTGATGGCGGCACCCGGCATCCTGCTCGTCGACAAGCCCGGCGGCATCACCTCGCACGACGTCGTCGCACGCGCGCGCCGCGCGCTCGGCACGCGCAAGGTCGGCCACGCCGGCACGCTCGACCCCATGGCGACGGGCCTGCTCGTCCTCGGCGTCGAGGGCGCGACACGCCTGCTGACGTTCGTGGTCGGACTCGACAAGACGTACGAGGCGACCGTCCGCCTCGGGGTCGCGACCGACACCGACGACGCCGAGGGCCAGGTCGTCGCGGAGACGGATGCTGCGTCCCTCGACTCCGCCCGGATCACCGCCGGCATCGCGGCGCTGACCGGCCGCATCTCGCAGGTGCCGAGCACGTACTCGGCGATCAAGGTCGACGGGCGCCGCGCGTACGACCTCGCGAGGGCGGGGGAGGACGTGCAGCTCAAGGCGCGCGAGGTCACCGTGTCGCGGTTCGACGTGCTCGCAGAGCGGCGCGCCGGCGGCACCGTCGACCTCGACGTGGTCGTCGACTGCTCGAGCGGCACCTACATCCGCTCGCTCGCGCGCGATCTCGGCGCCGCGCTCGGGGTCGGCGGTCATCTCACCGCGCTGCGGCGCACCCGCATCGGCCCGTTCGACGTCGCGTCGGCCTCCGCCGTCGACGCACTCGCCGACGCCCCGCTGCTCGACCCCGCGGGCGCGGCCGCCGCCGTGCTCGGCCGCTTCGACGTCA
>JAVBUG010000101.1:0-3332 GCA_031555515.1 Microbacterium sp. | reverse complement strand
GGGGTCGAGGTCGTGCATCCGCCGGGCGGCGCCGCCGCGACCGCCGGCGGGTTGCGGCGCGGCCTGGTCGAGGCGGTCGCCGGGCTGCCCGGCGCGGGCGCGGGGCTCGTTCCCGGGCTCGCGGTCGGCGACACATCGATGGTGTCGCCCTCGCTCGACGCGGCGATGAAGGAGTCGTCGCTCTCGCACCTGACCGCCGTGTCAGGCGCGAACTGCGCGCTCGTCGTCGGCATCGCGTTCGCTCTCGCCGCGGCCCTCGGCGCCTCGCGAGGGCTGCGCGTCGCCGCCGGGCTGTCGGTGCTCGCGGGCTTCGTGCTGCTCGTCACGCCCGAGCCGAGCGTGGTGCGAGCGGCGGCGATGGCGGCCATCGCGATGATCGCGGTGCTGCTCGGCCGTGCGGGCGCGGGGATGGCGCTGCTGTCGTTCGCGGTGGCCTTGCTCCTCGTCCTCGATCCGTGGCTCGCGTCGTCGCTCGGATTCGCGCTGTCGGTCGTCGCGACGGGATCGCTGCTTCTGTGGGCGCGCCCGCTCGCCGCCGGCCTCGGCCGGGCGCTGCCGCGTCCGCTGGCCCTCGCGCTCGCGGTGCCGCTCGCGGCACAACTGGCGTGCGGCCCGCTGCTGATCCTCATCGAGCCGACCGTGCCTGTGTACGGGGTGCTCGCGAACCTCCTCGCCGGCCCTGCCGCACCGGCCGCGACCGTGCTCGGCCTCGCGGCGTGCCTCAGCGCGTCGCTGCCGTGGCTGCAATCGGGGTTCGCCGCCCTGGCCTGGGTGCCGGCGTCCTGGATCGCGGCGACCGCGGACACCACCGCCGCGCTCCCCGCGGACGCGCTGCCCTGGCTCGAGGGCCTGCCGGGCGCAACCGCCCTCGCGGGGGTCGGCGTGGCGATCGGGCTCGCGATCGCTCTCGATCGCGGCGGTCCCCGGGCGCGCCGCACCACACGCGGCGCCTCGATCGTGGTGGTGGCCGTCCTGCTGGGCGCGGGGGTCGGCGCGGGTGCGCTGACGACCGTCGCCGGCCGGTGGACCCTGCCCGCGGACTGGTCCGTGCTCGCGTGCGACGTCGGGCAGGGCGATGCCGTCCTGCTCCGATCGGAGGGTGCCGTCGCCCTTGTCGACACCGGCCCGGACCCCGAGCCGCTCGCCGCGTGCCTCTCCCGCGCCGGCCTCGGCCGGATCGACCTGCTCGTCCTCACCCACTACGACCTCGACCACATCGGCGGGCTCGACGCGGTGCGCGGGCGTGTCGGAACGGTCCTGCACGGGCCCGGCGACCCCGCCGGGCGCGCGGCGATCGCCACGCTGACGGCCCACGGGGCGCAGGCCACCGAGGCCGCCGCGGGCCTCAGCGGGTCTCTCGGGGGCGCGCGGTGGCGGGTTCTCTGGCCGAAGGCCGGCAGTCGCGCGTTCCCGTCGGGCAACGACGCGAGCGTCGTCCTCGACGTGCGGGGTGGCGGCATTCCGCCGATCCTCCTCCTCGGCGACCTCTCCGCCTCCCCGCAGCGCTTGCTGACCGCATCCGGTGTCCTCGATCCGCCGTACGCGATCGTCAAGACCGCACATCACGGCAGCGCCGACCAGGACGCCGGCCTCTACGCCGCCGCCCATCCGTCCATCGCGCTCGTCACAGTCGGCGTCGACAACGATTACGGGCATCCGCGCGACGAGGCGCTCGCGATCCTCGAGGGGGTCGGCGCGCGGATCGTTCGGACCGACCGCGACGGGGCGATCGCCCTCTGGAACTCGGACACCGGTTCCGTGTCGCTGTGGCGCGACCGCGGCGGGTGACGCGAGCGGCTGCCGTCGGTGGTCGTCGGTAGGCTGGGGGAATGGCTTCCCCCGCACGCCGAGCACCCGCGAAGGCCGCGCGCAGCGCCATCCCCCAGCTCTCCTGGCGGGCTCCGCAGCCGGCGCCCATCGTCCTCGTCTCCGGACCGGAGGAGGTCTGCGCCGAACGGGCCATCGCGGGCGTGCGCGACTACCTCCGCGCCGAAGACCCGACGCTCGAGGTGTCCGACATCCGGGCCGACGACTACGCCGCGGGAACACTCCTGGGTGTGACCTCGCCGTCGCTGTTCGGCGAACCACGGCTGGTCCGCGTGAGGGGTGTGGAGAAGTGCTCCGACACGTTCCTCGCCGAGGCGGTGGCATACCTCGCCGCCCCGCAGGACGGCGCGACTGTCGTGCTGCGCCACACCGGCGCCAGTGTACGCGGCAAGAAGCTGCTCGATGCGATCCGTGCGGGCGAAGGATCCGGCGTCGAGATCGCGTGCCCCGCCGTCAAACGGGACTCCGACCGCTTCGACTTCGCCGCAGGCGAGTTCCAGGCCGCGAAGAAGCGCATCGCGCCGACGGCGCTGCGCGCGCTCGTCTCCGCGTTCGCCGACGACCTCACCGAGCTCGCGGCGGCATGCCAGCAGCTCATCGCGGACGTTCCCGGCGACATCACCGACCAGGTCGTCGAGCGCTACTACGGCGGCCACGTCGAGACGTCGGCCTTCACGGTCGCCGATACGGCGATCGCGGGGCGCTACGGCGAGGCGCTCATCGCGCTCCGGCACGCTCTGGCGTCGGGCGCCGACCCGGTGCCGCTCGTCGCGGCTGTCGCCATGAAGCTGCGGACGATGGCGCGAGTGGCCGGCAATCGCGAGCCGGTCCGAGCCCTGGCCTCGCGGCTCGGCATGAAGGACTGGCAGGTCGACCGTGCCCGCCGCGACCTGGTCGGCTGGAACGAAGAGAGCCTCGGCCGGGCGATCCAGGCGACAGCACGGGCCGATGCCGAGGTGAAGGGCGGTTCCCGCGACGCGGTGTTCGCGCTCGAGCGCATGATCACGGTGATCGCCACGCGCGCGCCGTACGGCACCTGAACCCCGCGTCGCGCGCAGCTCATGCGAAAGGCCCGCCCCTTGCGGGACGGGCCTTCACGCGACTCGAGGTCGCGGAGCTTGTCAGAGGCTCAGAGAGCGGCGACCTGCTTGGCGATGGCCGACTTGCGGTTCGCCGCCTGGTTCTTGTGGATGACGCCCTTGCTGACGGCCTTGTCGAGCTTCTTGGTCGCCGTGCCCAGCGCCTTCTCGGCCGCAGCCTTGTCACCGGCCGCGACAGCCTCGCGGGTGCGACGGACGTGCGTCTTCAGCTCGCTCTTGACGGCCTTGTTGCGCTCGCGCGCCTTCTCGTTGGTCTTGTTGCGCTTGATCTGCGACTTGATGTTCGCCACGTGTCGACGTTCTTTCGTTCGAAGGTGAATCGGATTGATGTGCCGGTCAGCGAGAGAGGGGCGCTTCGCGGCGGTCGTGAGGGCGAACCCACACGCAAGCCAAACAAGGATTCTA
>JAVBUG010000006.1:0-12678 GCA_031555515.1 Microbacterium sp. | reverse complement strand
GGCGCCGCACCGCGACGCCCTCGACGAGCCCGCGGCCGCCGACGACGGCGAGACCGGGTTCGTCGGCACCCGCCAGCACCGCGGCGAGCGACGACTTGCCGGAACCGGTCGGTCCCATCAGCGCGAGCATGCCGCCGTGCGCCAGCGTGAACGAGACGCCGTCGATCACGCGCTGGGTGGGACCGCCGCGGCCGGAGCGGGCGATCGACAGGTCGGAGCAGTCGATCGCGACATCCGCTTCTCGTCGGCGAGTCATGTCCTCATCCTGCCGTGCGACCGGCCGCGACGCCAGCCGACGGGACCGGATCAGGATGCCTCATCGGCGAGGGCCTGACGCCGGGCATCGAGTTCCCGCAGGCGCAGCCGGATGCCGCGGCCCTCCTCCGAGTCGGCGGGCACGCGCTGGATCGCTCCGAGCAGCTCCGCCTTCTCGCGGTCGAATCCACGCATCACGAGGCGGCGCGCCAGATCGCTCGCCGACGAGACGGCGGCGTCGTCGCTCAGCGCGGGGAAGTCGCCCGCGAGCAGCTCGGCGGCGAGCGACCGGTAGGGCTCGCGGACGGTGGCGACGGCATCCACCGCCCAGCCGGGACGCTGCATGCCCGGCGCGTCGCGCACGGCGACGCGCACGGCGTCGAGCGCCGGATGCCGGAACGGCAGGTCGAGCGCGCGTGGGATGAGCGACGCGTCCATGCGGTGGCCGAACTGCAGCACGCCCATGAGCGCATCGCGTTCGAGCCCGACCTCGGGTGTGCGTGGAAGAGTCGCGAGCGTGACGCGCAGCGCGCCGTCGTCGACCGGCGGCTCCGGCGCATCGGCGGCCGCGGCGTCGCGACGGCCTGTGCCTCCGCCAGTGCGGCCCGCGCGCTCGACCTCCCGCCGGACGTCCTCGGTGTCCATTCCGAGCCGCCGGGCGAGGACGCGCACGTACTCGGGCTGCAGGAGCGGATCCCGCAGCTCGGCGACGACGGGCGCCGCCGTGCGCAACGCGCCCACACGGCCTTCGACAGTTCGCAGATCGTAGCCCGAGATGCGCTGGTCGAGCACGAACTCGACCATGGGCACCTTCGTCTCGAGGAGCGCTCGCACCGCGCCGTCGCCGCGCGCGAGGCGCAGGTCGCACGGGTCGAGCCCTTCCGGGCCGGTGGCGACGTAGGTCTGCGCGTTGAAGCGCTTGGCGTCGGCGAAGGCGCGCAGCGCCGCCTTCTGGCCCGCGGCATCCGGATCGAACGTGAAGACGACCTCTCCGGCCGTGGAGTCGTCGCCCATCACCCGCCGCAGCACCGTGATGTGGTCGGAGCCGAACGCTGTGCCGCACGTCGCGATCGCTGTCGTGATGCCCGCGAGGTGGCAGGCCATGACGTCGGTGTAGCCCTCGACCACGACGACCTGGTGCTGGCGCGACACCTCGCGCTTGGCGAGGTCGAGCCCGTAGAGCACCTGCGCCTTCTTGTAGATCGTCGTCTCGGGCGTGTTCAGGTACTTGGGGCCGTTGTCGTCGTCGAAGAGCTTGCGCGCTCCGAACCCGATCACCTGCCCGGTCACGTCGCGGATCGGCCAGACCACGCGTCCGCGGAAGCGGTCGTAGACGCCGCGCTTCCCCTGAGAGACGAGGCCCGCGGACGAGAGCTCCTCGTCGGTGAAGCCCTGGGTGCGCAGCGCCTTGGTCATGCCCTCCCACCCCTTCGGGGCGAAACCGACGCCGAAGTGGGCAGCGGCGCCGGCGTCGAACCCGCGCTGGCCGAGGAAGCGCCGCGCGATGTCGGCCTCGGGCGTCATGAGCTGCGCGCGGAAGAACTCCGCGGCTGCGGCATTGGCCGCGTACAGGCGGGCGCGACCCGTGTGCTCGGGGGCGGCACCGCCGTCCTCGTAGTGCAGGGCGTAGCCGATGCGGCCGGCCAGGCGCTCGACGGCCTCGGTGAACGTCACGTGGTCCATCGCGCGCAGGAACGAGTACACGTCACCGGACTCGCCGCAGCCGAAGCAGTGGTAGAAGCCGGCCTGGGGCCGCACGTTGAAGCTCGGACTGCGCTCGTCGTGGAAGGGGCACAGACCCTTCATCGAGCCGACGCCGGCGGACTTGAGCGCGACCCGCTCCCCGATGATGTCGGCGATGTTCGTGCGCGCCTTGACCTCGTCGACGTCCGCCTGGCGGATACGCCCCGCCATCAGCGGGCCCCGGAGGCGCGGAAGGCGCGCGAGGCGGTGTCCATCGGGCGTGCCCCCGGTGCCCACACGCCGACGGATGCTGCGTCCACAGGTCCGACGAGCGCACCGTGCCACGCGATCGCGAGCTGGTCGGTGAGGCTCGCGACTTGGTCGACGACGACACGGCGGCGCGCAGCATCCGTGTCGGCCGCCGCGAAGTCCTCCGCGTGGAGGGCATCGAGCGCCTCGGGGCGCTCCCAGAGCGCGGTCGCGAGGCGCTTGAGCACCCGTCGCTGCTCCTTGTAGAGGTCCTTGCGGCCTTCGATCGACACGACCGCGGCGCCGATGATGCCCTTGAGGACCGCCATCTCGGCCTCGACGATGCGCGGCACGACGAGGTGCCCGCGATACCGCGTGAGCACGGAGGTGGGATACGACTCGCGTGTCGCCGTCGTCGCGGCGCGCGCGAAGCGGCCGATGAGGTCGGAGGTGAGGTTCTTGAGGCGCGCGAGCGCGGCGCGCGTGCCGTCGAAGGAATCGATCCACTCCGGCATCCGGGTGAGCCGGAACAGGGCGTCCTCGAGCTCGTCGCGCGCGAAGTCGAACCCGACCCACGACTGGATCGCAGTCAGTAGCCCCTCGTGCTCGCGCGGATCGACCAGGCGTGCCGGGTCGAGGTAGCCGTTGACCACCGCGTCCTCGAAGTCGTGCACCGAGTAGGCGATGTCGTCGGAGAGGTCCATGACCTCCGCCTCGATGCAGCGGAGTCGGCCCGGCGCTCCGGCGCGGATCCAGCGGAACACGTCCTCGTCTTCGGGGTAGACGCCGAACTTGAGCCGCCCGCCCGGATCCGGCAGCGGGTGGTCGACCGTCCACGGGTACTTGCAGGCGGCGTCGAGGCTCGCGCGCGTGAGGTTCAGGCCGAAGCTGCGTCCGTCGGTGTCGACCACCTTCGGCTCGAGCCGTGTGAGGATGCGCAGGGTCTGCGCGTTGCCCTCGAAGCCGCCGACGTCCTCGGCCCACTCGTTCATCGCCCGTTCGCCGTTGTGGCCGAACGGCGGGTGGCCGAGGTCGTGGCTCAGACAGGCGGTGTCGACGACGTCGGCGGCGAGGTCGAGCGCCGTCGCCAGCTCGCGGCCGACCTGGGCGACCTCGAGCGAGTGGGTCAGGCGGTTGCGTGCGAAGTCGGCGGGGCTCGCGGGGCTCAGCACCTGCGTCTTCGCGGCGAGGCGGCGCAGCGCCGCCGAGTGCAGCACGCGGGCGCGGTCGCGCGCGAAGTCGTCGCGCTGTGATCGGTGGCGTTCGGCGTGGAAGCGGGCGGCGTCGGCGTCGTCGTACCCGTCGGGTCGGTCGGACGCGCCCCGCTCGAGGTCAGCCGCCACTGTGGTCGAGTTCCGCTTCGGCGATGGCAGTGGTGGCCTCGGCGCTCAGCTCGCGCGACTCGAGCCAGCGGTCGGGCAGGGCCGGCCGCTTCGGGGTGCCGGCGCGACCGCGCTGGCCTTCTGCGGCCGCTCCCGGATACGGGGCGTCGGCATCGAGGGTGGCCAGAAGGTCATCGATCTCGGCGAGGCTCGACGCGGTGGCGAGGCTTGCGCGCAGCTCGCCGCCCACCGGGTAGCCCTTGAAGTACCACGCGACGTGCTTGCGGATGTCGCGGCAGCCGCGGTCCTCGTCCTCGAAGAACTCGACGAGCAGCTCTGCATGACGGCGGAACGCACGGGAGACGAAGCCGAGCGTCGCATCGACCGGCTCGGCCGGCGCGGCTCCGGGTCCGCCGAGCGCGCGGGCGAGATCGCCGAACAGCCAGGGGCGCCCCAGGCAGCCGCGCCCGACGACGACGCCGTCGCAGCCGGTCTCGTCCATCATGCGAACGGCGTCCTCAGCCGACCAGATGTCGCCGTTGCCGAGTACGGGCACGCTGGTGACCGCCTCTTTGAGCATGGCGATGGCCGACCAGTCAGCCTCACCGGAGTAGAACTCCGACGCGGTGCGTGCGTGCAGGGCGACGGCGGCGACGCCGGCGTCCTCGGCGATGCGGCCGGCGTCGAGGTAGGTGAGGTGGTCGGCGTCGATGCCCTTGCGCATCTTGACCGTGAGCGGGATGTCGCCGGCGGCGCGTGCCGCGCGCGTGACGATGTCACGAAACAGGCCGAGCTTCCACGGGAGCGCCGCCCCGCCGCCCTTGCGGGTGACCTTCGGGACGGGGCATCCGAAATTCAGATCGATGTGATCGGCGCGGTCCTCCTCGACGAGGAGGCGCACGGCAGCCTCGGTCGTCGCGGGATCGACGCCGTAGAGCTGGATCGAGCGAGGGGTTTCGGACTCGTGGTGCGTGATCAGGCGCATCGTCGTCGCGTTGCGCTCGACGAGAGCGCGCGTCGTGATCATCTCGCTGACGTAGAGGCCGGCGCCGTACTCGCGGCAGAGACGGCGGAACGCCGTATTGGTGATGCCCGCCATCGGCGCGAGCACCACGGGGGCGTCGAGTTCGATGGGCCCGATGCGCAGGGCGCGCGCGGGGGCGAGGGCAGTCGTCACGCTTCCATTCTCTTACAGGAATCCGTCCCTTGGCTGAACGGCCGCTCCCCTGTGCAGAGCGCTTAGCCTGGAGGCATGACCGAGGCCACGATCACCGACCTGCGCGAGATCCCCTTCGACACCGCCGACGGCGGTACCGCGACCCTGTCCGAGTACGGGGACCAGGTGCTCCTCGTCGTCAACGTCGCGTCCAAGTGCGGCCTGACTCCGCAGTACGAGCAGCTCGAGCAGCTGCAGCGGGCATACGCCGATCGCGGCTTCACGGTGCTGGGCTTCCCGTGCAACCAGTTCATGGGGCAGGAGCCCGGGTCGATGGAGGAGATCCTCGAGTACTGCTCGGTGACGTGGGGCGTGACCTTCCCGGTCTTCGACAAGGTGAAGGTGAACGGTCCGGGTGCCGCCCCCGTCTACAAGGCGCTGAAGAAGTCGCGTGACGCCGAGGGTAAGAAAGGCCCGATCGTCTGGAACTTCGAGAAGTTCGTGCTGACGCCGGGAGGCGGCATCCACCGCTTCCGTCCGAACGTGAAGCCCGACGATCCGGCGATCGTCGAGGTCATCGAGGCGAACCTTCCCCGCTGACCGCTGAGACGCCGAACGGCCCGCCGCGAAACGGCGCGGCGGGCCGGTCTCGTGGGTGGATCAGGCGTCGATCTCGGCGGGCTCGCGGCGCTCGGACCACACCTGCCGCACGATCTGCGCGAAGGCCTCGGCAGGCTGCGCGCCCGACACGCCGTACTTGCCGTCGATCACGAAGAAGGGCACGCCGTTGATCCCGTAGGCCGCGGCCTGTGCCTGGTCGGCGCGGACCGCGTCGAGGTAGCGGCCGCTCTGCAGCGCCTCGCGCGCGGCGGCGTCGTCGAGCCCGGCATCCGTCGCGAGGTCGACCAGCTCGTCCTCTCGGCCGAGGTGGCGGCCCTCGGTGAAGTACGCAGCCATGAGGCGCTCGGCGAGCTCGTGCTGGCGACCCTGCTCCTTCGCGAAGTGCAGCAGCTCGTGGGCCTTCACGGTGTTGGTGTGCTTGAGGAGGTCGAAGCGGTACTCGAGCCCCGCGTCGGCGGCGACGCCGGTCACGCGCTCGAGCATCTGCTGCACCTGGGCGCGCGGCATGCCCTTGTGCTTCGCGAGGAAGTCCAGCTCGTCGCCCTCGAAGTCGACGGGCGTATCGGGCGACAGCTCGAACGAGTGGTACGTCACCTCCACGGCGGGGGCGTCGTCGTCCGCGGATGCCGCGGCCAGCCCGTTCTCGAGATTCCGCTTGCCGATGTAGCACCAGGGGCAGGCGATGTCGCTCCACACGTCGATCTTGATGGCGTCCGTCATGCTGAGGACAACCGCACGCGTCCGCGCATCTATTCCGCCGAATGCGTCGGTCCAGTGCTGATGCTCAGGGAACGGGCGGATCGGCGTCGGGCACGAACCGGAACCGCACCCGCACGTCGTCGTACGGCACCACCAGGGTCGAGGCATCCGGCGACCACGTGTCGGGCACGAGGTAGAGGCGCCCGCCGCCCTGCGCGAGCAGCCTCAGCCCGAAGTATCGGTATGCGAACGTCGGCGCCGCGGCTGCAGGATCTTCGACGGATGCCTCGTCCCCGAGCTTCTGGAAGGTGATGGCGTCATTGCCCGGGTAGAGCCGCTCGGGGGTGTCGAGCACGACGGCGGGGAGCGTCGTGAGGTCGGCGGCGAGGGAGCGTGCCTGACCGCGGCCCCACCATTGCGCGATGGTCGCTGTCGACCAGAACGTGCCGGCGATCATCACCAGGACGAGGAGCACGACGACGCCGCGGCCGCCGCTCGAGCGGTCGAGGGCGCGCACGGTGGCCGAGGCGTATGCCGCGAGCCCCGCGCCGATCGCGAGGAACAACGGGGTCAGGAGCTGACCGTACGTCCATCCCGGCAGGAACGGCACGAGGAAGGCCAGGACGAGCCCCGCGAGGATGAAGCCGATCCCGGTCCAGGCGAGGACGCCGATCACGCGGCGCTGAGCCGGACGCTCGTGAGCACGCAGCCACCTCCGCAGGGCCCGGTGGCCGAGGATCGCCGCGGCGGCGAGCAGGGTGAGGACCATGACCGGGACGAACAGCGCGCCGGGGCTGCGCATCACGAACTCCTGCGAGCTCAGCCCGATGATGTCGACGTCGACGCCGAAGTAGCGGAAGAACTCGCGCGTCGACACATAGCCGAAGTAGAAGAGCAGCGCGGTGACCATGGTGAGCGGGGCCACGAAGGACGAGAGGAATCCCATCCACTTCTCGAAGCCGAGCCCGGGGTCGACCCGGAGCGGCTGTTCGGGCGTCGGTGCGGAGGAGCCGGCAGCGGGCGCGGGGGCCCCGTCGTCCGCGGGATCCGTCGCCGTCGAGGTCGCAGGATCGGGCGGTGCTGCAGCAGGCGGGTGAGGTGCCATCAGCCGTCCACCTCTGTGGTGGGCGTGTCGGAGGGCTGCGGCTCCTCCTGATCCGGGTCCTCGACCTGTTCCGGGTCCTGCTCGGCGGACGGCTCCGGGTCGTTGACGATGATCGGCGGCCCCGGGTCGACCGTGCGTGCCGCGACCTCGTCGCAGATCTCTGCGGTCGGGCACTCGAGCGTGCCGCGGAAGGTGATCGCGGTGCCGTCCTGGAAGTCGCCGCCGGGGCGGAGGACGAGGCTGCAGAAGATGCCGGACTCGTTCGCCGCGACGAGCATGCCGAGGCAGGAGCGGTCGGCGCCGCGGGTTCCGCAGACCCCGCCGTCGACCCGCAGGCCGGCCCGATCGGTCACGGCGTTCTCGAACGTGAAGCTGACGCCGTCCGGCACCGCGTCGCCGCCCCAGAACACCGCGATGGTCTTGCACCAGACCCCCGGCGCGAGCACCTCGGCCGTGCCCTGATCGCCGTAAGCGGGTCCGCCGTACTGGGCGACGGGGCCGGTGCGGACGCGATCCTGGGTGGGATCCTCTCCGCCGTCGGAATCCGCCTGCCCCTGGTCCTCACCGCCGGTGTCGGTCTCCCCTTCGGCAGTGACCTCGTCGGTGGGCTCCGCGGACGCGGAAGGGCTCGCCGACGTGGTGGGTCCCGCGTCCTCGCTGGTCACCGGCGTCCCGCAGCCTGCGAGGGCGAAGGCCGCGACAAGGCTCAGGATCGCGGCGAGGCCCACCCGAGGCCCTGACAGCGCCATGACGCGCCTCCTGACCGGCCGCATGCACGGCTCACGTCAATGATGAGGGCGCGAGGACTCGCTGGATACCCCGTCGGACGCAGGCGTGAGGTCAGGTCGTGGCGGCGTCGGGGGCGTCCACGGCGCCGCCGAAACGGCGATCGCGGCCGAGATAGGCGTCGATGCCGTGCCAGAGGTCCTCGCGCGTGAAGTCGGGCCACAGGGTGTCGAGGAACACGAACTCCGCGTACGCCGACTCCCACAGCAGGAAGTTCGACGTGCGCTGCTCGCCGCTCGAGCGGAGGAACAGATCGACATCCGGCATGTCGGGGCGGTACAGCCGCCGCTGGATGAGCTTCTCCGACACGGCCGAGGGCCTCAGCCGGCCCGCTGCGACGTCGTCGGCGATCGAGCGCATCGCGTCGACCAGCTCGATGCGCCCGCCGTAGTTGACGCACATCGTCAGGGTCAGCACGTCGTTGCCGGTGGTGAGCTGCTCGGCGAACTGGAGCTCTTTGATGACGCTCCCCCAGAGGCGCGGCTTGCGGCCGGCCCACTGGATGCGCACGCCCCACTCGTTGAGCTGATCGCGCCGCCGATGGAGCACGTCGCGGTTGTAGCCCATGAGGAAGCGCACCTCGTCGGGTGAGCGCGACCAGTTCTCGGTCGAGAAGGCGTACACCGAGAGGTGTTTGACACCCGCCTGGATCGCGCCGGCGACCACATCGAGCAGCGCCGCCTCCCCAGCTTTGTGCCCCTCGATGCGCGTGAGACCCCGGCGGTTGGCCCAGCGGCCGTTGCCGTCCATGACGATGGCGACGTGGTTGGGCACGGCGCCACGGGGGTACTCGGGCGGGTAGACGCC
Source organism: Microbacterium sp. (assembly GCA_031555515.1). Classification (GTDB taxonomy): domain Bacteria; phylum Actinomycetota; class Actinomycetes; order Actinomycetales; family Microbacteriaceae; genus Microbacterium. Next base: position 3,995 of record JAVBUG010000006.1, on the reverse strand, counting down.
GGTCCAGTCGAGCGGACGATACGGCACCGCGTCGCGGTGCGTATAGGGCTTCGGGGTCACCTGGGGCCTTCCTGCGGGGCTGCCGAGACATGGGAGAGCGAACGGATGCCGCGTTCGAGGTGCCACTGCGCATAGGCCGCGATGAGCCCCGACGCCGCGGCGGTCGACCCCGGGGACGCGGCATCCACCACGTCCCACTCCCCCGCCATCAGCGACTGGAGGAGCGAGACGGTGGCGGCGTCGACGCGGGCGGCCCCGGTCGGGGCGCAGTCGCGGCAGACGATGCCGCCCTGCTGGGCGACGAAGGTGTCGTGGGGTCCGCGGCGTCCGCACAGCGCGCACTCGCCGAGGCCGGGCGCCCAGCCCGACAGCGCCATGGCGCGGAGCAGGTACGAGTCGAGCACGCTGCGCGCCGCGTGCTCGCCGCGCGAGAGGGCGCGAAGCCCCCCGACGAGGAGCAGGTACTGCTGAGGAGTCGCCTCAGCCTCGTTCAGGCGGTCGGCTGCCTCGACCATGGCGTGCGCGGAGGTGTACCGGTCGTAGTGGGCCACGATCTCGGCACCGTACGAACCGAGCGATTCGGCCTGCTGGACGATGTCGAGCGACCGCCCCTGGTAGAGCTGCACGTCGGCGACCATGAACGGTTCGAGGCGCGCGCCGAACCGGGACGACGTGCGGCGAACGCCCTTGGCGACGGCGCGCAGCTTGCCGTGTCGGCGGCTGAGCATCGTCACGATCCTGTCGGCCTCCCCCAGCTTGTGGGTGCGCAGGACCACGACTTCATCGCGGTAGGTGGGCACGCTTCAATTATCCCGGCTCGCATCGACAGGCGGGGCCTCATCGATCGGTGTCGCATTACCGTGTAGCATGTTCACTATGTCTGGCACTCAGCTTCTCGACACTCTGCTGGCGCTGTCGGCGGTGCTCGCCGCGGACGAGGCGAGCGAACTCGAGCGTCGGGGACTCACGAGGTCGCGGGTCCATGTGCTGTGGGTGATCCACCACCAGGGCCCGCGGACGCAGGCCGAGCTCGCGGCCGCCCTCGAGGTCACACCGCGCAACGTCACAACGCTGGTGGATGCCCTCGAGGCCACGGGGTTCGCCCAGCGCGCCCCCCACCCGCAGGATCGCCGGGCGGTGCTCGTCACACTCACCGCGCGCGGGCGCGACGTCATGGCCCGCATGGACGCCGAGCACGAGGAGTTCGGCGCTCTGCTCGTCGACGGTCTGGATCCCGCAACGGCCGACGCCACCGTCATCGGGCTCCAGCACGTGCTGGCTCGGCTCACCGCCGTCGTCGCGGAGCATGCGGCGGCCCGCGCGGCCGGGTGCCCCGGGCCTTTGGAGAACACACCGTGACCGGCGTCCACCCTCCCGCGCACATCGCGGCCACGCCCACCGACCCGCGACACGGGCACTGGACGCGCCGGGTCGCGCGGTTCGCCCGCCGCGCCTGGATCATGGAGCTCGGCGTCTACCGGAGCATCTATCGGCTCGTGTTCCGCCGACCGCGTGTGCCCGCCGGGGCGAGCGCGTTCTCGTACCACTCCCCCGTGATGACCCTCCTCGTCATCTTCGTCGTGCTGTCGGCCGTCGAGATCCCGATCGTCGACCTCATCGTCCATCCATGGCCGTACGTGCGGATCCCGCTGCTGATCCTGGGCATCTGGGGTGTGACGTGGATGCTCGGGCTTCTCTTCGGCTATCTCACGCGGCCGCACGCGGTCGGCCCCGACGGCATCCGCGTCCGCGAGGGCGCGGAACTCGACCTCGACCTGCCGTGGGAGGTCGTCCGCTCGGTCGAGCGCGACCGGTCCGTCGTCGAGAAGGCGCCGCGGGTGAGCGACGAGCCGGGCGGGCGCACGTACGCGGTCCGCATGGCGAACGAGGCCAACGTCCGGATCGAGCTCGAGCATCCGCTCGAGGTGCGCGTCCCGCAGGGCCGGTTCCGCATCGACGCGGTGCGGCTCTGGGTCGATGACATCGACGGGTTCATGACGGCGGTGCGCACTCACATCCCGTGATCGGCATCGACAATGGAGGGGTGAACGAGCCGGTCTTCGTGATCCCCCTGTGGGCCGACCTCATCGCCGTGGGCCTCGGCGGCATCCAGGGAGCCCTGTTCGCGTCGGGATTCCGCGGCGAACGACGACTCGACATGCTCGGCGTCGCGATCATCGGCATCGTCATGGGCATGGGCGGCGGTCTCATCCGCGACCTGCTCCTGAACGTCACGCCCAGCACGCTGCAGAGCAACTGGTACCTGCTCACCGCGGTCGGCGCGGCACTGTTCGGGATGCTGCTCGCCGGCCTCTTCCAGCGCCTCAACGCCGTCATCGTCGGCCTCGACGCCCTGGTCATCGGTCTGTTCGGCGCGTTCGGGACCAGCAAGGCGCTCGTCCTCGGGCTTCCGCTCGTGCCCGCCGTCTTCGTCGGGGTCTGTGCCGCGGTCGGCGGCGGCATCCTCCGCGACGTGATCATGGGCCTGCCGGTCGCGATCATGCACGTCGGATCGCTCTACGCGGTTGCGGCAGGCGTCGGTTGCCTCGTCCTCGCGACGGCGGAGGAGCTCGGCGTCAACGTGGTCATCGCGGCCGTGATCGGCATCGTCGTGACGACGGTGATCCGCCTGCTCGCGGTGATCTTCGACATCTCGCTGCCCGAGCAGCGCGCGCTCTACCGCCGCAAGGTGGCCGTCGAGACCTCGACCATCCCGATCGTCAAGCCCTGAGGCATCCGCGTTTCGAACTTCGCCCGCTCGACCATGAGAGCCGGCGAACACCGACGGGTGCGCGCGGGATCAGCCGCGCGCACCCGTCGACGGTTCGCGTTCAGACGCCCGCGAGGGCTCCGGACCGCTGCCGCGTGCGGATGGCGCGGTTCACGCCCGACACGATCGCTTTGAGCGATGCGGTCGAGATGTCCGAGTCGATGCCGACGCCCCAGAGGCGCTCGCCATCGACCTGGAGTTCGATGTAGGCGGCCGCCTGCGCGTCCCCGCCTGCGCTCAGGGCGTGCTCGACGTAGTCGTAGAGCGTCACGTCGAATCCCTGTGCGCGGATGATCTCGAGGAATGCGGCGACGGGGCCGTTGCCGCGACCGGATGCCTCGAACCGGTCGTCGCCGTCGCGCAGCGTGATGTCGAGTGCGACGTCGCCCGACAGGTCGCTGCGGGTGCTGGTCGCCAGCAGTTCGAAGCGGCCCCAGCGCTCGTCGGCGACCTCCGCCGGCAGGTACTCGTCGGTGAAGATCTTCCAGATCTGGTCGCTCGTGACCTCGCCGCCCTCGGCGTCGGTCTTGGCCTGCACGACGCCCGAGAAGTCGATCTGCAGCTTGCGGGGCAGATCAAGCGAGTGGTCGGTCTTCAGCAGGTACGCGACGCCGCCCTTGCCCGACTGCGAGTTGACGCGGATGACCGCCTCGTAGGAACGCCCCAGATCCTTGGGGTCGATGGGCAGGTACGGCACCGCCCAGTCGATCTCGTCGACGGTGACGCCCGCGGCTGTGGCGCGCGCCTCCATCGCCTCGAAGCCCTTCTTGATGGCGTCCTGGTGCGAGCCGCTGAACGCCGTGAAGACCAGGTCGCCGGCCCACGGGCTGCGCTCGTGCACGGGCAGCTGGTTGCAGTACTCGACGGTGCGCTTGACCTGGTCGATGTCGCTGAAGTCGATCTGCGGGTCGATGCCCTGCGTGAAGAGGTTGATGCCGAGGGCGACGAGGTCGACGTTGCCCGTCCGCTCGCCGTTGCCGAACAGGCAGCCCTCGATACGGTCGGCGCCGGCCATGTAGCCGAGCTCCGCCGCCGCGATCGCGGTGCCGCGGTCGTTGTGCGGGTGCAGCGACAGGATGACGTTCTCGCGGTGGGCGAGGCGACGGCTCATCCACTCGATCGAGTCGGCGTAGACGTTCGGCGTCGCCATCTCGACGGTCGCGGGCAGGTTGATGATGACCTTGCGCTCGGGCGTCGGCTCGAAGATCTCGATCACCTGGTTGCA
>JAVBUG010000271.1:0-23277 GCA_031555515.1 Microbacterium sp. | reverse complement strand
TCCTCCCCCAGCCCGGGCCGATCCACGTGTTCAAGACGTTCGGCGGCCCCGGCATCCGCCTGGACTCCGGCGTCACCGCCGGCGACAGCGTGTCGGGCGCGTTCGACTCGCTGCTCGCGAAGATCATCGTCACCGGCCGTGACCGTGCCGAGGCGCTCGAGCGCTCGCGCCGCGCGCTCGACGAGTTCGAGGTCTCGGGCCTGCCGACCGTGCTCCCGTTCCACCGCGCCGTCGTGCGCGACCCCGCGTTCACCGCCGAGGACGGCCGCTTCGGCGTCTTCACCCGGTGGATCGAGACCGAGTTCGTCAACGATATCGCCCCGTGGGACGGCGAGCTCAGCGAGCCGACTCCTGCGGAGGCACGCCACACCGTCGTCGTCGAGGTCGCCGGCAGGCGCCTCGAGGTGAGCCTGCCGGACCGCGTCGTCGCGCCCGTCGGGGTCGCCGGACGCCCGGCCGCCGTGCCGCCGTCGCGCCGCTCGCACGCCCCCTCGGTCGTCGCGGGTGCCTCGGGCGACGCGGTGAAGTCGCCGATGCAGGCCACGGTCGTGAAGGTCGCCGTCGAAGAGGGCCAGCAGGTCGTCAAGGGCGACCTCGTCATCGTCCTCGAGGCGATGAAGATGGAGCAGCCCATCCAGGCCCACAAGGACGGCGTCATCGGCGCCATCAATGCCGACCCCGGCACGACGGTGTCGGCCGGCCACCAGCTTCTGACGATCTCCTGACCGCGGACGGATGCCTCGGGACGCAGCATCCATCTCCCGCACGCCGCGCTCGTTCATCGCGGCACCGATTCGGGTGTCACGACACGCGGGCTAGGTTCGTCGAGCCCGCGTGATGCGCCACCCGAGGGACGGCCGCAGGCGGTGCCGCGGACTCGGGTGTCACGACACGCGGGGTAGCTTCGGCGATGCCGCGTGTTGCGCCACCCGAGGGACGGCCGCAAGCGGTGCCGCGGACTCGGGTGTCACGACACGCGGGGTGAGTTCGTCGACCCCGCGTGTTGCGCCACCTGAGGGGCGGCCGCAGGCGGTGCCGCGGACTCGGGTGTCACGACACGCGGGGTAGCTTCGGCGATGCCGCGTGTTGCGCCACCCGGAGGAGGTGCCGAACGGCACGGGACCAGGGCAGGATGAGCGGATGGATGCTGCAACCGCCGATGCGCCAGAGGTGTCGGCGCTCGCGATCAACGTCGTGATTCCGCCCGAGCTCCGCTGGACGGACGTCCGCCGCGGCGAGGAGTTCGAGCTGCAGTCGCTCACCGTGCGCCTGCTGCCCGACCGCTCGGTCGCCGTGAAGGCCTATGGCCGCCCCGTCGCCGGCGGCCGCGGCGCGTACGTGTCGTTCGCGATGCCCGATCGTCCGGAGCTGCGCGCGCTGGTGGACGCCGCCGCGAATCGCGCCGCCGACCTCTGGCGCAGCAACACCGGCCTCGGCTGACGCCGGACTCCCCGCGGGCGGCGGGGCGCAGCATCCGTCATCCCTCGCCCTTGTTCGACAGGTCAACCGGGCTCCCACATGAGCCGACCAGAATCCGCGGTCCTGTGGAAGCCCGGTTGACCTGTCGGAGCAGGGGGCGATGGATGCTGCGACCTCAGCGAGACCTCCGCGGCCGGCGCGCTGCGCGCACCATGCCGGCGGCGCGGTGAAAGACCTGGGGAGTGTGGAGGTCAGCCGCCGTAGACGTTGTGGTCGACGACGTGCATCGCGCGGGAGGCGTCCGTGATGCTGCCCGACAGCGACGGGTAGACCGCGAAGACGCGCGAGACCTGGTCGACCGTGAGGCGACGCTCGACGGCGATCGCGATCGGGTAGATCAGCTCGGAGGCGCGGGGGCCGACGATCACACCGCCGATGACGGTGCCGCTGCCCTCGCGGGCGATGATCTTGACGAAGCCGTCCTTGATGCCCATCATCTTGGCGCGCGGGTTGGCTGCCAGCGGCAGCTTGTGCACGACGCCGTTGATGTGGCCGGCGTCGATGTCGTTCTCCTGCCAGCCGACCGTGGCGATCTCGGGGGCGGTGAAGATGTTCGAGGTGATGCGGCGGCGCTCGAGCGGGATGACGACGTCGCCGAGTGCGTGGAAGACCGCGGTGCGCCCCTGCATCGAGGCGACCGAGGCCAGCGGCACGAACGTGGTGCAGTCGCCGGCGGCGTAGATGTTGGGCACCGAGGTGCGCGCGACGCGGTTGACCTGGATGTGGCCCGACTCCGTCATCTGCACGCCGACCTGCTCGAGGCCGATGCCGGCGGTGTTCGGGATCGAGCCGACCGCCATCAGGCAGTGGCTGCCCTCGACCGTGCGACCGTCGGAGAGGGTCACCAGCACGCCGTCGCCGGTGTTCTCGACCTTGTCGGCCCGCGACTTCGACAGCAGCTTCATACCGCCGCGCTTGAAGACGCGCTCGAGGACGGCTGCGGCGTCCTTGTCCTCCCCCGGAAGGACCTGGTCGCGGCTCGACACCAGGGTGACCTTCGCGCCGAGGTTCATGTACGCACCGGCGAACTCCGCACCCGTGACGCCCGAGCCGACGACGATCAGGTGCTCGGGGAGCGCCGTCATGTTGTACAGCTGCGTCCACGTGAGGATGCGCTCGCCGTCGGGCTTCGCGGTGGCGAGCTCACGGGGCGATGCGCCGACCGAGACAACGAGCGTGTCGGCCTCGATGCGGTCGAAGTCGGTGCCGCCGGGGCCGGTCGAGACCACGACGGCGTTGTCGCCCTCGAGGCGGCCGTGGCCCGAGATGATGCGCACGCCCGCCTCGGCGAGCGACGCGCGCATGTCGTCGGACTGCTGGCGGGCGAGGGTCAGCAGCCGCTTGTTGACCGCGGTGAGGTTGATGGCGATCTCGGGCTTGAGCGGCTTGCCGTCTTTACCCTTCGCGAACAGCTGCACGCCGAGGTCGCCGGCGCCCGCGATCGCGACTGCCGCGTCGGCGGTCGCGATGAGCGACTTCGACGGGACGACGTCGGTGATCACGGCCGAGCCGCCGATGCCGGCGCGCTCGACCACCGTCACCTCGGCTCCGAGCTGGGCGGCGGCCAGCGCCGCTTCGTAGCCTCCGGGTCCGCCGCCGAGGATGGCGACGGTCTGGGTGGTCTCGAAGCTGATCGACATGAATTCCATTCTCCCCTGCCCGAGCGGCCGGGGACGACACCACGACACTCCCGGGCGCGCCCGGACGCGGCTTCGCTGGCCCTCGTCGCCGTCCGTTCCTAAAGTGGTCCCATGTCAGACACCACCGGCAATCCTCTCGACGACCCCACGGCCGACCCGTTCGCCGTCGCCGCCGCCGCCGCGGAGGACATCGCCCGCATCACCGGCGTCGAGCGCCACGACATCGCGCTCACGCTCGGCAGCGGCTGGGGCAAGGCCGCCGAACTCATCGGCGAGACCACCTCGACGTTCCCCGCCACCGAGGTGACCGGCTTCAGCGCTCCCGCCCTCACCGGCCATGTCGGCACCCTCCGCAGCGTCGTCACGCCGAAGGGCCGCCGCGTGCTCGTGATCGGCGCCCGCACCCACTACTACGAGGGGTACGGCGTGCGCCGGGTGGTGCACAGCGTGCGCACGGCCGCCGCGGCAGGCGTGCGCACCATGGTGCTCACGAACGGTGCCGGCGGCATCAAGCAGACCTGGCACCCGGGGCGCCCGGTGCTGATCAGCGACCACATCAATCTCACGGGCGACACCCCGCTCGAGGGCGCGACCTTCATCGATCTCACCGACCTGTACTCGCGGCGTCTCCGCGACCTCGCGCGATCCATCGACGCGAGCCTCGACGAGGGCGTCTACACGCAGTTCCGCGGCCCGCAGTACGAGACGCCGGCCGAAGTGCAGATGGTCAAGTCGTTCGGCGGGCACATCGTCGGCATGTCCACCGCGCTCGAGGCGATCGCCGCCCGGCAGGCCGGCATGGAGATCCTCGGCTTCTCGCTCATCACGAACATGGCCGCGGGCATCCAGAAGCACCCGCTCAGCCACGAGGAGGTGCTCGAGGCCGGCCGCAACGCCGAGCCCGTCATCTCGTCGCTGCTGGCCCGCGTGATCGGGGCGCTGTGAACGGCGGCGAGATCCAGGAGCCGGCTCCCGACGAGGTGCCGACGGGAGTGGATGCCGCGGCCGACGTCCTCGCGCGTGCGCACGCGTGGCTCGCACAGGACCCCGACGGCGAGACCCGCGCCGAGCTGCGCGCGCTGATCGAGGCCGCGGAGTCGGGCAACCCCGCCGCCGTCGAGGACCTCGAGGACCGCTTCTCGGCACGCCTCGCCTTCGGGACCGCAGGACTGCGCGGCGCCCTCGGCGCCGGCAGCAACCGCATGAACCGCGTGCTCGTCGCGCAGGCCGCCGCAGGACTCGCGGCGTACGTGCGCGAGCAGGCGGGGCTTCCGCCGGTCGGCGTCGAGGCGACGGCCGCACACGCGGAGACGGATGCTGCATCCGCCGCACACGACAGCGCGGCGGACGACGGGGTCGTGGTGGCGCCTGCGGTGCCGGGCGACGAGTCCGCGGACGAGGGAGCAGCGGTCGACTCGGAGGACACGCCGGCGGAGCCGACGGAGCCGATGCCCGAGGACGCCGACTCCGAAGCAGGCGCCGACGACACTGAGGCGCTCGCGGACACAGACGCCGGGGACACCGACGGCGCGGACACCGACGGCGCGGACACCGCCGCCGCGGCGGATCACGGCGAAGACGAGTCCGACGCCGGCGGATCGAGCGCTGACGCCGCGCACGGCGCCGGGGACGCAGCATCCACTCCGGAAGAACTCGCGGAGCCGTCGGCGCCCGAACTGACCCATGCGCCGTCGGCCGACGCGCTCGAGGCCGAGGGGCCGGAGGTGCCCGGGATCCTCGACGACGCCCCCATCGTCGTGATCGGATATGACGGGCGTCGCAACTCCGACGTGTTCGCGCGCGACTCCGCCGAGATCTTCGCGGGCGCGGGGCTTCGCGCGATCCTGATGCCGCGCCTGCTGCCGACCCCCGTGCTCGCCTTCGCCGTGCGCCAGGTCGGCGCCGCGGCCGGCGTGATGGTCACGGCGAGCCACAATCCGCCCGACGACAACGGCTCCAAGGTGTACCTCGGCGGCGCCGACGACGGATCGCAGATCGTGTCGCCCGCCGACGCCGAGATCGCCGCGCACATCGCGCGCGTCGCCGAGGCCGGCGACATCAGCACGGTTCCGCGGTCGCTCGGGTTCGAGCTGGCCACCGAGAGCGTCGTGGAGGAGTACGTCGCCGCGACCGCGGCGGTCGCGCCCGCGCCCGCGGGGGCCGAGGGCCTCACCTGGGTGTACACGGCGATGCACGGGGTCGGCTGGGAGACGCTGTCGCGCATCCTCGAGACCGCGGGCTACCCCGCGCCGGTGCCGGTGTCGGCGCAGCTCGAGCCCGACGGCGCGTTCCCGACGGTGGCGTTCCCGAACCCGGAGGAGCCCGGCGCGATGGACCTCGCCTTCGAGGCCGCGCGCGAAGCCGGGGCCGAGTTCGTCATCGCGAACGACCCCGATGCCGACCGGCTCGCGGTGGCGATCCCGGACGAGTCCGCAGAGGGCGGCTGGCGGCGCCTCACGGGCAACGAGATCGGCCTCCTGCTCGGCTGGCGCGCCGGACGGCTCGCGACCGCCGACGGACCCGCCGAAGGCGCCTCGCTCGCGTGCTCGCTCGTGTCGTCGCCCGGGCTCGAGGCCGTCGCCGAGCACTACGGGCTCGACTTCCACGCGACGCTCACGGGGTTCAAGTGGATCTCGCGAGCGCCCGGCATCGTGTTCGGATTCGAGGAGGCCCTCGGCTACCTCGTGAACCCCGACACGGTCCGCGACAAGGACGGCATCTCGGCAGCGATCGCGATCCTCGGCCTGGTGACCGAGGCTCGCGGGCGGGGCGCGAGCCTCGCCGACCTGCTGGCCGAGTTCGACGAGCAGTTCGGCGCGTTCGCCAGCGACCAGATCTCGATCCGCGTCGAGGACGTGTCGCAGATCGCCCGGATCATGGCGGCGCTGCGGGAGCGGCGCCCGTCCTCGGTGGGCGAGGTCGAGGTCGAGCGCATCGACGACCTGCTCGACGGCGTCGACGACCTCCCTCCCGGTGACGTGCTGCGCCTGTGGCTCGCCGACGGCTCGCGCGTCATCGTGCGTCCGAGCGGCACCGAGCCCAAGCTCAAGCTCTACCTCGACGTGCGCGGCGACTCCCGCGACGACGCGGCCGCGCGCATCGCGGCCCTCGCCGACGGTGCCCGCACGCTCCTCGCCGACTACGGCGGCTGACCTCGACCCCGGTCTCTTCCCGGGTTTGGGGCGCATTCCCTCCGTTGGGGCGCACGTTCTGCGCCCCGACGGAGAAATCGCGCCCCAAACCACCGATGCCCCGGGCCGGCGCGCGCGACCGCGTCGCCGCCGTCGTCTACGCCCACCACCACGGCCTCGCCTGAGCCTCCCCCGGGTTCGGGGCGCATTCCCTCCCTTGGGGCGCACGTTCTGCGCCCCAACGGAGAAATCGCGCCCCAAACCCGGATGCCCCGGCCCGGTGCCCGCGTGGGGCGCACGTTCTGCGCCCCAACGGAGAAACCGCGCCCCAAACCACGGATGCCCCGGCCCGGTGCCCGCGAGGGGCGACGGGGACGAGGCATCCGATCGGCTGGAACAGAAGGTCGGCGAGGCCGACCGGGGGATCAGGCGGCGACGGGAACCGCGGCGTAGCGGTCGACCAGTGCGCCGAAGGCCTGGAGATAGCCGATGAGGAAGTCGGCGGTCTGCTCGCTGGTGACCTCGCCGGTCTCGGTGAAGAGACCGGGGGTGGTCTGCACGTAGCCCTCGGGCTGGCCGAGCGTCGGAGCGTTGTAGTGGCTGAGGATCGCCTTGAGGTGCTGCTGCGCGGCCGCGGTGGCGATGCCGCCGCCCGAGGTGCCGATGACGGCGGTGGGCTTGCCGTCGAACGAGCCCTGGCCCCACGGACGGGCCGACCAGTCGAGGGCGTTCTTCAGCACGCCGGGGATCGAGCGGCTGTACTCGGGCGTGATGAGGATGACGCCGTCGACGTCGGCGATGGCCTGCTTGAAGTCGCGCGCGACCTGGGGGAAGTCGGCGTCGAAGTCGGGCGAGTAGAAGGGGAGGTCCTTGATGGGGATCTCGACGAGCGTGGTTCCCTCGGGCGCGAGACGCTCGAGCGCCTTCGCCAGGCGACGGTTGATGGAGGTCGACGAGATGCTGCCGACGATGTAGCCGATGGTCCGCTCGGACATGTACGTACTCCTAGAAAAGCAAAGGCGTCCCCGGTGGGGACCACCGTGGACGTTCCACCTCCATGCAAGCACATGCACGCGGCATCTATTCCGTTGCATGAAAGATCTCTCATCCCCCGCGCGACGGAGGACTCACGAATCCTCCCCAAGGGGGAGGACGCCGCGCACCGGCATCCGTAGCGTCGACAGCAGGGGGATCGAGAGGAGAGACGGATGCTGCAGCTACGCGGTATCGGCAAGAGCTACGGGGGTCGCCGCGTGCTCGACGACGTGTCGTTCGACGTGAAGCCCGGCCGGCTGACCGGGTTCGTCGGCGGGAACGGTGCCGGCAAGACCACCACGATGCGGATCGTGCTGGGGGTGCTCGCCGGCGACGCCGGCGCCGTCACCCTCGACGGTGCAGAGGTGACAGCATCCGACCGCCGCCGGTTCGGCTACATGCCCGAGGAACGTGGCCTGTACCCGAAGATGAAGGTCCACGAGCACATCACCTACCTCGCGCGACTGCACGGCTTCTCGAAGACGGATGCCGCAGCCCGCGCCCGCGCGCTGCTCGAGCAGCTCGGACTCGGCGAGCGCCTCGACGACAACGTCGAGACGCTGTCGCTCGGCAATCAGCAGCGCGCGCAGATCGCCGCGGCGCTCGTGCACGACCCGCAGGTGCTGATCCTCGACGAGCCGTTCTCGGGCCTCGACCCGCTGGCGGTCGACGTCGTGGCCGGCTTGCTGCAGCAGCGCGCCGCTGCTGGAGCCGCCGTGCTCTTCTCGTCGCACCAGCTCGACGTCGTCGAGCGGCTGTGCGACGACCTCGTGATCATCGCCGGCGGCACGATCCGCGCGGCCGGCGCGCGCGACACGCTCCGCGCCCAGCACTCGACCCGCCGCTTCGAGCTCGTCTCGGCCGGCGACGCCGGGTGGCTGCGCACCGAGCCGGGCGTCGAGGTGCTCGACTTCGACGGCGGCTACGCGGTGTTCGACGCCGACAGCGACGAGACCGCGCAGCGGGTGCTGCGCCGGGCGGTCGCGCAGGGCGATGTCGCGAGCTTCGCGCCGCAGCATCCATCCCTCGCACAGATCTTCAAGGAGGTCATCCAGTGAGCACCACCGACAGCCGCCGCGGCGGAAGCGCGCTGGGCGCCGGCCAGGCCATCTGGCTCGTCGCCGAGCGCGAGATCGGCTCGAAGCTGCGCAGCAAGGCGTTCGTCATCTCGACGGCGATCCTGTTCCTCGGCGCGCTGGCCATCGTCATCTGGGGTGGCTTCCAGGCCGCGAACAACAGCGGCACGCCGGTCGCCGTCACCGCCGACGCGCAGCAGTACGTCGCCCAGGCCGAAGGCCTCGACGTCACCGACGTCGCCGACCGCGCCGCCGCCGAGGCGCTCGTGACGGACGGCGAGGTCGACGCCGCGGTCGTCGGCGACTCCTCGTCGCCGCTCGGGTTCGCGGTCATCGCCGAGTCGTCGGCACCCACGACACTGCTGCTCCAGCTCGCGCAGGTGCCGCCGGTCGAGCTCCTCGCCCCCGAGGAGGGCAACGCCGCGCTCGGCTACATCGCGGCGATCGGCTTCGGCATCGTGTTCCTGCTCGCCGCGTCGCTGTTCGGCGGCACGATCGCGCAGAGCGTCGTCGAGGAGAAGCAGACCCGCGTGGTGGAGCTCCTCATCTCGGCGATCCCGGTGCGGTCGCTGCTGGCGGGCAAGGTCATCGGCAACACGGTGCTGGCGATGGGCCAGATCCTGATCCTCGCCGCGATCGCGATCATCGGCCTCACCGTGACCGACCAGACCGCGCTCCTGCAGGGCCTCGGCGCGCCGATCGCCTGGTTCGCGATCTTCTTCCTGTTCGGCTTCATCCTGCTCGCGTCGCTGTTCGCGGCCGCCGCCTCGATGGTGTCGCGCCAGGAGGACATCGGCTCGACCACGATGCCGCTCACCATGCTCGTCATGGCGCCGTACTTCCTCGTCATCTTCTTCAACGACAACCCGCTGGTGCTCGCGATCATGTCGTACGTGCCGTTCTCGGCGCCGGTCGGCATGCCGATGCGCATCTTCCTCGGGCAGGCGCAGTGGTGGGAGCCGCTCCTGTCGATCGTGATCCTCATGGCGACCTGCGTGGCCGCGATCCTCATCGCCGCCCGCATCTACGAGAATTCGCTGCTGCGCATGGGCGGCCGCGTGAAGCTCTCGGAGGCCCTCGCCGGCTGACTTCGGATGATGGATGCTGCGGCCCGGCGCGTTGCGCCGGGCCGCGGCACTCCCGCACCTCGGGCGCGTCGTGGTGCGGCAGAATGGCGCCGATGACATCGACGAACGATCCTCACCTCGAGGAGCTTCGCGCTCTTCGGACTCGTGCGTACGGACCGCACGCCGACATCCACGAGGACGCCGCCGCACTGGCCCGGCTGCGCGAGCTCGAAGCCCGCGCGGCAGAGGACGGTGGCGATGCGTCGGCCCCACCGCTGACCGTCGAACCGCGGGTGGAACCGACGGCGGTCGGAGCGACCGGCCCCGTCGGCACGGGACACGAGTCAGTGGAGGCGGGGGCGGCAGCCGTGGGTGCGGATGCGCCCGGTGCGGCCGTCGAGCAGCCGGTGTGGTGGCGCAGGCGCATCCCCGTGCTCTGGACCGCCGCAGGAGTCGTCGTGGGTGTCGTGCTCGGCATCGGGTTGTCGTCGCTCGTGCAGCCGGGGGCGCCTGAGCGGGTCGCCGTGCTGCCTGTGGATGCGGGCGCCGAGTGGCCGAACGAGATGTTCGGCGTGCGCCCCGATGACGGCCGTCGCTACGAGGAGTTCCACGGCCTGACCGTGGTCGCCTACGACCGCCGCACCGACGTCGGAGGCTCGCAGTCGTGCCTCGCCGTTCTCACCGCTCCGGACGGCTCGGGGTTCGCTGCGGGCGGCTGCGGTGCAGCGGCGTTCCCGGCGAACGCTTCGATGGAGATCACGTCGTTGTCGCCCCGGGCGCTGCGCGATGAGTTCCCCGAAGGAACCTCACTGCAGTTCGTGCGCGAGGGCACGCAGATGGAGGTCTACGCGGCACCGCCGGTCACCACGGGATCGACACCTTGAGCGGTGCGGATCCTGCGCAGGGACCTCGGGGCGCTGATCGTGGCCTGGCGGGAGGCCTCCGATCGCAGTGCCGTTCGCCTGGGCATGCAAGAGATCACGGTTGGCTGCGCACCGGCCGATACCGCTGAGCGACCGCCCCGGACCCGAACTCCCGGCGGTCCACCAGCTCTAGCTGCACGCGTTCGCGCAGACCGGCGAGGAGCGTCGGCCCGTGACCGGCGAGCACCGGCTGCACGACGAACACGTACTCGTCGATCAGCCCCAGGTCCGCGAGGGCCAGGGGGAGCGTCACGCCGCCCACGGACAGCCCCTCGCCGGGCTGCTGCTTGAGCTGCTCGACGGCTTGCCTCAGGTCGCCCCGCACCAGCTCGGCGTTCCAGTCGACCTCGGCGAGAGTGCTCGACACGACGTACTTCTTCGTGCGATCGATGGCCCGTGCGAACGGGATCTCCCACTCGCGCATCCAGTCGGGCCACTCCCCCGACGCCGGTTCTCGCCACGCCGACTCCATCATCTGGTACGTCACCCGGCCGAAGAGCTGCGCATCGGCTCGTTCCATCTCGGCAGTCCAGTAGCGCATCGACTCCTCGTCGGGCGCGACCCCGGCTTCGTGATGCACGCAGCCGTCGAGGGTGACGTTGATCGCGTATCGAAGTGGTCTCATCCCGCTGCTCTCCCCTGCTCGCGCTGCTGCCCGGTCGGCAGCACGTCGTACCTGATGTGGGTGATCCGCCGGGACTCCAGCACGCGCGCCGGCTCGAGCCGGAGCGGCAGGTGCGGAAGCCGGTCGAAGAGCTTGACCCCGGCGCCCAGGAGCACCGCGGTGATCGCGAGCTCGAAGACGTCGACGGCGTCGATGGCGATCAGCTGCCGTGCGACGTCGGCGCTGCCCATGACGTACACGTCGCGTTCGCCGGCAGCCTCGCGCGCCCTGTGCAGGGCCTCCTCCGCGGAGTCGACGAAGGTGAACAGGGCGCCGTTGCGCACCACCGGATCACGCCGTTCGTGCGTGGGGACGAACACCGGCATCGGGAAGATCTCCTCATCGCCCCAGGCCGCGTCGCCCGCGCGCAGTGTGCGGGCGCCGAAGATCACGGCGCCGCCGTCGAAGAACTCGGCGGTGACCTGCGGGTGCATCGCCATCGTCGGGTCGCCGAACGCCCAGCCGTGGAGCACGGTGAGGTCGTCGTCGGGACCGGTGGCGAAGCCATCGACCGACATCGACGCGTGCAGGATCACCTGGGGCACGTCGCAAATGTATACGGCGTCCACATTGGCTGTCCAGAGCCGGTGTCGGCGGATCGCCCACGCGGGACACCCGCGCTCGGCCCTGAGCGGTGGCCCGCGCTGCCGTGACAGTCCGAGAGACCGCGGGTCGCAGCATCCGTCTCGCCGCTACATCTCCCCCATCATCTGCGGCTCCATGCGGCCGACCGAGATAACGTTGCCCGCGGGGTCCTTGAACCACGCGATGTCGGGCCCGCCTTCGAAGCCGCGCGCGATGCCCTTCTCGTCGGTGCCGTAGTCGGGGTCGGTGTAGATCTTCGTCACGACGCCGCGCTTGTTGAGGTCGTCGACGGCGGCGTCGACGTCGGCGACGCTGAAGTTGAGGATCGTGAACACGGCGGGCTCGTGGTCCTCCTTCGGGTAGACGAAGATGCTTCCCTCGCCGGGGAGGGCGATGGTGAAGCCTCCGCCCATCTCTTCGTAGACGGTGACGTCGAGCCCCAGGGTGTCGCGGTAGAAGGCCGCGGCTGCGCCGATGTCGGGTACGGCGAAGCTCGAGAACGGCCGATCGGGTGTGAACATGACAGCCTCCCAGTGTGTATGCCCAGGCCCACGATCCTCTTGCCCGCGAGGCCTGTCCAGAGGGGTCGCGGCGCACCTTCGCTGCGTGGGAGCCGCGGCGTAGACTCCGGGCATCCGCACGAACCGTGACGACGCTGTGACAGTCAACGGGCGGGTCGTTCCGCTCGCAGGCGCGGTCGCGCACGCCACCGCGCTGGACTGGCTGCGCGGTCTCGGACTGACCGGCGCGAAGGAGGGCTGCGCCGAGGGCGAGTGCGGCGCGTGCGCCGTGCTGCTCGCGACGGCGGGCCCCGATGGCGGCACCGTGTGGACCCCCGTCAACGCCTGCCTGGTGCCCGTGCACGCACTCGTCGGGCAGGAGGTGGTGACCTCCGAAGGGCTGGGTTCGCCCGACGACCTGCATCCGGTGCAGCAGCAGCTCGCGGCCGCCGGCGGCTCGCAGTGCGGCTACTGCACGCCGGGCTTCGCGTGCGCGATGGCCGCCGAGTTCTACCGCGCCGACCGCGCCGCCGGCACGGCGAGCGCCGAGCACGGGGCGAACGGGTTCGACCTGCACGCGTTGAGCGGCAACCTGTGCCGCTGCACGGGTTACCGGCCGATTCGCGACGCGGCTTTCGGGCTCGGGATGCCGCGGCCCGACGATCCGCTGACGCAGAGGCTGAGCGAGCCGGCGCCGCCCGCGGTCCCCACCGACGTGCGAGCGGGCGACGGCCGTTTCGTGCGGCCGGCGAGCCTGGACGACGCGCTCCACCTGCTGCGGGACGAACCGGACGCGATCGCGGTCGCCGGCAGCACGGACTGGGGCGTGGACGTCAACCTGCGCGCCGCCCGCGCACCGCTCGTGGTGGCGATCGACCGGCTGCCCGAGCTGCGCGGGGTCGAGGCCGCGGCCGACGTCGTCGAGATCGGCGCCGCCGTGCCGCTCTCCGAGATCGAGCACGGCGTCGGCGCGCAGATCCCGCTGTTCGCGCAGCTGCTGCCCCAGTTCGCGTCACGCCTCATCCGCAATCGCGCCACCCTCGGCGGCAACCTCGGCACCGCATCCCCCATCGGCGACGCCGCGCCCGCGCTGCTCGCGCTCGGGGCGAGCGTCCTGCTCGTCTCAGCCGACGACGGCGAGCGCGAGGTCGACCTCTCCGGGTTCTTCACGGGGTACCGCACGTCGGTCCGGCGCCGGGATGAGCTCATCCGCGCTGTGCGCATCCCGCTTCCCCCGCCCGGCGTGACGGCGTTCCACAAGATCGCGAAGCGGCGGTTCGACGACATCTCGTCGGTCGCCGTCGCCTTCGCGCTCGAGGTCGACGACGGTGTCGTGTCGAACGCGCGCATCGGCCTCGGCGGCGTCGCCGCGACGCCTCTTCGCGCGTACGCGACCGAGCACGCCCTCGAAGGACGCCCGTGGACCGCCGCGACGGTGGCGGCAGCATCCGTCGTCCTGCAACAGGAGGGGACGCCGCTCGACGATCACCGCGCGAGCGCCGCGTATCGCGCACACATGCTCGGCACGGCGCTCCCGGCGCTGTTCGCGGCGTCGGCCGACGAACGGGAGGCGATCGCATGAGCTCCCTCGCCGATCGTCCCGAGAACCCGGTCGTCGGCCGCCCCGCGGTGCACGAAAGCGCGGCGCTGCACGTCACCGGCGCCGCCGTTTACACCGACGACGTCGCCGCCCGGTCCCACGGCGTGCTGACCGCCTGGCCGGTGCCGTCGACCGTCGCGCATGCCCGCGTCACGGTCGACGTCGCGCCCGCCTACGACGTGCCGGGGGTCGTGCGGGTGCTGACCGCCGCCGACGTGCCGGGCCTCAACGACGCGGGGGTCAAGCACGACGAGCCCCTCTTCCCGAGCGAGGCGATGTTCTTCGGGCATGCGCTGGTGTGGGTGCTGGGCGAGACGACGGATGCTGCGCGCCGCGGCGCGGCCGCCGTCACGGTGTCGTACGAGCCGCTGCCGTCGCTGATCACGGTGGAGGAGGCGATCGCCGCCGGGTCGTTCCAGGGCGTCGCGCGGACGATCGCGCGCGGGGACGCGGCATCCGCTCTCGAATCCTCCGCCTTCGTGTTCGAGGGCGAGACCACGGTCGGCGGGCAGGAGCACTTCTCGCTTGAGACCCACGCCTCGTTCGCGGTGCGCGACGCGGACGGGCGGTCCTTCGTGGAGTGCTCGACGCAGCACCCGTCCGAGACGCAGGAGATCGTCGCGCACGTGCTCGGCATCGCGTCGAGCGAGGTCACCGTCGAGTGCCTGCGCATGGGCGGCGGCTTCGGCGGCAAGGAGATGCAGCCGCACGGGTTCGCGGCGATCGCCGCGCTGGGCGCGAAGCTCACCGGCCGCCCGGTGCGCCTGCGGCTGAACCGAACGCAGGACATCACGATGTCGGGCAAGCGCCACCCGTTCCACCTGGCCTGGCGGGCGGGGTTCGACGCCGACGGGTACCTGCAGGCGCTCGACGCGACCCTCACCGCCGACGGCGGCTGGAGCCTCGACCTCTCGGAGCCGGTGCTCGGCCGCGCGCTCTGCCACGTCGACAACGCCTACTGGATCCCGAACGTGCGGGTGCACGGTCGCGTCGCGCAGACGCACAAGCCGTCGAACACGGCGTTCCGCGGCTTCGGCGGCCCGCAGGGCGTGTTCCTCATCGAAGAGATCCTGGGTCGCGCGGCACCCGTGCTCGGGATCGATCCGCTCGAACTGCGCGAGAAGAACTTCTACCGCGCCGGTCAGGCCACGCACTACGGCCAGCTCGTCAAGGACGCCGGGCGTCTCTCCGCGATCTGGAAGCGGCTGCGCGGGGCCTCGGACCTCGACGCTCGCCTGCGTTCGATCGCACAGTTCAACGCCGCACACCCCGACCGCAAGCGCGGCCTCGCGATGACGCCGGTGAAGTTCGGCATCTCGTTCACCTTCACGTCGTTCAACCAGGCCGGCGCCCTCGTGCTCGTCTACAAGGACGGCTCGGTGCTGATCAACCACGGCGGCACCGAGATGGGCCAGGGCCTGCACACCAAGATGCTGCAGGTCGCCGCGACCGCGCTCGGCGTGCCGCTCGAGGCCGTGCGCGTGGCGCCTACCCGCACCGACAAAGTGCCCAACACGTCGGCCACCGCCGCCTCGTCGAGCGCAGACCTGAACGGCGGCGCCGTCAAGCTCGCGTGCGAGGAGATCCGGGGCCGGCTGGCCGCCGTCGCCGGGCGCCTGCTCGGCGTCGACGCGCGCGACGTGCGGTTCTCGGACGGGTGGGTGTCGGCGCTCGGGGGCGGGCGGCTGACGTTCACCGAGGTGGTCGGCGCGGCGTACCTGCAGCGCGTGCAGCTGTTCGCCGCGGGCTACTACCGCACCGAGGGGCTGCACTGGGACGCCGACCGCCAGCAGGGGTCGCCGTTCAAGTACTTCGCGTACGGCTGCGCCGCCGCGGAGGTCGAGGTGGACGGCTTCACCGGGGCGTACCGCCTGCGCCGCGTCGACATCGTGCACGACGTCGGCGACTCGCTGTCGCCGCTGCTCGACATCGGCCAGATCGAGGGCGGGTTCGTGCAGGGCACCGGGTGGCTGACCCTCGAGGAGCTGCGCTGGGACACCGGCGACGGGCCGACGCGCGGGCGCCTGCAGACCCCCTCGGCGAGCCCCTACAAGCTGCCGAGCTTCTCCGAGATGCCCGAGGAGTTCCACGTCGCGCTCTTCGACGACGCGCGCGAGGACGGCGCCGTGTACGGTTCCAAGGCCGTGGGCGAGCCGCCGCTGCTCCTCGCCTTCAGCGTGCGCGAGGCGCTGCGGCAGGCGATCGGCGCTTTCGGGCCGGGCGGTCGTGCGGTCGAGCTCGCGTCGCCCGCGACCCCCGAGGCGGTGTTCTGGGCGGTAGAGGCCGCGCGTGGTGCCGGGGACGCGGCATCCGTGTCACCGGACGGGATGGATGCTGCGACCGCGGGTGCTGCCGTCGGCCAGGGAGTGACCGTGGGCGGCGGACACGCCGGGGGTTCTGACGGCGGACCCGAGTCGTCGACGGGCGATGCGGACGCCGACAGGCAAGACGGACGCGGAGGCGCAGCATCCGTCTCCCGCTCCCTAACTGACGGCGAACGCGATACCGTCATCACCACGGAGCGCTGACGCCATGGATTGGCTCGATGCGGTGCGGGGTCTGCGCGACGCCCGCACGCCCGCGGTGATCGTGACGCTCGCAATGGTGCGCGGCCATGCCCCGCGCAATGGTGGAGCCAAGATGGTCGTCTCGCCGGGCGAGGTCTTCGAGACGATCGGCGGCGGCAACCTCGAGGCGACCGCGCTCGCGCGCGCCCGCGCGATGCTCGCGTCGGGCACCGCCGAGCCAGAGCTGCTGACGCTCACCCTGAGCGACAGGGAGACCACGGAGTACGGCGTGCAGTGCTGCGGAGGAGAGGTGACGCTCATGCTCGAGCCGGTGCGGGTCGTGCCGTCGGTCGCGGTGTTCGGGATGGGACACGTCGGGTTGGAGGTCGCGCGGATCCTCGCGCGCCAGCACCTCGACCTGCACCTCGTCGACTCTCGTCTCGGGATGCTGTCGCCGTCGCGCCTGGGCGTGGACGGGGTGCCGGGGCCGCTCGCGGACGCCGTCGCGGGGGTTCACGTGCACCACGCGCCGGTGCCCGAGGCGGTTCTCGCGTCGGTGCCGGCCGGGACGCACGTGCTCGTGATGACGCACGACCACGCCGAGGACCTTGCGATCGTCGACCAGGCGCTGCGGACCGAGGGCATCGCCTCGGTCGGCCTCATCGGCTCGCACTCGAAGTGGGCCCGCTTCCGCGCGCGCCTGCACGAGGCGGGCCACGACGACGCCGCCCTGGCCCGGGTCACGACGCCGATCGGCCTCCGCGAGATCCCCGGCAAGCAGCCCGCCACGATCGCCGTGAGCGTGTCGGCCCAGCTGCTGCAGCTGATCGAGCAGGCCGCCCCCGTCGCCACCCGCGGCGAGACCGCACGATAGCACCGGGATCGACGCAGTTTCAGGTGCTGTTGTGAGGTCTCGTCACACGAGCGGGCGACCGAAGGTCCGTGCGACTCTCGCACGTGACGTTTGGCCCCGGGCCCACCCGCACCCCCTCCGCCCACCCCAGGCGGCGAGACCGCACGATAGCACCGCGCTCGGCGCGGCTGCGGTGCTGTTGTGAGGTCTCGTCGCGAAAGGCGGGGGCGCCGGCGGCCGATGGCACGGGCGTCGGCGGACGGACGCCGGGACGAGCGCCCCGTCAGTACTCGATGCGAGTCGAGGTCTGGCCCCACTCGGTGAACGGCGAGATCCGATGCTCGGGGACCAGCTCGATCGACTCCACGGGCATGATGTCGCGGTGCTCGGGGTGCCCGTCGAAGTAGCGGTAGAAGACCGCGTCGTCGAAGCCCGCGGCGGCGGCGTCCTCGCGGTCGGCGGCGAAGTACACCCGCTCGACCCGGGCCCAGAGCGCGGTGCCCAGGCACATCGGGCACGGCTCGCAGCTCGTGTAGAGCGTCGCTCCGGTGAGGTCGAACGTCCCCAGTCCCTGGCATGCCCGCCGGATCGCGACGACCTCGGCGTGCGCCGACGGGTCGAGGTCGGCGGTGACGCGGTTCACGCCCTCGAACACCTGGCCGTCCGCCGACACCACGACCGCGCCGAACGGTCCGCCCGCATTGCGGACGTTCTCGGTCGCGATCTCTATGGCCCGGGCGAGGTAGCGGGCGGGCGTCCCGTCGGTACTGGACATCAGCCCCACCCTACGAGCGCACCGCGCTGCGCGCACCACCCCCGCGCGCGCGGGGTCACCGCTCGACGAGCACCCCGTCGGCGTCGGCCCACACGTGCAGGCCCGGGACGAACGCGACGCCCGCGATGACCACCGGCACGTCGACCTCGCCGACGCCAGCCTTCGCACTCTTGCGCGGGTTCGACCCGAGGGCTTTGACACCGAGGTCGAGCCCACCGATCGCGACCCGGTCACGGATCGCGCCGTGCACGATGATCCCCGCCCAGCCGTTCTCGACCGCGGACGCCGCGATGAGATCGCCCACCAGCGCGGACTCGAGCGAACCGCCGCCGTCGATCACGAGCACCGCACCGTCGCCCGGGGTGGCGAGCAGCGCCTTCACGAGCGCGTTGTCGCGATGGCACCGCACCGTGCGGATCGGCCCGTCGAACGCGACACACCCTCCGAAGTCGTGCAGCTGCAGCGCGAGCGAGTCGAGCTCGTCGCCGCGTTCGTCGAAGAGGTCGGCCGTCGTCGTGGTCATGGACTCTTTCTATGACGGATGCCGCGGGCCGCAGCATCCGTCATCCGAAGAAGTTCTGGCGCCCTTCTGCGAACCGCAAGAACGGGCGTCAGGAGAGGGCCGGCGGGTTCTCGTCGGGGTGGAGCGTGCTGAAGAACGAGTACGTCTCGCCGTCGGGGTCGGGGCCGCGCTGCTTGAACTCGTTGACGAGCTCGTAGAGGCGCTGCCGGAACTCGTGCAGGTGCTCGGGCGTGAGCTTCAGGCCCATCCACGTCGTGTCGAGATCGTCGGGGTCGACACCCTCGATCTGCTGCAGGAACGTCTCGATGAGCACCGGCGAGCCCCCCGGCATCGAGGTGCGCCACGACAGCCCGGTGGCGCGGTACGGCACCTCGCGCGCGCCCTGGGCGCCGCTGCGCTCGGCCTCGGCGGCGAGGTAGCCGGTCTGCACGAGGGTGCGCACGTGGTGCAGCATCGTGCCCGGATTCACGCCGAGCAGCTGGGCGAGCTCCTTGTTCGTGCGCGACTCGAACGCGCACAGCCGCAGCACCCGCAGGCGCAGCGGGGAGCTGAGGGCGCGCATCCGCGCCTCCGCCTCGGGATCCCCGTGACGCAGCTCGATCCGCTCCTCGCGATCCCCTGTCACGGGGCCAGCGTACAAGACTGATTGACAGATCTCAATCAGTAACGGACACTGATTGACATGTCCCAATCAGATGAGGTCCGCGAGGCCGAGGAGGTCGACGACGCCGTGCTCGCGGAGGCCCGGGCCGAGGCATCGACGCTCACGTCGCGTGCTGCTGTGGACGAGGCGATCGAAGCGGATCAGGATGCTGCGGCCGGCGCTTCCGCCACGCCGGCGCCGAAGGGTTCGCTGTGGCGCGACCGCAACTTCCTCACACTGTGGTCAGGACAGGCGCTCAGCCAGTTCGGCGCGCAGATCACCGAACTCGCCATCCCGGTGCTCGCGGTGCTGATGCTCAACGCGACGGAGTGGGAGGTCGGGCTGCTCAACGCGGCGCAGGTGGCGGCTTTCCTCGTGGTGGGTCTCCCCGCCGGAGCGTGGATCGACCGCATGCGCAAGCGGCGCGTGATGATCTGGGCGGACGTGGTCCGGGCAGTGGCGCTCGTCACGCTCCCGGTGCTCGCGCTGCTCGGAGTGCTGGAGATCTGGCACATGATCGTCGTCGCCCTGATCATGGGCGTCGCGACGGTGTTTTTCGACGTCTCGTACCAGAGCATCATCCCCTCGCTCGTGCGCACCGACCAGATCGGCGAGGCGAACGGCAAGCTGCAATCGACCTACGAGCTCGCCAACATCGCCGGCCCCGGCATCGGCGGCTGGCTCATCGGCGTGCTCACGGCGCCGTTCGCGATCTTCGCGACGGTCGGCACGTATGTCGCCTCCTTCATCGCCCTGCTCTTCACCCGCGACCACGAGAAGCCCCGCCCGGCCGAGGATCGCAGGCCCCTCGTCCACGAGATCGGCGAGGGCCTTCGCTGGGTCTTCGGCAATCCGCTGCTGCGCCGCATCGTTGGCACAACGGGCACCGCGAACTTCTTCGGAATGATCGCGCAGACCCTCGTGCCGATCTTCGTGCTGCGCGAGTTGGGCCTGAGCCCTCAGATGTTCGGCATCGTGTTCTCGTTGTCGGCGGTCGGCGGCCTTGTCGGCGCCGTGGTGACGCCGCGGATCATGGCTTGGCTCGGCGAAGCGCGGGCGATCCCCATCAGCGCGATCGCCTTCAGCGTCGCGCCGTTCTTCCTCCCCGCGATCTCCCTCGTGCCAGCGCTCGCCTTTCCGCTGCTGGTGGTTCAGGGGTTCATCATGAGCTTCACGATCCTGCTGTACAACATCACGCAGGTGACCTTCCGTCAGCGCATCACGCCGCCGCGCCTGCTGGGCCGGATGAACGCATCCATCCGCTTCGTGGTGTGGGGCGTCATGCCGATCGGAGCACTCCTCGGCGGCGCACTCGGGACATGGATCGGCACCGTTCCGACACTGTGGATCGCCGCGACCGGCGAGCTCCTCGCGTGCCTGTTCGTCGTCATCGGCCCCTTCTGGCGCATGCGGGAGCTCCCCGACGCGCACGCCGAGCACACTGACCACGACCCCGCCGGCTGACAGACCAGGATGCCTCGGCCCGCCACGCAGGGTACGGGCCGAGGCATCCGTCCCCCGCCGCTCAACCCGCGAAACAGGGGGATCTCGCCGAGACCGAGGACGACGTCCCAGGTCTCGGCGGAAACGCCTGAGCTCGACTACGGCGATGCGAGCGGCCGACCGCCGGGCGGTACCCGACCTGCGGGTTTCCGGCAAGATCGTGCCCATCCGGGCATGGGCGTGCTTAGGTTGCACCATGACGGCCCGCATCGTCTCGATCGGCACAGCTGTTCCGCCCACCCGCATCGCGCAGGCGGTCGCGCGCGACATCTTCGCGGCGCAGGAGGGGGCCGACCGGCTCGCGCGGCGCCGCATCCAGGCGGTCTTCGACGCGTCCGCGATCGAACAGCGGCACACCGTGCTGGCCGAGTTCGCGTCGGCCGCCGTCGCGCCCGACGACGCCGCGTTCGTCGACGGTGAGGGCCGGCTCCTCTCCCCCACGACCGGCGCGCGCAACCAGCGCTTCATCGCGTCGGCCCCGGAGCTCACGGCCGCCGCCGCGCGCACGGCCTTGGCCGACGGCGGCGTCGATCCTTCCGCGGTAACCCATGTGGTCACCGTCTCGTGCACCGGCCTCTTCGCTCCGGGCCCCGACTACCGCCTCGTGCGCGACCTCGGCCTGAGCCCGACGGTCGAGCGGTGCCACCTCGGCTTCATCGGGTGCGCTGCGGCACTGCCCGCGCTGCGGGTCGCGTCTGCGCTGGCGGCGACGCGACCGGACGCCGTCGTGCTCGTGGTCTGCACCGAGCTCTGCACGCTGCACCTGCGGCCGTCGAACGATCCGCAGCAGATCGTCGCGTCGTCGGTCTTCGCCGACGGAGCGGCCGCCGCGATCGTCACCGCCGACCCGGCCGCGGGGCACCCCGGAGGCCTCGACCTCGACCGGTTCGGCACCGCCCTCACCGCCGAGGGCGAGACCGACATGGTCTGGACCATCGGCGACAACGGGTTCGAGATGATCCTCTCGTCCGAGGTGCCGCGCATCATCGGCCGCGAGATCCGGGGCGCGGTGGGGCGATTCCTCGGCGACGATGCTCTCCCCGAGGTATGGGCGGTGCATCCCGGCGGGCGCAGCGTGCTCGACCGCGTCGAGGCGGGGCTCGACCTCCCGCCCGACGCTCTGGCGGCGTCGCGCGCGGTGCTGCGCGACTTCGGCAACATGTCGAGCGCGACGATCCTGTTCATCCTCGCGTCGCTCCTGCGCGATGACGCCGTCGGCGACGGGGCGCGCGTCGCCGGCCTGGCCTTCGGACCGGGACTCACCGTCGAATCGGCGCTCATGACGCGGCGCCGCCCCTCGGTGGCGAGCGCCGACGATGTCAGCCTCGCCCTCGCGGCCTCCGCGTGAGGGCGGTGCCGGCATGAGCCTCGCCGTCCGGGACGACCGGCTCGCCGAGCTCATGGACGATCCGGACTGCGATCCGGATGCGCTGCGCGCCACGCTGGTGCGCTTCGGCACGGTGAACCGCCTCGTGTCGGGCTGGGGCGTCGTGTACCGCACGCGGCTGCGCCCGCACCTCGCCGCGCTCGGCCGCCCGGCGCACGTCCTCGACATCGGATCCGGCGGCGGAGACCTCGTCGCCCGCCTCGCCGCGGCCGCCCGGAGCGACGGGCTCGACGTGACGTGGACCGGCATCGACCCCGACCCTCGCGCGCTCGAGGTCGCCGTCGCACGCACGCCGATCCCGGGGGCGAGCTTCCGGAGAGCGGACGCCGCCACCCTCATCGCCGACGGGCTCACGTATGACGCGGTGCTGTCGAACCACGTGCTCCATCACCTCGGCGAGGATCTCCCCGGATTCGCCGACGAGTCCCTCGCGCTCTCCCGCGGCATCGTGCTGCACAGTGACATCGCTCGCTCGCGGCTCGCCTACGGGCTGTACGCCGTGGGCATCACGCCCTTCCAGCGCGGCACGTTCCTGCGCACCGACGGCCTCCGCTCGATCCGGCGCAGCTACACGCGCGCCGAGCTCGCGGCGGCGCTGGCGGGTCAGGCTCCCGGTGCATGGTCGGTGGAGCGCCCGGTGCCCTTCCGCCTCGTGGCCGTCGGGCGCGGCCGTGCGTGACGTCACCGTCGTCGGCGCCGGGCCGGTCGGGATGCTACTCGCCGGCGAGCTCTCGCGCCGCGGAGTCGACGTCGAGCTCCTCGAGCGGCGACCCGCCGTCGGTGACGGCACCCGGGCCATCGGCATCCACTCCCCCGTCCTCGCCGCGCTCGAACGGTCGGGGCTGACGGACCGCCTTCTCGCCGAGGCCGTGCGCGTGCGACGCGGCGAGGCGCGCTCGCGAGGCCGCCTGCTGGGCACCGTGCACTTCGACGTGCTGTCGGCGCGCTTCCCGTTCGTGGCGACGCTGCCGCAGGCGCGCACCGAGTCCGTGCTCGCGGTCGCGGCGCCGGAGCCACTTCGGGGCGCGTACGTGCTCGCCGTGATCCCGCGCCGGGACTCGGTGGTGGTGCGAGCGGGGATCCTCGGCCGCCCCGTCGAGTCCGAGAGCCGCATCGTCGTCGTCGCGGGCGGCGGCGCGGCGCGCGATCTCGTCTACCGTCCGGGTGCGGTGCCGGCGCGCGACTATCGCGACAGGTATGTGATGACGGATGCTGCCGCCGACGCCGACGCCGACGCCGAGCTCGCGGTCATCCACCTCGACCCCGACGGCGTGCTCGAGTCCTTCCCGCTGCCGGGCGGCCGGCGCCGGTTCGTCGCCTGGGATCCGCCGGGCGCGAGCGACGAGCCCGAGGACCGCGCGCAGCGGCTGCGCGACGCGCTCGCCC
>JAVBUG010000375.1:0-10036 GCA_031555515.1 Microbacterium sp. | reverse complement strand
CGCGACCTTCGAGGTGAACGTGTAGTCCTTGCCGCCGTTGTTGTCCCACGTCCCTGAGCCGTTGTTGAATGCCGCGGTCACGCTCGACGCTGTGCCCGTCGCGATCTGGAGACGGAACCAGCCTGCGCCGTCCGCGCACGGGGCGACCGACGACATCGGCTTGCCCGGCACCGTCGTCCACGCGCCCGAGCCGACCTTGTAGTGCGCGTTCACCGCGCCCCACGCGGCGGGACGCTTGTAGTACAGCGTGAGCTCGCCGGCGACCGGTTCGGGCTTGCCCTCCTTCACCGCTCCGCCCGAGACCGACCGATCTCCGCCGGCCGGGATCGTGTAATCCCGTCCGCCGTTGTTGTCCCACGTGCCCGAACCGTTGTTGAAGGCGGCCTTGATCGTCTGACCCGAGTTCGTCGGCAGCGTGGCCTGATACCAGCCGGCAACCCCTGACACGGCGGTCATCTGCATGCCCGGCACCGCGGTCCACGGCCCCGAGTCGATCTGGTAGTGGATCCGCACGCTGCTCCATCCCGACGGCGCCTGGTAGTACACCGTGGTGGCGGCCTCGGTCGCGGCGTCAGCGCGCTGGGCGGGGCTCACCAATGTCAGTCCCGACAGGACGACGGCGATCGCGGCTATCAGCGCGATCCACCGTCGGAGGACCGAGCGTTGCTCGGCGGTGACGACGTTCTGCATTCTCATGCTCCCTTGCATCGAACAAGGCCTCGGCATCGGCGCGGTTCCCCGGCGTCGATCGCCTCGGCGGTGACGGGTGGCTGTTCAGGTCGAACAGTCGGGGCGCCGCCCGTGCGCACGGGCACACGGGCGGCGGTACTGCGTCCGGAGCTACCTGCCTACGCTCGCGAACCGCGCGGTGAACGCGTCCCAGTCCTCCTTCTCCGCAGAGGTCGACGCGTCCGCGCTGTACGGGGCGGTCGCGCTGTCGAGGGTGGTCGGGTCGTACGGAAGCGACCCGATGGCGGATTCTCCGAAAGTGGACAGCAGCATGACGCCGATGCCGTTCGCCTCGAGGTACGCGCGATCGATGCCGAGCGCGGCGAGCGGGATCTTGATCTCGTAGATCGTGTCCTGCGCCTTGCTGTGGCCTGCCCCCAGCAGGTCGACGAAGTTCGACGACGTCGTCAGGTCGGCGGGCGTATAACCCTGGAACCCGTTCTTCTTCACGCCCATGACCGTGGATCCCGTGAAGCCGTCACCGTGGGCGAGCTTCACGCCTGCCGAGGCGAACGGCGTCACGTTGGCCGGGGCGTAGTCGAAAGCGCCGTTCGCATTGAGCGAGAAGATCGACGGCTTTCCGACGCCGACCTTGCTCGAGAACATCATCAGGTGGTCGACCTCCTTGTTCTCGAAGGTGTAGCGCATGCCCCACACCCCTTTCTCGTCCGCCGCGACGATCCCGTCGGTGCCGCGGCTGTCGATGTCGAACGCGATCCCCTGCGGGATGTCGCCGTTGTAGGGCTTGCCGTTGTCGCTGATCGGGTAGCCCTGCGCGGGGTCCACGACGTCGGTGACGTTCGTGAACTGCCACATGAGGTAGAGGTTCTGGTCGTCCCATGCTCCGTACAGGGCGTACGGGTCGTAGACCGGCCCCTCGTGCGAGCCGCGGAAGATGCGGGGATCGTCGTTGGCGACGCCCTGGGCGATGATCATGTCCTGCGTCCACTCGGCGGCGCTGCCGTCGACCGTCACGGTCTTGGCCTTGCCGACCTGACCTGCGGGGTTCGTCTTGTAGAGCCCGACGCTGTGGTCGGTGCCGACACGGCCGGCAGGGGGTTCGATCACACCCCCGCCTCCGCCGCCCGTCGTCGCGGTGACCGCGCCCGACGGGGCGGACTCGCCGACGACGTTGTGCGCACGCACCGTGAACGAGTACTCCGTCTCAGCCGCCAGGCCATCGATCGTGCGTGACAGGGCGCCCGATACCTCGACGCTCTGAGTCGCACCGCCCGCGGCCGGGCCGTACGAGACGGTGTACTTCGTCGCGCCTGAGACGGCGCTCCAGGACACCGTCGCCGAGGTCCCGCTCGCCACGGCCGTCACACCGGTCGGCGCACTCGGTACGACCGGCTGGTCGGGAGTTCCGCAGGGGTCGGTGGTGCGCACGGCACCGCCCGTGATCGCGGCGGTCTTGGTGGTGACGGCGTAGTTCTTGCCGCCGTTGCTGTCCCACGTGCCCGAACCGTTGTTGAACGCCACGTTCACGCTCGCCGCCGAACCGGTGTCGATCTTCAGCCGGTACCAGCCGGCGCCGGCCTCGCACTGCGCGACCGCAGCCATCGCCTGGCCCGGAACCGCCGTCCACGCACCCGACCCGAGCTGGTAGTGCGCATTGGCCGCGGTCCACCCCGACGGCTTGTAGTACAGCGTCAGCTCACCCGCGAGCGGCTCCGTCTTGACCGGCTTGCCCGCCGAGACCACACCACCCGACACCGACTGGTCGCCACCGGACGGGATCGCGTAGTTCTTCCCGCCGTTGCTGTCCCACGTGCCCGAACCGTTGTTGAACGCCGCCGTGATCGTCTCACCGGCCGCAGCGTCCACCGACGCCTGGAACCACCCGGCGAACCCGTCCACCGCCGTCATCGGCTTACCCGGAGCCGTCGTCCACGCCCCCGCACCGACCCGGTAATGGATGTTCGCCGCCGACCACCCCGACGGCACCTGGAAGTACACCGTCGTCGCCGTCGAGACCGGCTTGTCGCCCGTCGTCGCGGGCGCGGCCGAGGATGCGGCCGAGCTCTTGCCCGAGGCATCCTTCGCCTTCACGGTGTAGGAGTAGGTCGTCGTCCAGGCGAGATCGCTGTCGATGAGCTGGGTCCCGGTGACCGACTTCGTCACCGCGCCGCCGGTTCCGCCGGTGCGGACCACGTCGTACCCGGACACGCCGCAGTCGTCGGTGGACGCGTTCCACGTCACCGTGATCGCCGCGCCGTTCGCGACGGCCTTCACGCCGGCGGGCACGCTCGGCGATGCCGAGTCGATGCACGAGGCGACGCGCGCGTCGACGTGCAGGGCGATCGCGTCCTTGCCGTTGACCGTCGCGGTGAACTTGCCGCCGGCCACGGTGACGGTCTCGCCCGACCACGTGCCGCCCGACTTCTGCGCCTTGATCACGTTGTAGTACTTGCCGTCCGGAAGCGACGTGGTGAACTCGCGCTGCACCTGGCCGGAGCCGTTGTTGATCGCCACGAAGCCCTTGCTCCCGCGCCCGAAGGCGATGGCCGCGCCGTCGGCGCTGGACCACTTGTTGACCACGTCGGTTCCGTACGTCGCGACTCGGAAGCCGACCATGTTCTTGATGTCGTTCTGCGCGTGCTTGAAGGTCCAGCCGTTCTGACCCGGCGCAGGGTCGATCACCCTGCCCTGGGCGTCGACCGCCGGGGCCCGCTTGACGTCGGTGAACTCGTAGCCCGAGTGGATCGACGGCGACCCGTAGGGCCACGCCAGGGTGAATGCCTGCGCAAGGTCGTAGGTCTTGCCATCCTTGTACGAGAGCGTCTCGCCGTTGCGCTCGGTGTCGTGATTGTCGACGAACGTCGCGGCATCCTTCTGCTGCAGGAAGCCGCTCCATGTGCCGCCGATGCCGGCACCCGTGGTCAGCCAGTCGATCCGCGAGCCGCCGAAGGCTTCCTTCATCTTGCGGGCGTACGCGAACTCGTGGATGTCGCCGATGCCGATGTACTCCTCCGGCTGGATCGGCTCACCCGCTGCGCGGATGACCTCCTGTACCACGTAGAGCTGATCCTTCTTGGTCACACGGTTCCAGATGCCCCACATGTCGTCCTTCGAGATGTGCTTGACGGCATCGAACCGGAAGCCCTTCACCCCCATGTCGGCGAGGCGGTTGAGGTAGTCGGCGATCTTCTGCTGCACCGACGCCTTGCCCGTGTCGAGGTCGGACAAGTTCACGAGATTGCAGTTCTGCACGGTCTCGCGCACGGCGTAGGTGTCGATGTCCCGCCGGCAGCTGTGGAAGTCGCTGCTGTCGTACAGGCCCGGGTAGTTGTAGTGCTGGAATTGCGTGCCGGCCCATCCGGTGCCGCCGTTCGACTGCCCCGACATGTGGTTGATGACCGCGTCGACGATGACTCCGACACCTGCCGCGTTGCAGCGCTGCACCATCGCGCGGAACTCCGCCTCTGTGCCCATACGCGACTCGAGCCTGTACGACACCGGCTGGTAGTAGATCCACCAGGGGTTGCCTTCGTTCGCCACCATGGCGTGCTCCTGCGGCGGGGAGGTCTGCACGTACCCATAGCCCGCGGGCCCCAGCGTCGTCTCGCACTCCTGGGCGATCCGATTCCAGGTGTACGAGAACAGCACGGCGATCGCGTCCTTCGGGCCGGCTGCCGCCGCCTCCGCGCGCTGAGGCGGGCTGACCGCCATCAGTCCGGCGAAGACGACGACCGTGGCGGCCACCATGGCCAACCACCGCCGTACGAGCGGGCGGCTTTCCGCCGCGTCGACGTGCTGCATTGTCTGCTCCCTTGCATCGATGAGTTCCGGCGACAACGCCGTGGCGCCCAAAATAGCCAGAAAGAGGAGCGGGCTGCAAGCGCTTACAGAAACTGAACTCGAAAAAATGGCATGATGACGGCCTAGATAGAAGCTCGATCCGTGGGATGCGCCTGAAAACTGCAAGCGCGATCACTCGTGGGCGCCGCCTCACCGACGCGAAACAGAAAAACGGTGCATCCGCCAGAGGGGATGCACCGTTCGGGGCCGGCTGCGACCAGATCGAAGGGTCTCGAAGACCGATGTGGTGGACCTGAGGGGAATCGAACCCCTGACCTCCTCGATGCGAACGAGGCGCGCTACCAACTGCGCTACAGGCCCTTGAACCTCGAAAACACTATCACGGTTCGACAGCCGCTCCGAATCGACGGAGGCCCTCGAGAGCCCTACTCTCCGGCGGCGCGGCGGGTCAGCAGCTGCCGCACGTGCGCCTCGATCTCGGCGTCGTCGACGTACCCCATACGGGCGTACTCCGACTCGGCAGAGGCCGCGCGCGCGGTGCGCGCGACGTCGATCGAGGGCGGCTGCTGCGCGGCGGCACGGGCCGCCATGGCCTCCTCCAGGGCGGCCTGCCGGAGCGCTGCCCGAGCGGCTTCGCCGTCCAGCACGGCAGCCGCGCGCGAGCCGGCCGACGCGGTGAGCGGGCGGGGAAGATCCCGCGGCGCCCACTCACGCTGCTCGCGTTCGAGCGCGACGTCCTGCAGTTCCGCGATGCGCCGGGGCTCAGCATCCGTCGCCCGCGACACGGCGCGCGCGGCGACGCGGGAGAGCCGATGAAGGATGAGACCGGATGCTGCCACCAGGCCGACACCCGCCCACATCAGGGTCTGCGCACCCGCGGTGATGGTCTCGTACACCCCCCAGGCGGCGAGCCCGAGTCCGATCACGCCCGCGAACGTCGCCGCCAGCCGGAAGCGGCGCCGGGCGCGCGCACGGCGGGCGAGCGGGAGCGAACGGACGGCGGCGAGGTCGGAACGGGCCGCGGCGGCCGCCTGCGCCCGTTCGACACGGG
This sequence comes from Microbacterium sp., assembly GCA_031555515.1. Lineage (GTDB taxonomy): Bacteria > Actinomycetota > Actinomycetes > Actinomycetales > Microbacteriaceae > Microbacterium. The sequence goes on along the minus strand of JAVBUG010000375.1, from coordinate 4,494 downwards.
CACGCTCCATATCCACACGCGCGGCCGCCTCGGCGGCGACGCGGTCGGTGCGGGCGCGCTCCACGCCGATGCGTGCCGCGGCCTCGGCGGCCTCGCGCTCGCCCTTGGCGATCTCGAGGTCGACGCGGGCGCCCTCGAGCGCCGCGTGCTCACGCTCGGCCAGGGCGCGCTTCGCGAGCTTCTGCTGCGCAGCCGCCGTGCGGGCGTTGAGTTCGAGCCGCACCTCTTCGGGAGTCTCGCTCGTCTCTGCGAGGACGCGCAGCGCCTGATTCAGGCGGACGGCGTTGCGCTCCGCCGCATCGAACTGGCGCCGACTGTGCCACGACGGCAACAGGTACACCAGCCACAAGGCCACGGCGACGAGAACGATGACTCCCCCACCCCACACCTGCCCGCCCATGGTCACCACGGTAAGCGACCGGACGGTGGTGTCCCCGGCATCCGTGCGCGTGTCACGCAACACGGATTTCGCGCGTGGCCAGGCACGGCGATGCGCGGCCGCCGGATCGCGGGGGTGCGTTTCGGCAACCGGACGACCTAGGCGTGCAGGCGATCGGCGGGTGGAACAGTGGCCGCGTCCTGCGGCACACGGCCCGAGACCCAGCGCTGCAGCACACCCTCGGGGACGTCCTCGCGGACGAGCGCGAACGCGTAGTGGTCGCGCCAGTCCCCGTCGATGTGGATGTAGCGACGACGCAGCCCCTCGTAGCGGAAGCCGAGCTTCTCGACCACCCGCAGGCTCGCGCGGTTCTCCGGCCGGATGCAGATCTCCATGCGATGCAGGCGCATCTCGGAGAAGCAGATGTCGGTCGCGAGCGCCACGGCCGTCGGCGTGATGCCGCGGCCCGCGAACCGCTCGCTCACCCAGTAGCCGATCGTCGCCGACGCGAGCGAGCCGCGAGCGACTCCCCATACGTTCAGCTGGCCGGCGATCTCGCCGCCGGACTCCATGACGAACGGCACGCCGACGCCGTCGCGGTACTGCTGCAGGAGCCGGCGGACGCCGACGCGCATGTCGAACGACACCGGTCCGTCAGGACTGGTCGCCTCCCACGGGCGCAGCCAGCCGCGGTTGGACAGCAGCTCGTTCTGCAGCACGCGCGCGTCGCGCTGACGAACGAGCCGGATCGCTACCGAGCCGTGCCTGCGGGGAGTCGACAGATCCACGAGACCCCCTCGAACGGGCGGCGTCAGAGGTTCGCCGCGAAATCCTTGAACCAGGGACGCAGCGCGGGACCGAGATCTTCGCGATCGGCCGCCAGCTGCACGATGGCCTTGATGTAGTCCACCCTATCGCCGGTGTCGTAGCGACGGCCACGGAAGACGACGCCGTAGACGCCAGGTCCGTCGGGGTCTGCCGCGAGCTCCTGGAGCGCGTCGGTGAGCTGGATCTCGCCGCCCTTGCCGGGCTCGGTGCGCTCGAGGATGTCGAACACGTCGGGCGAGAGCACGTAGCGGCCGATCACGGCGTAGTTCGAAGGGGCGTCCTCCTTGGCCGGCTTCTCGACCAGGCCGGTGACCTTCACGACGTCGTCGATCTCGGTCGCCTCGACCGCGGCCGCACCGTAGAGGTGGATGGAGTCCTCGGGGACCTCGAGCAGGGCCACGATGGCCGCGCCGGTGCGCTCGTACTGCTCGAGCATGGTCGTGAGCAGCGGATCGCGCTCGTCGATGAGGTCGTCGCCCAGGAGCACCGCGAACGGGTGGTCGCCGACGTGCGCCTTGGCGCGCAGCACCGCGTGGCCGAGACCGCGCGGCTCGCCCTGGCGCACGAAGTGGATGTCGGCGAGGTCGCTCGAGCGCTGCACCTTGGCCAGCTTCTCCTGGTCGCCCTTCTTGGCGAGGTTGCTCTCGAGCTCGGGGACGGAGTCGAAGTGGTTCGAGAGGTTGTTCTTGTTGCGCCCGATGATGATCAGGACGTCTTCGATGCCGGCCTGCGTGGCCTCTTCGACCACGTACTGGATGGCGGGCTTGTCGACGACGGGGAGCATCTCCTTCGGCATCGCCTTCGTCGCAGGGAGGAATCGAGTGCCGAGTCCGGCAGCAGGGATCACGGCCTTGAAGGGCTTGTGCGTCATGCAGGCCACTCTATCCAGCACCGGACGACAGCTATGCGTCCGGCACGTTACCGTTCGACGCCGGCGACGGCTCCACGACTTAGAATCGACACCATGTCCGACGCCATCGCCGATGCGAAGCGCGCCCTGCGCGCCGAGCTCCGCGAGCGACGCCAGTGCCTCTCGCCGCAGGCGCGCGAGACCGCCGAGGCGGGCATCCACGCCCAGCTCGATGCCCTCGTGGCCGAGCACGGCGCCCGCTCGATCTCGTGCTTCCTGTCGACCACGGCCGAGCCGGGCACGCGCTCCTTCGTGGCGGATGCCGTGGGCCGCGGCATCCGTGTCCTCCTTCCCGTGACGCGGGCCGACGGCCTGCTCGACTGGGCGGTGGCCACTCCCGAGGGCGACATCGCCGAAGGCATGTACGGACTTCCCGAGCCGGTCGGCGAGCTGCTCGGCCCGATCGCCGTCAACGACGTCGACCTCCTCGTCATCCCCGCCGCCTCCGTCGACCGCACCGGGATGCGGCTCGGCTGGGGTCGCGGCTTCTACGACAAGACCCTCGGGTCGATGGAGCGGTGCCCTCCCGTGTACGCCGTCGTCTTCGACTCGGAGTTCGTCGACGAGCTGCCCGGCGACGAACTCGACGAGCGCGTCACCGGCGTCGTGACGCCCACGCGCACCATCACCCTCGCGCCGACGCGGCGCTGACAGCTGAAACCGAGAGAACCATGCCCACCTACGCCTACGCCTGCAAGCAGTGCGGTCACCGCTTCGACGCCGTGCAGTCCTTCGCCGACCCGACCCTGACCGAGTGCCCGGAGTGCGGCGGAGCGCTGCGCAAGGAGTACGGCTCGATCGGCGTCACCTTCAACGGCTCGGGCTTCTACCGCACCGATTCCCGCGCGGGCGCCAAGCCCGCAGGCTCGGGATCGAGCGGCGGTTCGGAGTCGTCGGGTGGCGCGTCCTCGTCGACTTCGACATCATCGAAGTCCGAGGCGAAAGCCTCCCCCGCGTCGTCCGGAGCCTGATCCTCCGGCGCCCCAGACGCGGAACGACACCCAGGGGGGTCCACGTGATCAAGGGCTTCAAGGAATTCATTCTCCGCGGCAACGTCATCGACCTGGCCGTCGCGGTCGTCATCGGCGCCGCATTCACGGCGGTCGTCAACGCGATCGTCTCGAGCATCATCAACCCGCTCATCGCGCTCGTCTGGAAACCGGACGCCAACGGCACCATCGGCATCACGGTCAACGGGCTCTGGGGTCCGGTGACGTTCCCGATCAGCGACCTCATCAACGCGGTGATCGCGTTCCTCGCGGTCGCGATCGTCGTCTACTTCGTCTTCGTGCACCCGATGAACGTGCTCAAGGAGCGCGCCGCCGCGAAGGCCGGCATCACCCCCGCCGACGAGGAGCCGAAGCTCCCGACCGAGCAGGAGATCCTGGTGCAGATCCGCGACATCCTCGAGAAGCAGACCACCGCGCCGCGCGCCTAGTAATGCGGCGGGACGTCGCGCCGCAGGCGCTCATCGTTCGGACCGGATGAATCGGATGCCGCGTTCCCCTGGCCCTTGCGGCCGGTCGGGGGCGCGGCATCCGTCGTCTTCTCATCGGCCGGAATCGGCTCGGCGGTGGTCCCCGGCGCGGGCGTCAGCTTCGCGCGACGGGAGCCCTTGACGCGCTCGATCCGCTGCCGGTCACTCGATGACATCGATGGGCTGGGTCTCGTTGTCGACCCGAGGAGCGTCGGGCGGCACGCCCAGCATCGCGGCGATGCGCTGCGCGACGTCGGCCGGGTCGCGGTACAGATCGAACGAGTGCACGCGCACGTAGTGCCAGCCGAGACGGCGCAGGATCTGCGGGCGCAGTCGCAGCGACTCACGCAGCGACTCCCCGATCGTCTCGGGGTCGCTCTCGACCACGACCGCCTTGCCGCCGTACTGGGCGACGAGCGGCAGCAGGCCGCGGTAGTGCACGTCGACGGAGAGCCCGGCGCGACGCAGTTCACGGGCGAGCGCGCGCGTGAGGGGGTCGGCGAGGTCTTCGAGCCGCGCCTCACGGGACCGGGCCGCGATGCCGCCGAGGATCGCCATGAGCGTCGCGGCGCCGTACTCGAGGCGCCCGTCGTCGAATGCGGACGGGCGGATCGACGACACGATCACCATCGAGCGCCGCGCGCGGGTCATGCCCACCGTGAGCAGCCGCTCGCCGTCGGGCGACGACAGGTCGCCGAAGTCGCTCAGCACGCGGCCGTGCTTGGTGAGGCCGTAGCCGAGCGAGAAGATCACGCGGTCGCGGCTCTCGGCGACCGACTCCTCGAGGGTGAGCACCGCGAACGGCTCGGCGGTGTCGCGCGAGACGAAATCTGCCACGTCGGAGCGTCCGGCGAACGCGCGCTCGACGGCGGCGCGGATGCGCTCGGCGTGCTTCGCGCT
>JAVBUG010000028.1:0-3338 GCA_031555515.1 Microbacterium sp. | reverse complement strand
CGCCGGTTCGCCACGGTGCACCCGCGGTACAAGACGCCGTCGTTCTCGACGCTCGTCATGGGCGTCGTCGCGATCGTCTACTACGTCGGCATGACCTTGATCAGCGACAACATCCTGCAGGACTCCATCCTGTCTCTCGGGCTCGCGATCGCCTTCTACTACGCCATCACCGGCTACGCCTGCGTGTGGTACTTCCGGCGGGAGCTGTTCAACAGCGCGAGGAACTTCTTCTACCGGTTCCTCTTCCCGCTGCTGGGGTCGCTGATGCTGACGTACGCGTTCGTGCAGTCGGCGATCGACATGTACGACGTGGACTACGGCTACACCGTCCTGCTGGGCATCGGCGGCACGTTCGTCCTGGGCATCGGCTCGCTCGCATTCGGCGTGCTGCTCATGGTCCTGTGGTTCCTGTTCCCCCGGGCGAAGGCGTTCTTCCGGGGCGAGAGCCTCAACCGCGACACGCCGGTGCTCGTCCCCGAGGACCCGGCAGACTTCGCCCGGTCGATCGACGGCGGGCTCGTCTGAGCCCGAGCGCCGGGTTCGGCGCCACGCCGTCACGGGCCGAGGTGGGCTCCGCACCCGACGTCGTACGCCTCGCGCAGCCAGGCCGCGACGTCCTCGTCGAATTCGCCCTCGTCGGCGAGGCGGAACTGGTGCACGAAGAGACGTCGTCCGTACGGCGACGCGCTGAGGATGCGGGGGTCGGGCGGGAGCTCGCGCATGATGTCGAAGTAGCCGCGCACCCCCGCGCGCCACGGCCTGACGCCGGCGAAGCCGCGGCGCGGTCCCTTGAACGTGATCGTCGTCTTCGCGACCGAGTGCGTCACCGGGCCGAACGACCGGATCAGCTCGTCGATGCGGTGCCACAGCTTTACCGCGGCGGGGTCCGCATCCTTCAGGTGATCCTCCACCGTCCACACGTGCGCGTCCGTCATCCCCCCAGTCTCCGCCAGGGCGCAGACACGCGCACCCCTGCAGGCAGGCAGAAGCCCCGGACCCCCGAAGGAGTCCGGGGCTTCTGAAGCCGGGACCGCGTCAGACCAGGGCGGCGTCCAGCGGGGCGAGCTCGAGTTCGTGAGCCGTCGCCACGCCCGCGTTGACCACGCGACCGCCGACGGTGTTGAGACCGCCCGCGAGCGCAGCATCCGCTCGAAGTGCTTCCTTCCACCCGCGCCGCGCGATCTGGCGGATGTAGGGGAGGGTGGCGTTGGTCAGCGCCGAAGTGGAGGTGTTCGGCACCGCGCCCGGCATGTTCGCGACGCAGTAGAAGATGCTGCCGTGCACGGGGAAGGTGGGGTCGGCGTGGGTCGTCGGGTGCGTGTCCTCGAAGCAGCCGCCCTGGTCGACGGCGATGTCGACGAGCACGGAGCCCGGGCGCATGCGCGAGACCATGTCGTTGGTCACGAGCTTCGGCGCCTTGGCGCCCGGAATCAGCACCGAGCCGATGACGAGATCCGAGGCGGTGACCGCCCGGTCGAGGTCGAGCGGGTTCGACGCGGCGGTCTTGACCCGGCCCTGGAAGTGGTCGTCGAGGTAGCGCAGGCGCTGCACGTTGGTATCGAAGACCGTGACATCGGCGCCCATGCCGACCGCGATCACCGCGGCGTTGGCACCGGCGACGCCGCCACCGATGACCGTGACGGTGGCCGGCCGCGTGCCCGGCACGCCCGACATGAGCAGACCGAGGCCGCCGGCGGAGCGCATCAGGGTCGCGGCGCCGACGGTCGGGGCGAGACGCCCGGCGACCTCGCTCATGGGCGCGAGCAGCGGGAGCCCACCACCGGCCAGCTGGACCGTCTCGTACGCGATCGCGGTGACGCCGTCGGCGACCAGACGCTCGGTGAGCGGGCGGTCGGCGGCGAGGTGCAGGTACGTGAACAGCACGAGGTCGTCGCGGAAGTGGTCGTACTCGCTCGCGACCGGCTCCTTGACCTTCAGGAGCAGCTCGGCGCGGGCCCAGACCTCGGCGGCGTCGTCGAGCAGCACCGCTCCCGCGTCCGAGTACTCGGCATCCGGCATCGATGAGCCCTCGCCCGCGCCGCGCTGCACGAACACCTCATGGCCGGAGGCGACCAGGTCGTGCACGCCCGCGGGGGTGAGGGCGACCCGGTACTCGTTGTTCTTCACCTCGGTGGGGACGCTGATCCGCATCGTGTGATCCTTTCCGCTCCGCCGTTGGAGCGCTCGGGCTCCTCGTGGGAGCGCCTCTAGAAAGCGGGGCGGATGGCCCCGACATCCTGTCCGCCGCCGGAGACCGTCAGCGGAAGCTTCGAGAGTGTGTCGGCCACGTCGGCCGACGCGAGCGCGCCGTGACGCTCGAGCAGTCGCAGCGCGACGGCGGTCGCCGCGCGCCCGCTGCCGTCGAGCATCTTGAGCGCCACCGTCGTGCCGTTGGGGGCGACCATCACCATCACGCCCTCGGCGCCGCCCTTGGCGAACACGCCCAGACGCTCGATGGCGATCGTGTCGGCGCGGCCGGGGCCGTCGATGGTCCACGGGTCGGCGCGCACGGCCTCGACAAGGGCGCCCGCGCTGCGGTGCAGCGCGAACGGGGACGTCGTCGACGAGTTGCCGATCCGGTGGATCGCGCGCGCGAGACCGAAGAGGGTCATCGCGTAGACAGGGGCGCCGCAGCCGTCGACGGCCGTTGCGGCAACCTTCTCGCCGATGAGGCGTTCGATCGTCTCGCGGACGAGGATCTGCACCGGATGCTCCGGAGCGAGATACCCTTCCGGGTCCCAGCCGTTCACGACGCTGGTGAGGAGCATCGTCGCGTGCTTGCCGGAGCAGTTCATGCGGATGCGGGCCGGCTGGCCGAGCTCGCGCACCATCTCGTCGCGCGTCGCGGTGTCGCCGGGCCATGCGGCGGGGCATCCGAGTGCGTCCTCGCCGAGGTCGGCGAGGGACAGGATGTCGCGCACCACCGCGACGTGGCGGTCGGTGCCGGAGTGGCTCGCGGTCGCGAGTCCGAGTCGCTCGCCCTCGAGCGAGACGCCGGCCGAGAGGCACGCGAGCGCCTGCAGCGGCTTGAGGCTGGAGCGGGGGAGGATCAGCGCCGACGGATCGCCGAGTTTCTCGGCGATCGTGCCGTCGGCGGCGAGCACGATGGCGATGCCGGCGTGCCGCGACTCGACGAATCCGCTGCGCTCGACGACGGCGAGTTCCACGGCATCGGCGGCGGCGAAGGTCTGCGGCACCCCGCCAGCCTACCCCGGTTGCCTGTCCGCGCCGGATGACAGACTGTGCTCATGCGTGGTGAGCACCGATACTCTGTCCGAAGCACGTGGACCGGCGATCGGGGGACCGGCACGTCCGGCTACCGCGACTACGATCGCGCC
>JAVBUG010000022.1:0-6998 GCA_031555515.1 Microbacterium sp. | reverse complement strand
CGCGCGGCCCCGCGAGCGGGTGAGCGACCTGGGCCCCGTCCCCGCCCCGGTGTCGGGCGCGGCGGAGGACGCGGCATCCCTCACCGATGAAACGGCACGCGTCGACCCGCGGGCCCTCGCCGCGGTCTGCCGGTTCGACGATCTGCCGGGGTTCTTCGAGGACGCCCTGGTGCGACAGCCCGACACCGCGGACGCGTACGACGTCGCCGCCCTGGTGTGGTGTCTCGCGCGCCCGTCGCTCAGGGATGTCGCGCTCGTGCAGTGGAGCGGCAACCTCGCACAGGGCGACGAGGCGTTCGATGCGCAGCTGCGGTGGGAGTCGGGCGAGGAGTACCCTGCGCATCTCGCGATGCGCATGTGGGGCGAAGGCGACCGGCCACAGGTGTCACGTCTCGAGACCGCGCTCGAGCTCGCACGGCACGCGGCGGCCGTCGCACCACGCGACGCGCGGCCGGGGCCGCTCGCGATGTGCGCGTGGTTGTCGTGGGCCCTCGGTCGCTCGACGCACGCCGGGGCGTACGCGGAGCGCGCGTGCGAGATCGAGCCCGAGCACGGGCTGTCGCAGATCGTGCTCTCGTTCGTGAGCGCGGGGCATCTGCCCGACTGGGCGTTCCAGCGCGCGAGCGCCGGGTGACGCTCGTGCGCCGCGGCCCCGGATTACTTGACGAGCGGGAAGAGGATCGTCTCGCGGATGCCGAGCCCGGTCACCGCCATGAGCAGACGGTCGATGCCCATGCCCATGCCGCCGGTCGGCGGCATGCCGTGCTCGAGCGCACGCAGGAACTCCTCGTCGATGCGCATCGCCTCGAGGTCGCCCTTGGCGGCGAGCTTCGCCTGCTCGACGAAGCGCTCACGCTGGATCACCGGGTCGATGAGCTCGGAATAGCCCGTCGCCAGCTCGAATCCGCGGACGTACAGATCCCACTTCTCCACGACGCCGGCGATCGAGCGGTGCTCGCGCACGAGCGGGCTCGTGTCGACGGGGAAGTCCATCACGAACGTGGGGCGCACGAGGCCCGGCTTCACGAAGTGCTCCCACAGCTCCTCGACGAGCTTGCCGTGGATCGCGTGCGGCGGCAGGTCGACGCCTTCGGCCTCGGCGAGCGCGACGAGATCCTCGAACGGCGTCTCCGGCGTGATCGAGCGGCCGGCCGCCTCCGACAGCGACTCGTACATCGAGAGGCGGTCCCAGTGGCCGCCCAGGTCGTACTCGGTGCCGTCGGCCCAGATCACCGTGGTCGAGCCCGAGATCGCGATGGCCGCGTTCTGGATCAGCTCCTGCGTGAGGTCGGCGATGCCGTTGTAGTCGCTGTACGCCTGGTAGGCCTCGAGCATCGCGAACTCGGGGCTGTGCGTCGAGTCGGCGCCCTCGTTCCGGAAGTTGCGGTTGATCTCGAAGACACGGTCGATGCCGCCGACGACGGCACGCTTGAGGAACAGCTCCGGCGCGATGCGCAGGTACAGGTCGGTGTCGAACGCGTTCGAGTGGGTGATGAACGGACGAGCGGATGCTCCGCCGTGCTGCACCTGCAGCATCGGCGTCTCGACCTCGACGAACTCGTGCGACGCGAACGTCTGGCGCAGGCTCGCGTTGACCTTCGCGCGGGCGAGGACCGTCTCGCGGGCGCGATCGCGCACGATGAGGTCGAGGAAGCGGCTGCGGACGCGGCTCTCCTCGCTGAGCTCGGAGTGCAGGTTCGGCAGCGGCAGCACGGCCTTCGACGCGATGCGCCAGCCGGACACCATGATCGACAGCTCGCCGCGGCGGCTCGAGATGACCTCGCCCGACACGAAGACGTGGTCGCCGAGGTCGACGAGCTCCTTCCAGGCCTGCAGCGACTCGTCGCCGACGGCCGCGAGCGACACCATCGCCTGGATGCGGCTGCCGTCGCCGGCCTGCAGCGAGGCGAAGCACAGCTTTCCGGTGTTGCGGCTGAAGACCACGCGACCCGCCACCGCGGCGGTGACGCCGGTCTCGGCGCCCGCCTCGAGGTCGGCGAACCGCTCACGCAGCGCAGGGATCGTGTCGGTGATGGGCAGGCTCACCGGGTAGGCCCCGCCCGCGGCATCCACTCGCTCGGCGATCAGACGCTCGCGCTTGGCCAGCCGCACAGCCTTCTGCTCGAAGATGTCCTCTTCGGTCGGCTCGTCGGGCGCGTTCGTGTCGCTCACGGGGTGTGCTCCTCGGTGGGGGTTTCTCCGCAGAACGCGGACCCCTGAGTCTACCGAGGTGCTCCACGGCGCGAGTAAGGTCGGGGGCGGCTCTTCGAACGCCCACCTCGACACGATCGGACGCCGCGATGTCGCAAGCCCGTCGCACGATGTCGGATCTCACCGGGTTCTGGGTCGTCGCGGCCGCCTTCACCACCGTCACCGCGTACGCCACCGTCCCGACACCGCTGTACCCGCTGTACCAGGCGGCGGACGACTTCCCCGTGCCGGTCGTGACCTTCATCTTCACCGCGTTCGCGGTGGGGGTCGTGTTCAGCCTGTTCCTGATCGGTCACATCAGCGACTGGGCGGGACGACGCCGGATGGCGGTGATCGCGGTGCTCGTGTCGGCGCTCGCGGCGGTCGTCTTCATCGTGTGGAGCTCGGTTCCCGGGCTCATCGTCGCGCGATTCGTCGACGGGGTCAGCGTGGGCATGCTCAGCGCCGCGGCCACCGCGCACCTCGCCGAGCTGCGCGCGAAGGCGAGGCCGACGGAGACGGCGGTCGTCGCGGCCTCGGTGGCCGGCGCCGCCAATCTCGGCGGACTCGCTCTCGGCCCCCTCGTGGGCGGCCTGTTCGCAGAGTTCGCTCCCGACCCCCTGGAGCTGCCGCACATCGTCTTCCTGGTGATGTTCGTGGCCGCAGCGCTGGTGCTCCGGCACGTGCCCGAGACGGTCGACACGTCGGCGCCGCATCCCGCGTATCGACCCCAGCGGCTGGTGTTCCCGACCGGGGCGGGCGCGGCCTTCGCCGCCGCAGGCACCGGCGCTGCCGCGTCGTTCGCGCTCTTCGCGCTGTTCACATCGCTGGCCCCGACCTTCCTCCACGACACGTTCCACGTGTCCGACCACCTGGTGGACGGGGCGACCGTCTTCGCCGTCTTCGGCGCCGCGGCGATCGCGCAGGTGCTCCTCGTCCGCGTCGCGCAGCAGGTCCAGCTCGTCATCGCGATCGTGTGCTTCGCGGTGGGCCTCGTGTCCATCGCCGCGGGCGCACTGATCCCCGCCCTCGCGCTGTTCATCGCGGGCGCCGTCATCGCCGGTTCCGGCGCCGGCATCATGTTCCGCTCGGCGCTCGCCGCGGCGAGCGCGCTCGCAGCGCCCGACCGCCGCGGCGGAACGCTCGCGCTCCTGTTCCTCATCGCCTACGGCGGCCTCGTCGCACCGGTGCTGCTCGTGGGGCTCGCGCTTCCCTTCGTGGGCGAGACGACAGTGCTGCTCGTCTTCTCCGCCGTCGTGCTCGTCGCGACGGTCGGGGCGGGCGTCGCGATGCGCCGTCATACGCTCCAGACGAGCTCGCAGAGCGACGATCGCGCCCGCTGAGCCCGCGCGGGCGGGGTCGACCTCAGGGCAGGTCGACCGGCACGCCGAGCGGTGCCCAGCGCACCCGTTCCCTCACCGCACCGGGAGCGGCGGCGAAGACCGCGGCGGCGGCCTCCTCCTGCTGCGAGAAGTGACTCCAGCCCTCGACGTGGATCGGGACGGCCACCCCCGGCTCGGCCAGCGCGATGAGCTCGACCGCGTCGTCGGCGTCCATCGTGTACGTGAGCGGACCGGTGCGGGGGAACTTGACGGCTCCGAGGTGCACGAGGGCGACGTCCGGCCGCAGGCCGGTCGCCGCCCGCCGCAGTCCGCCGTACATCACGGTGTCGCCGGTCATCCACAAGCCGGGGCGTGCCGCGCCCCCGAGCGAGAGCGCGAAGCCGACGACGGGACCGACGATCGGACCCGTGAGCGGCGCACCGTGCCGGCACGGAGTCGCGGTGACCAGGAGATCGCGCTTGCCCTCGGCGGTGAGGGTGACGGCGTCACCGGCAGCCAGGCCGCGGGCGTCGGTGTGCGCGCCCTCCACCGTGAGCGCCTTGGCGCCCGCGACCGTGGTCAGCACCGTCCGCGCCGCCGACAGTCCCGCGCGCCCCGCGTCGTCGAGGTTGTCGGCGTGGTGATGGTGGCTCAGCAGCACCACGTCGACCGGGCCGATCTCCTCGAGCGGGATCGCGGGGCCGGTGGTCTTGCGCGATGACGTGCCCAGAGCGAAGGAGTACGTACGGCCCGGCGGGTCGAACGTCGGATCCGTGAGGATCCGCCAGCCTTCCCATTCGACGAGGGCGGTCGGACCGCCGATCCGTGTGACGCGCATGTCGCCTCCCAGCCCTCGGACCCGAGTTCAGCCCAGGTAGATCTCAGCGTTGTCGATGAACCGGTGGCCCGCCACCGACGCGGCGATGAGGGCCAGAGCCGGGCCGCTGCTGCCTTCGTCGACCGGCAGGAACGTGGCCGGGTCGACGACGCTCAGGTACTCCAGGCGGATGCGCGACTCCCCCATGAGCGCGGACTGCGCGGCGGCGATGCACGCGTCGACGCCGCGATCCGCGTTCGCGGCGGCCGCGTCGAGTGCGGCAGGCAGGAGCGCGGCGGCTGCGAGGTCGCGGTCCTCGAGCATTCCGACCCGCGTCGACACCGGCAGGCCGTCATCGCCGCGCACGGTCTCGACCGTCGCGACGTCGACCTCGAAGAACAGATCACGGATCATGCGGCGCACGAGGAACACACGCTGCCGATCGCGCTCGCCGTAGACGGCGACGTCGGGATCGACGAGGTGGAAGAGCTTCGCCTCCACCGTGAGGAGTCCGTCGAAGTAGAACGGGCGTGCACGGCCTTCGTAGCGGAGGCCGAGGTCGCCGGCGCTGACCTTCGTCGTCGCGGAGCCGTCGGGAAGGAGTTCGACGGCGTCGGGCGCGAACACGACCTCGACGCCGAGCGACTCGAGCAGGCGCTCGTCTTCGTCGGGAGTCCGCGGATACGCCGCGAACTCGGCGGGCGACGCGAAGCGCAGCGGGTTCACGAACACCGACACGACGACGACGTCGGCCACCTCACGAGCGCGATGCACGAGGTCGATGTGCCCGTCGTGGAGCGATCCGATGGTGGAGATGAGCGCGATCCGCGCTCCCGGGGCGGCGGCGCGGACCTCGGCGAGCCGAGCCCGCAGCTCGTCGACGGTGCTGATCATCCTTGGATCGTAGCGGGGGGCTCGGCTCCCGGACCGGAGCCCGCCTCCGCCAGCGCGTGGTCGATGGTGGTGTGCGCGAGGGCCGACAGGAACGACCCCGGCTGCGGCACGCCCGCCTCGGCGAGCAGTGCGGTCGCCTGCCGCACGATCGAGCGCGAGAAGTCGCGGGCCGTCGCGATCGCCTCGGCGTACGCGGGCCGAGCGGACTCGTCGACCACGACCGGCTCGCAGCCGAGTTCGACGGCGAGGGCCTGCGCGATCGGCAGCACAGGCGCCGGCGCGGTGACCGCGGCGTAGGCGCTCGAGAGCGCCCGCAGATCCATCGAGGTTCCGCTGAACTCGATCGCGGGATGCACGGCGAGCGGGATCGCCCCCTTCGCGACGGCGGCCGACAGGATGCCGGTTCCCCAGGCCGGATCCGTGTGAAGCACGAGCTGTCCGGGCTGCCACGCGCCCACCTCGGCGAGCCCGGCGACGAGCCCCTCGAGCTGGTCGTGGGGCACCGCGACGATCACCAGCTCGCTGCGGCGGACGACCTCGGTGGCGTCGAGGACGGGGACGCCGGGCAGGATCGCCTCGACGCGTTCGGGGTCCGATCCCTGCGTGATTCCGACGAGCGCGTGCCCCGCACCGCCGAGCGCGGCACCGAGGACGGGCCCGACCCGGCCGGCGCCGATGATCCCGACCCCGAGACGACCGTCGCGGCTCACCTGCGGTCCTCCCCTGGCTCGCGAACGACGGTGTAGCCCGCCGGCGGCGGCGGGGGGACGGATGCTGCGGCCTGAGCGTCTGCGCCGGCAACGGGTGGAGCGGGCGCCCGCGCGGCAGGTGCGTACGCGTCGTGCTCCGGCGGGACGGAGGCGGCAGCATCCCTATCGTCCTCGGCCCAGCGGTGCGTGCGGTCGGCCAGCGCGGCGCGCACCGAGCCGCGCGCGACGTCGTCGAACAGGGCGAGAGCGGCGTCGCGGTCGACGGCCGCGAGGAACGGGGAGACCGGCCCGGTGACGACGTGGGCGCGCACGTTGGTCACACGCGTCGCGCGGTCGAGCGGGCCCTGGTGCAGCGCGAAGCTCTGCAGGCGCGCGAGCGGCAGGATCACGAGCTTGCGCCACACCACGCCGCGCCGCATGAGGAGCGCGTCGTCGGTGAGGCGGAAGCCGTTGCGACGGTACGAGAACGGCCGGATCCACCACGCCCGCTTCGGCGTGTTCGTGAAGGTGTCGTCGTCGGTCGGGCCGAACATGCCCTGCCGCACGATGAGAGCCCGCTCCTCGTCGGGAAGCGACGGCTGCAACAGGCGCAGCACCCGCTCGACGTCGGCTGCGGTGCCGACCGGGAGCACCGTCGTGAACTGATCGGTCGTGGTGTCGGCGGCACTGCGGCCCGTGAGGCGATTGATGCGGATGGTCCACCATCCGGCGGGGCGCCAGAAGACGCCCTGCGTCACCTCGACGGCGTGCACGCGACCGGGCGGGACGATCTCGGTGATGGTCGTGAAGAGCCCGAACGTGATGCGCACGCCGTCCGGCGTCGGCGCGATCGAATAGCGCAGCGAGCGGACGATCGAGCGCACCCAGTACGCTCCGAAGCCGATGATCGCGGGCACGAAGCCGAGCAGCAGCCACGTCACGCCCTGACTGACGCCGACCCCGATCGCGACGATCGCGAACAGCAGGCCCAGTGTCGAGGAGCTGAGGACATGGGATGCTACGAGCCGGCCCAGCGGGATGTGCACGACGGATTCGAGCTCGGCGACAGGAGCCTCAGGTCCCTCG
>JAVBUG010000003.1:0-3792 GCA_031555515.1 Microbacterium sp. | reverse complement strand
GTCGTTGAGCGAGCTTGCGAGTCGAAACGCGCCGAACCGGCGAGCAACGCTGCCCCGCAGCATCCGTCTCCCGCGACGCATGTCGACTGCGGGCGCCTCTCCCGGTCGTTGAGCGAGCTTGCGAGTCGAAACGCGCCGCGCCCCACGCGTTACGCCTGGTCGGCGATCTCGGTGGGAACGTCGCGGCTCGTGTGGAGCACGCGATGCACCCGAACCGCGTCTGCATCGTCGGTATAGAACACGAGATAGGGGAAGCGCTGCAGACCCACACTGCGCAACTGCGCGATGCCAGTGACGACAGCGAACCGCGGTGATCCGATCGACGGATGCTGCGCGATGACGTTGCTGGCAATCTCAAGCTCGTCGACGAACGCCAAGGCGGCGTCGGGTGCCCCCTCATTCAGGTAGTAGTCGACCGCCGCCGCGATATCGTCGTCCGCGCGAAGAGTGGTGACGACCCTGCGCGTCATGCAGCGCCCGCGTCGCGCACGCGCTGCCGAAGCTGCTCGAAGTACGCGGCGTCGAGCTCTGAGCCGGCGCCCGATCCCATTCCATCGACCACGAGGGCACGCACCTGATCGCGCGCCTGCTCTCGGCGGATGAGCTCGCGCACGAACTCGCTGCTGTTGCCGTAACCGCGCTCGCTCACCTGAGTCTCGACGAATTGCTTGAGGCTGTCGGGGAGCGAGACGTTCATCGTGGCCATGACGAAAGCGTAGGCCGGCATGACAAAGTTTGCCATAGCCAAGTCCGGTTCTGGGGCAAGAGAGTCGCAACGTTGTCGGCGGCGCAACCGCGCAGGGTGCGGCGGTCGGGTCCAATCCGAACCCGTGAGGTCTGCGAATACACATCAAGGGCCTGCCGCAAGGCACGTCCCTGCATGCTCTCGATCACTCCCTCCCCCGGGCCGAGGGCCGCTGCGCCCGTTCCTAATGGCGGGCGACGCCCTCTCCTGCCTTCGAGTGGGAGGGGGCGTTGTGTCGGGGGTCCGGGCTCGGGGCGGTGGGGCGGGGCCGTCTGGGCCGTCGGGGCTTGGGGCTCGGGGCCGTCGGGCGTTCGCGACCGGCGGGCGTTCGCGTCCGGCGGGCGTTCGCGACGGACGGGCGTTCGCGACCGGGGCGTTCGCGACCGACCGGGGCGTTCGTGACCGGGGGGCGTTGCGCCGGCGGCAATGTCGGAGGCCCCTGTCATGATGGGCGTAGACGAAGAAGCTGGTGATCCAAGACCGATCTGAAGGTCCGATTGCCGCGTGCCTCGGGCGCGCAGGACGGGTGCTGCCCCTCATGGGGAACAGGTCGCGCACCACCGCGCGACGTGACGGATCGCGCACCCGCGCGACGTGAAGGATCGCGCACCTGCGCGATCGGAGGCACAACGTGGACGACGCAGGACTCGACGAGGCGGAGGCGCAACGCGCCGGCGCCCTCGCCGACGAGCTGCGTCAGATTCAGGCCGACGAGGCGGCGCTGCACGCCCGGCGGACGCGCCTGCTGGCCGAGGCGTGGGAGATCGCCGAGGTGCAGACCGCACGCATTCCCTCGGCCGCGTCCAAGCTCCGGGAGATGCCCCTGCGATCGATGGCGGCCGAACTGGGAATGGCGGTGCGGATGAACGACCGCACAATGCAGTCCCACCTCTGGGATGCGCACGTGCTCGCGACGTCGTTCGAGCCGACCCTCAGCGCGCTCGAGGAGGGGCGCATCACACGAGCGCATGCGACCGCGATCGTCGACATCGGCCGCGTGATCGATGAGCCATCCGCGCGTGCCGCCTTCGAGCAGACGGTGCTGGGCTACGCCGAGACGACGACCGTGGCGCGCACCCGCGCCTTCGCCCGCTCCCAGGCCGATATCTTCAACCCGCGCACCATGCAGGAGCGGCACGATCTGGCGGTGCAGGGCCGCCGCATCTGGGTCACCGACCTCGACGACGGCATGTCGCTGCTGAACCACCTGCTGCCCACGGTCCTCGCCCACGGCATCCTCGACCGCACCACCCAGCAAGCCAAGCTGATCAAGAAGATCGACACCGCGCACCGGCGCGAGGTCGCCGAGGCGCAGAAGAAGGCCGCCGCTCAGAAGAAGGCCGGAGAGGCTGATCAATCGGGCGAAGCCGCGGCAGAGGCGTCGGGCGCAGACGTGGCGGCTGCGTCGGGCGCAGGCGCGGCGGTTGCCAGGACGTCTGCCTCCTCACACCCCACCGACCGCGGCGCGGCCGACGGGCCCGGGGTCGACCGGGCCGCGGCCGACGGGTCCGGGGTCGACGAGGCCGCGGCCGAGGCGGAGGCGGAGATCTGGTATGACGAGCGGACGATCGATCAGATCAGGGCCGACCTCGTCACCGACATGCTCCTGACGGGATCGCCGTTCATCGATCCGGCTCTCGACAAGACGCCTGGCGGCCTCGGTGCCATCCGGGCCCGCGTGCAGATCACCATCCCGGTCACGACGATGACCAACGTCACGACGGGCGGCGCCGAGCTCGATGGCATCGCCCCGATAGATTCCGAGACCGCGAAACGGCTGGCGGGCGATGCGCCCGGATGGGATCGCGTCATGACCGACCCGGTCACCGGCATCGTGCTGGCCGTCGATCGCTACGAAGTCAGCCCGGCGCAGAAGAGATTCCTGAACGCCCGTGACCGACATTGCCGAACACCCGGATGCCGCAGACCAGCGCGACTGTGCGACCACGACCATACGCGCGATCACGCGCTCGGGGGCGAGACCGCGCTGTGCAACCTCGCCTGCCAATGCAAACGACACCACATGCTGCGGCACGCGACCGAGTGGAAGGTCCGCCAGCTGTCCGGCGGAGCGCTCGAGTTCACGAGCCCGTCCGGCAGGTCGTACATCGACACCCCGACTCCGCGCGTCGTCTTCCTCCCCAGCGACGAGCCCGCGGCCCCATTCTGAGCGCACGACCGCGTCACCGGGAGCATGGTGGATGCCGGCTGCCGGGTGTCCAGCTCACGTAGGTTGCCGTGCGGGTTCGCGCGCTCCCCGGCCAACGGACGGCGCCGGACCCAGGGGGACACGCCACGGCGGATCCCACTCGACGGGCGCACCGATCCTGGCGAGAAGGACGCGCGACCGTGTGTCTCCCGACCGGCCGACCGACCGACGAGAGGACGCGCCACCGTGTGTCCTCTCGACCGGCAGACCGATCCGTCGAGAGGGAAGCGCCACCGTGTGTCCTCTCGACCGGCAGACCGATCCGTCGAGGGACGCGCCACCGTGTGTCCCTCGACGGGCGGACCGATCCTGGCGATAAGGACGGGTGACGGGGTCCTTATCGCCAGGAGTCGGTGGACGCGAAGGTCAGGTCCGGAGCGGTCCCTTCCCGGGGTGTCGGTCGCGCAGCGTCAGTTGCGGAGCGTCAGCGTGATCGTCGGGCTCAGACCCGTGTTCCCCGCCGCGTCGACCGCACGCGCGTGCACGGGGTAGGTCGCATTGGGGTAGCTGCGCGATGGGAGGGTGCCACCCCACGAGCCGTCGGACTGCTTGGTCAGCGTGCCGAGCTTGGTCGTGCCCGACCACAGCGTCACCCCGGTGACCGCGACGTTGTCGGTGGCCGTGACCCTCACCGTCACGCTGCCCGAGACCGTCGAGCCCGAGGCAGGCGTCGTGATCGTCGCCGTCGGCGCCTGCGTGTCAGGCGTCGGCGTCGGAGTGGGCGTCGGGGTCGGCGTCGGAGTCGGCGTCGGCGTCGGCGTCGGCATCGGCGTGGGCGTCGGGGTCGGCGTGGGCGTCGGCGTCGGGGTCGGCGTGGGAGTCGGGGTCGGGGCCGTGC
>JAVBUG010000220.1:0-24373 GCA_031555515.1 Microbacterium sp. | reverse complement strand
GTACGAAGAGGGCGTCGGCGTCGACTCGGTGCTGTCGCCGCGGCCGTACCTCGACGCCGTGATCTCGCGCACGGGCACCCCGCTCACGGTGACGGAGCCGACCGACCACCCGCACCACCTCGGCGTGAGCCTCGCCATCGCCGACGTCAACGGCACCTCGTACTGGGGTGGGCGCACCTACGTCCGCGGCGAGGGCTCGGTCATGGTGCCCAACCACGGCCGGCAGCGCCGGGACCGCCTGCACATCGAGGGCCACGCGCTCGACGAGCGGCTCAGCTGGGTCGACGAGCACGGCACGACGCAGCTCGTCGAGGTGCGGGAGCTGCGCTCCGCCGAGCTCGCGAACGGCTGGGCGCTGCGCTGGCGCAGCCACCTCAAGGCGACGCTGGACGCGATCACCTTCGGGTCGCCGGCGACGAACGGGCGCGACGGAGCCGGGTACGGCGGGATCTTCTGGCGGTTCGCGCCTGAGATCGCGCGGGTCTTCAGCCCCGCCGGCGACACCGAGCGCGACGTGCACGGGGCGGCGACGCCGTGGATCGCCTTCACCTTCCCCGAGCGGGGCACGACAGTCGTGCTGACGCAGGGCGAGGAGCGGCTGCCGTGGTTCGTGCGGTTCGCCGAGTACCTCGGCGCCGGTCCTTCGGTCGCCTGGGACGAACCGCGCACGATTCCCGAGGGAGGCGAGCTCGACCTCGAGCTCACGGCGTACGTCCTCGACGAGGAGCTCGTCGATGCCGCGGCCGTCGAGGCGGCCCTTCCCGCGCTGCGGGCTGAGGCGGGGCTGTGATCGAACGCCTCCGCGTGGGCGTGGCCGGCGTCCACGGACACGGGCGCCGCCACGTCGACGCGGTCCTCGCCGCGCCCGACCTCGAACTCGTCGCCGTCGCCGACCCCCGGGGCGGCGGCGACGTTCCTTCCCCGACACGGGTGTTCGCCGACGCGGTCGCCATGATCGACACCGTCGAACTCGACGTCGTCGTGCTCAGCACGCCGATCCCCACCCATGCCGGGCTGGCACGCCTCGCGCTCGCGCGCGGCGCCCACGTCCTGCTCGAGAAGCCGCCGGTGGCATCCGTCGCCGATCACCACGCGGTCGTCAGCGCGATGGATGCTGCGTCCCGTGCCGTGCAGGTCGGCTTCCAGTCGCTCGGCAGCGCGGGGGTCGCGGCGACGGCCGAAGCCGCAGCATCCGGTGTCATCGGAGACGTGCTCCACTACGGCGCGGTGGGGCTGTGGGCGCGGTCGGAGGAGTACTGGCGCCGGGCGCCGTGGGCGGGGCACCGCGTCATCGACGGGCGACCCGTCGCCGATGGCGTGGCGACGAACCCGCTCGCACACGCCGTGGCGACGGCGTTCGCGATCGCCGGCGCCGCCACCCCTGAGGACGTCGTCGGGATCGACGCGGACCTCCGCCGGGCGAACGACATCGCCACCGACGACACGTCGTCGCTCGTCGTCGAGCTGCGCGGGGGAGCGCGGGTGGCCGCGGGTCTTGCGGTGACCGCCCCGGAACGCCACGAGCCGTACGTGCTCGTGCGGGGCACGCGGGGTTTCCTCGTATACGTCTACACGCTCGACACGCTCCACATCCATCGCGACGGGGCGGCGCTGCCGCGTACGTATGCCTTCGAGCGCACCGGGCTCCTCGACAATCTCGCCCGGCACATCCGCAACGGGGATGACCTGCTCGCCCCGCTCCAGCGCACGGGCGCCTTCACGCGCGTGCTCGAAGAGATCGTCACGGGCCCGCCGCCCACGCCGATCGCCCCGGAACTGGTGCGGGTCGAGGCATCCGTCGACGAGACGTTCCGCACCGTGGTCGGCGTGGAGGACGCTGTCGAGCGCGTCGCGTGGGAGGCGCGCACCTTCCGCGACCTCGGCGTGCTCTGACGCACGAGGCGGCGCGGGGCGGGGTCAGGCGGTGCCGAGCGGGCCGACGCCGATGATCGCGGACGCGTCGTCGTCGACCGGAGCGGTCGAGTTGCGCACCACGAGCGGCGACGACTCGTACAGCCGGTGGGCGGGCGCGTCGGGGTCGTCGAGCTGCCACATGAGCAGCTGCACCGCGGCGCGCCCCTGCTGGTGCGGACGCTGCTGCAGGGTGGTGAGCGAGAACATATCGGCGTACGCGTGGTCGTCGATGCCCACGACGCTGAGCCGCTCGGGCACGCGGATGCCCAGCCGGCGCGCGGCGATGATCGCGCCGACGGCGACCTCGTCGCACACCCCGACCAGGGCCGTCGGCCGTGTGCGGCGATCGCCGAGCAGCTCCACGGCGGCGCCGTAGCCGCCGGGCATCGTCACCTCGGACTGGACATGCCGAGCGGATGCCTCGAGCCCGGCGTCGCGCATCGCCGAGCGATACCCCGCCAGGCGCCGGCCGGCGCCGAAGCTGGTGTGGCGGCCGTCGGGGGCGCCGCCGAGGAAAACGACCTCGCGGTGCCCGAGCCCGAGAAGATGGTCGGTGGCGATGCGCGCGGCCGCCTCGTCGTCGATGGACACCGCGTTCGTGCCGACGTCGTACCCGCCGACCGCCACCACCGGCTTGCCGAAGGCGACTAGTCGCTCGAGCTCTCTCGCGTTGGGTTCGATCCCGACGGCGATCAGGCCGTCGAACCTCTTGCGGGCGAGGAAGTGCTCGAACATCTCGCGCCGCGCGGCGGACTCGGGAGGCGCTCCGTAGAGGGCGAGGTCGTAGCGGCGCTCGAGCAGCGCATCCTGGATGCCCTCCAGCACCTGGGCGAAGAACCACCGATCGAGCGACGGCATGACCACGCCCACGGTCTGCGTGCGTCCTGTCACCAGGCTCACGGCGCTCGTGGTGGGGACGTAGCCCAGAGCGGCCGCGGCATCCCTCACCCGCTGGCGCGTGGCCGCGGAGACGTACCCAGAGCCGGTGAGCGCGCGGGAGGCCGTCGACTTCGAGACGCCTGCCGCCCGCGCAACATCGGCGATGCCCGCCATCGGGTCCTCCTCGCGCTCCCTGGGGACGCCGCCGTCACCCGGGATTCTGGAACCGGTTCCAGGGGTCATTGTGCCGGGAACGCGCATCCCGCGCCAGTACGGGAGTCGGTATTTACCGAGTTGTGATGTGGGGTCATTGTGTGCCTTTGCGGCATCCCCTAGTTTGAGCATGGAATCGGTTCCCGATCTCACATGGGCGGAGCCCGAGAGGCGTGGCTCTGCGAACTCGAAGAGGAGGCAGACACATGACTGCACTGCGATCACGTCGTCGACACGGCTACATCGCGCTGGGACTGACGGCTGTCGCGGCACTCACCCTCGCCGGATGCGCCGAGGGCGGCGACGACGGCGGCGACAGCGGCTCCGTCGAAGGAGAGACCGTCGAGATTGCCGGCGGCATCACCGGCTCGGAGGCGGAGAACCTCCAGAAGGTCTTCGACGACTACGGCAAAGAAACCGGGATGACCATCACCTACACGGGTGACAAGGGCTTCGAGGGCAACATCGTCACGAAGGTCGCGGGTGGATCCGCGCCCGACATCGCGATCGTCCCGCAGCCGGGTCTGTTCCGCTCGCTCGTCGACACCGGCGAAGTGAAAGAGGGCACCTCGGATGTGGAGGCCAACGTCGACGAGTACTGGGCTCCGATCTGGAAGGAGACCGGCTCGGTCGACGGCACGTTCTACGCCGCGCCGATGCTCGCCAACCTGAAGGGGTACGTGTGGTACTCGCCGAAGAGCTTCGCCGAGTGGGGCGTCGAGCCGGCGACGACATGGGACGAGCTCATCACGCTGACCGACACGATCCGCGAGAAGACGGGTCAGCCGCCGTGGTGCGCGGGCTTCGCGGCTGAAGCGGCCTCGGGATGGCCGGGCACCGACTGGGTGGAGGACCTCGTCCTGCGCCAGGCCGGACCGGACGTCTACGACAGCTGGGCAGCCGGTGACACCCCGTTCACCGACCCCGACATCGAGGCGGCGTTCGACTCCGTGGGTGAGATCCTGCTCAACCCGGACTACGTCAACGCGGGCTTCGGCGACGTCCAGACCATCAACTCGACGGCGTTCGGCGATCCGATCGCCGCTGCGGTGGCGAACGGCACGTGCGCGCTGACGCACCAGGCGTCGTTCCTCGCGTCGAACTTCCTGGTGGCCCAGACCGCCGACGGCAACACCCCGGAGGTCGGACCCGACGGCGACGTGTACGCCTTCCTGCTCCCCGGCCCGGAGGCGGGCGAGCTTGCGGTCGAGGGTGGCGGCGAGCTCGTCACGGCGTTCTCGGATGACGCCGCGACGCAGCAGGTGCTCGAGTACATGTCGACGCCCGAGTTCGCCGACGCGCGCGTGAAGCTCGGCGGCGTCATCTCGGCCAACAGCGGCGCCGACCCGACCCTGGCATCGAGCGAGTTCCTGACCGACGCGATGAAGATCGTGCAGGACAAGAGCACCGTGTTCCGCTTCGACGCCTCCGACCTGATGCCGGCGACCGTCGGATCGGGCTCGTTCTGGCGCGGCATGGTCGACTGGATCGACGGCAAGCCGACGCCGCAGGTTCTGGAGGACATCCAGGCGGGATACCAGGACTGATCCACTGCATCCCGGTGCCGGGTCCGCACGCTCGCCGAGCGGACCCGGCGCCGAGGTGATTCATCCGTCGACGTCGACGGGGGAAGGCAGAACATGTCTCAGACCACAACCTCGGCGGCTGACGAGGCGCAGGGGGCGCCGCCGCCGGTACGCGGAGGAAGGAAGCCTCCGTCTCGGAGGACGACGCGATTGGTGGTCACGATCGGGATCATCCTGATCGCGGCGCTGATCGTCTTCCTCCTGCTCAGCCCCGCGAACCCGGACGCCCGACCGGTCTCCCTGGGCTTCTCCTACAACTCGTTCTTCCAGTGGCTCGGAAACCTGGGGCCGATCGTCCAGATCCCGATCGTGCTGGTGGTGTTCGCGGCCGTCGTCGGCATCCTGCTGGTGCTCATCGAGTTCGCTCCTCGTGCCGGCAAGGGCTACTTCTGGCTGCGGCTCATCTCGTGTTTCGCCATCCCGTTCCTCGCGTTCATGATGCTGCGGCCGTACCAGGGGGCTGTGATCTACGTGATCGCCATCGCCCTCGTCGCCGGCGGCCTGCTCTTCTGGGCCGACTACCGGGCGAGCCAGGGCGCCGGCTATCTGTACCAGCTGACGCTGTTCATGGCGCCGGCCGCCATCGCGATCCTCGTGGGTCTCGTGTATCCGAGCATCGCGACGATCGTCCAGTCGTTCTACGACAAGACCGGCGAGAACTTCGTCGGAATGGAGAACTACGTCTGGGCATTCACGAACCCGCAGGGATTCTGGTCGATCATCAACACGCTGATCTGGGCGATCTTCGCACCGATCTTCGCGACCATCGTCGGTCTGGCATACGCCGCGTTCATGGAGCGGGCGCGGGGCGAGCGGCTCCTGAAGGTGCTGGTGTTCATGCCCTTCGCGATCGCGCCGGTCAGCATCAGCCTCATCTGGAAGTTCGTCTACGACTACCGGCAGGGCGAGCAGATCGGCATCCTGAACGCGGTCATCGTCGCGTTCGGCGGCGAGCCGGTGAGGTGGCTCGACACCTGGCCGCTCGTGAACACGTTCTGTCTGCTGTTCGCGTTCGTGTGGGCGCAGACCGGCTTCGCGATGGTCGTGCTGTCGGCGGCCATGAAGGCGGTGCCTGTCGAGCAGCTCGAGGCGGCCCAGCTCGACGGCACCTCGGCGTGGCAGCGATTCATCAACGTGACGGTGCCGGGCATCCGCACGTCGATCATCGTCGTGTTGACGACCGTCACGATCGCGGCGCTCAAGCTGTACGACATCGTGGCGGTGATGACGGGCGGTCGGTCGAACTCGACGGTGCTCGGCTTCGAGATGGTCAACCAGCAGCAGCGGTTCCAGAGCTACGGGCACGCGGCGGCGCTCGCCGTGCTGATCTTCGTGTTCGTGACGCCGCTCATCATCTACAACGTCATGCAGCTTCGCAGGCAGAGGGAGGTGCGGTGATGACCGCCGTCGACTCCAAGACCACGCCGGCAATCAGCAAAGCGGATGCGCGGCGAGTCGCGCGCGAGACGCGTCGCAACGAGGCGCTGGCGCACAAGCGGCTGACGTCGCCGCTGGCGACGGTGCTCGCGATCGCGATCGCGTTCCTCTGGACGATCCCGACGCTGGGGCTGCTGATCACGTCGTTCCGGCCGGGGTCGGCCTCAGCGACGACGGGTTGGTGGACCGTCTTCACGAACCCTGACTTCGTGCTCGGCAATTACGAGGCGGCGCTCACCTCGGGCGGGACAGCGCTGACGCTCGGCGAGTCGTTCCTCAACTCGCTCGCCATCACGATCCCGGTCACGATCTTCGCCCTGGCCGTCGCGTCACTGGCCGCGTACGCGTTCGCCTGGATGGACTTCAAAGGCCGCGGGTTCCTGTTCGTCGCGGTGTTCGCCCTGCAGATCGTCCCGATCCAGATGGCGCTCGTGCCGCTGCTGAGCCTGTTCTCGAGGGGCCTCGAGATCGGCGACGTGCAGATCTTCCCGGGGCTCGAGATGCGCGAGGTCGACCACAGCTTCGCGACGGTGTGGATCGCCCACGTCATCTTCGCGATGCCGCTGGCGATCTTCCTGCTGCACAACTTCATCTCGGAGATCCCCTCCGACGTGATCGAGGCGGCTCGCGTCGACGGCGCCGGGCACGGGCAGATCTTCTTCCGGATCATCCTGCCGCTCGCGACGCCGGCGCTCGCGTCGTTCGCGATCCTCGAGTTCATCTGGGTGTGGAACGACCTGCTCGTGGCGACGATCTTCGCTCCCACGTCCTCGCTGCCGATGACGCAGACCCTGAACTCGTTGTCCGGCACGTGGGGCACACAGTGGTATCTCGTGTCGGCCGGTGCGTTCCTCGTGCTGTTCGTGCCGATCATCGTGTTCCTCGCACTGCAGCGGTTCTTCGTGCGCGGACTCATGGCCGGCGCGACGAAGGGCTGACACGTCAGAAACGGATGCCGCGGGCCTGCGTCTCACGCGGGCCCGCGGCATCCGTTTCCGCTGTCTCAGTCCCGAGGTCAGCCGGTGCAGCCGAGACGCGTCTGGATCGACGTCATCGCGTCGATCTCGGCGGTCTGACCGTTCTTGATGGCGGTCGCGACCTCGAGGGCGCGCGGGTCGGAGCCGAGCTCGAGGAGGGCTTCCGCCATCGGGATGGCGCCCTCGTGGTGGCGGATCATCAGCGCGAGGAACTGGCAGTCCGCCGCTTGGCCGGTCGCCGCCTTCAGCGCCGCGATCTCGGCGGCGGACGCCATGCCCATCGCCGCGTGAGCCTCTTCGTCGGTCATCGGCTCGGCGGACGCCCCACCGTGCGCATGGCCCGCGTCCGAGGCATCCATCCACTGCATCATCGGGCCGCCGGACTGGGGGAGTCCCCACTTCACGAGCCAGTCGTACATCTCGCCGCGCTGGCCGGCCTGACCGGTCGCGATGTCGTACGAGAGCACGCGCAGCTCGTCGTCGTCGGTCTTGCGGTAGATCTCCATCGCCATCTCGATCGCCTGCGCATGGTGAACCTGCATGTCGCGGGAGAACCCGGCTTCAGGAGAGGTCGTGCCCGGCGCCGATGCGGTCGCCTGGGCGCCGAAGGTCGAGAAACGACCCACCGCGAACGCGAGGCCCGCGATGAGGATGAGTGCGACGACGACGACGAACCATCGCCGGGAGTTCCCCGTCGAGGACTCGTCCGACACGTTCGCGCCTACTTCTTGCCGGGGGCGTTGACCGCGCCGGTGCAGGCGGCGTTCGGCTCGGGGGCGCTGGTGCTGTTCCAATACGCCTTGATGAACTCCTCGATGCGCTCGTCGTCGGCGGAGTCCAGCTTGAGCTGGGCGTTCCACGCAGTCACCGCGATCGGGGTGTCCATGCCTTCGTACGGAGAAAGCAGGGTGTAGGTAGACGGGAGTGCGTCCTCGAGCTTGGCGATGTCGTCGCCCGAAACCTGCGCCGGGTCGTAGGTGATCCACACCGCGCCGTGCTCGAGGGAGTGCACCGCGTTCACGTTCGGCACCGGCTCGGTGTACACGCCGCAATTCAGCCAGTACGCGTTGTGGTCGCCGCCCGCCGGGGGAGTCTGGGGGTATTCGACGTCGCCTTCGACATGGTTCGCCGTGTTCGTGAAGGTCTCGACGCCCTCGATGCCGCTGCCGTCGCTGTCGCCGCGCGCATACGAGGGGGCGGGGGCCGGAGCGAAGACGATCGAGGCGACGATCGCGGCGACGACCAGCACGGCGGCGGTCGAGCCGACGATCCACCACACGAGCTTGCCGCGCTTGCGCTTCGCGAGCTGCCTCTGGTACTCGGCGAGCTTCTCCTGGCGCTTCTGCTCGCGCTGCTGCTTGACGGTGAGGTCGATCTTCGCCTGGGTGGCGGGGTTGCCGCTCTTGCGCTTCTCGTCGGAGGTCGGGGTCATGCTCGTGATCTCTGCCAATCGATGGAACAGGGGTCTGGGCACCCGGCGCGAACCGCTCGAAAGCGGATGACGGGTTGCCCTCATCCTATGCGAGTGCATGAGTTCGGCCCCTGGGAAGGAGCCGACAGCAGCACCGCGACGAGGGATGGGGCAACCTCGGGACGACGCTTGCGGGCGGGGCGGAGGCATCCGTTATCATGGGTTGTTCGAATCGATTCGACCTTCGCGGTCGATCGTGCGGGACCCGGTGCCGATCGGCAGCGCCGGACGACCCTCCTCGATCCGTTCCTCTCTGCGCGCGCCCAGACCGGCTCTGCCGGTGTCGACGCCGTGTCGAAACCCACCACGCCTGCCACGAAACGA
Organism: Microbacterium sp.; assembly: GCA_031555515.1. Classification (GTDB taxonomy): domain Bacteria; phylum Actinomycetota; class Actinomycetes; order Actinomycetales; family Microbacteriaceae; genus Microbacterium. The sequence goes on along the minus strand of JAVBUG010000220.1, from coordinate 15,572 downwards.
AGTCCACTGTTGCTCGACACCGCATCCATCCCCACCCAGAAGCCCGGAGCGCGCATCCCCGCGGCTCCCCAGCCGCACCCGACGTCCACGGGCGCGATCCGCACGCTCGGCAGCAACCCGGCGACCGCGCCGATCGTTCTGCACCCCGGCGACTCCATCCCGCATCGCCGTCGCGTCCTCTACATCGTGCTGCTCGGCGCGCTCACCGCGCTCGGCCCGTTCACGATCGACCTGTACCTGCCCGCCTTCCCGGTGCTCGAGGCGGACTTCCAGACCACCGCCGCGATGATCCAGCTGACCCTCACGGGCACGATGATCGGCTTCGCGCTCGGCCAGCTCATCGTCGGCCCGCTGAGCGACAAGGTGGGCCGGCGCATCCCGCTGCTGTCGGTGACGGCGCTCCACGTCGTGGCCAGCGTCGGCGCGGCGCTCGCGCCCACGCTCGAGCTGCTGTCGGTCGCGCGCGTGCTGCAAGGCGCGGGTGCCGCGGCCGGTGGCGTCGTCGCCGCCGCGATCGTGCGCGACCTGTTCGGCGGTCGCCGCCTCGTGGTCATGCTGTCGCGGCTCGCGCTCGTCTCGGGCGTCGCGCCGGTGCTCGCGCCGCTCGTCGGCTCGGCGCTTCTGGCCGTCATGCCGTGGCGCGGCATCTTCGTCGTCCTCGCGGTGTACGGCGCCGTCATGCTCGTCGCGTCGATCGTCCTGCTGCCCGAGACGCTTCCGCCGGCGCGCCGGCATGAAAAGGGCGCCACGACAGTCTGGCAGCGCTACCGCAGCGTCTTCAGCGACCGCGTCTTCATCGGCGTGCTCATCATCGGCGGCATGACCTTCTCGGGCCTGTTCTCGTACCTGTCGAGCTCGTCGTTCCTCTTCCAGCTGAGCTACGGCCTCTCCGCGCAGCAGTACGGCCTGATGTTCGCCGTCAACTCGCTGGGCGTCGTCGTGGGTGTGCAGACCGCATCGCGGCTGGCGGCGCGTTTCGGCCCGCAGTGGGTCATGGCCTGGTCGACCGCGGTGCTCGTGGTCGCAGCATCCGCGATCATCATCACCGACCAGATGGGCCTGGGCCTCTGGGGCACCATCGTGCCGCTGTTCGTCTTCATGACCGCGTGCGGATTCACGTTCCCGTGCGTGCAGGTGCTCGCGCTCGACCGCCACGGCAAGGCCGCGGGCACGGCGCAGTCGATCATCGGCGCGACGAACTTCGGCGTCGCGGGCCTCATCTCGCCGCTCGTGGGCTGGATCGCGAAGGACGCCGGCATCACCGCAACGACGATGGCCGCGGTCATGGTCGGGTGCGCCGTCATCGGCGTGCTGTCGCTCTGGTTCGTCGTGCGCCCCCGTACGGTCGAGCGCCTCGCGCCCTGAGCCGGCGTCAGGCGCGCGGCCGCACCGGTTGCAGGCGGAAGAGGCGCACGGTGCGCCCGGACTCCCGCTCGTAGTTGCGGTAGCCGGGCCACTGCGCCTCGATGCGCGCCCACACCGCGTCGCGCTCGTCATCGGGTACCGGCATGGCGTGGACGGGCATGCGCCGGCCGCGGACGGTGATCGCGGCGTCGGGGTGGGCCAGCAGGTTCGCCGTCCACGCGGGGTGCCGGGCGCCGGCGAAGTTCGTGCCCGCCACGATGGCGCGGCCGTGGCCGTCGGGCGTGTACATGAGCGGCACGTCCCGGGGTTCGCCGGACTTCGCGCCGACCGTGTGCAGCACCAGCGACGGGACGAGCAGTGCGCTCAGCTGCACGCGACCGTGGGAGACCCCGGCGAGGAACCGCTCGACCGGTGGCAGCAATGCGGGGCCGATGACGCGCCGGAACACCCGCGTGCGGGTGAGTGGCGCGATGAGCCTGCGCACCACGTCGACGACCGATGCCATCCGGACCTCCTCGCGCTCGCGTGAGACCGCACGATCGCACGGGGTCGCGGCCGAACCGGGTGCTGTCGTGCGGTCCCGCGGGGATCGGCGGCCCCGGTCGGCCCGCATCCCGGGGGCGGTGGCATGCGGCGCGCCGGGTCCGCAAGGGGGTGGCGTCGGCGGGACCTCCGGGCAGAATGGGGCGATGACGACAGTCCAGCGGCGCGTCGCCACCCCCGTCATCGCATACCTCGCGGTGGGGTCCGGGCTCGTGGTGCTGTCGTGCCTGCTGGGGTGGTGGATCTTCGCGCGCGGCGACGAGCCGTTCGCCATCGACACCGCCTGGAATCTGTTCGTCGCCGAGCTCTGGCACCCCGCGCTGACCGGTTTCTCGCAGGTCATGAACTTCCTGGGCGGCGGCTGGTTCGGGGTGCTCGCCGTGCCGATCGGCGGCGCCATCGCCCTCATCGTGGTGCGGCGGCCGTGGGCGGCCGCGTACTTCCTCGCCGCCGAGGCCGTGTCGGCCGCCGGCGTGCAGGTGCTGAAGCACCTCTTCGGCCGCGTGCGCCCGGAAGACATCCTCGTGATCTCGGACTACGGCTCATACCCGTCGGGGCATGTGGCGAACGCCGCGACGATCGCGGTCGCCGCGGTGGTGATCTTCCCGCGTGTCTGGGTGGCGATCGTCGGGGCCGCGTGGGTCGTGCTGATGGCCTTCAGCCGCACCTACCTGCACGCGCACTGGCTCAGCGACACCGTCGGCGGTGCGCTGCTGGGCGCCGGTGCGGCGCTGCTCGTGGCGGCGGCGTTCGCGGTGCCGATGGCGCGTGAGGGGACGGATGCTGCAGCCGAACGCGCGTCGTTAGGCTGAGCGCATGACTGCCTCAGCGCCCGAAGAGTCCGCACAGACCGATCCGGCCGTCGCCGCCGCCGAGGCGGAACTCGCGCGACTGCGCGCCGAGGCAGAGGCCGCCGAGGCCCAGCTGAAGGCCGCCCAGGCCAAGGCCGCGCTCGCCGCCGCCGAGGCCGCCGCCGCGAAAGCCAAGGCCTCCGCAGCCGCTGCGCCCGCCGGATCCTCGTCTGAGGACGGGAGCCGGAACGACGAGCTCTCGGACGAGGCTGCTCCTCACCTCGGCGCGGATCCTCGACCGAGGTCGACGCAGGTGCCGGGTTCGCACGCACAGGGGCCCGCGGGAGCGCCCACCCCGAGCCCCACGACGCAGGAACAACCGCCGCAGCCGACCTCGCCGCAGACGCAAGAGGGCCCGCTCACCCCGCAGGAGGTCGACAAGGTCACGTCCGGGTACACCTTCGACGCCGGCACCGCGACGCTCGATCTGGGCGCCCTTCTCAACGGGGACCCTGTTCCCTCGGCGCAGATCCGCATCCCGCTGCCGATGATGAACCGCCACGGGCTCGTCGCGGGCGCGACGGGCACGGGCAAGACCCGCACCCTGCAGGGCCTCGCCGAGCAGCTCGCCGCCAAGGGCGTGCCGGTGTGCGCCGCCGACATCAAGGGCGACCTGTCGGGGGTCGCGACGCCGGGGGAACCGAGCGAGAAGCTGCTCGCACGCACGCAGGCGATCGGTCAGGACTGGAAGCCCGAGGCATCCGTCACCGAGTACTTCGCGCTGGGCGGGGTGGGCAAGGGCGTGCCGGTGCGGGCGACGGTGTCGGGCTTCGGTCCGCTGCTGCTCAGCAAGGTGCTCGGACTCAACGACACGCAGGAGTCGAGCCTCGGGCTCGTCTTCCACTACGCCGACGCGAACGGCCTGGCGCTCGTCGACCTGTCGGACCTCCGCGCCGTGCTCACGCACCTCACGAGCGACGAGGGCAAGGCCGAGCTCAAGGAGCTCGGCGGACTGTCGGCGGCGACCGCCGGCGTGATCCTGCGCGAGCTCATCACCTTCGCGGATGCCGGTGCCGACGTGTTCTTCGGCGAGCCCGAGTTCGACGTGGCCGATTTCATCCGCACGGCGCCCGACGGCCGCGGTGTCATCAGCCTGCTCGAGGTGCCCGGCGTCATCGACAAGCCGGCGCTGTTCTCGACGTTCCTGATGTACCTGCTGGCGGAGCTGTTCGAGATCCTCCCCGAGGTGGGGGATGCCGACAAGCCGAAGCTCGTCTTCTTCTTCGACGAGGCGCACCTGCTGTTCAAGGACGCGTCGAAGGACTTCCTCGCCGCGATCGTGCAGACGGTGCGCCTCATCCGGTCGAAGGGCGTCGGCGTCTTCTTCGTGACGCAGACCCCGAAGGACGTGCCTTCCGACGTGCTCGGTCAGCTCGGCTCGCGCGTGCAGCACGCCCTGCGCGCCTTCACGCCCGACGACGCCAAGGCGCTGCGCGCGACGGTCGGCACCTACCCGAAGTCGGGCTACGACCTCGAGCGCGTGCTGCAGGAGCTCGGCACGGGTGAGGCGATCGTCACCGTGATGAGCGAGAAGGGCGCGCCGACGCCGGTGGCCTGGACGCGGCTGCGCGCGCCGCAGGGGCTCATGTCGCCGACGCCGGAGCCGGCGATCGTGGCGGCCGTGAACGCCTCGCCGCTGCTGGCCAAGTACGGCACGGCGATCGACCGCGAGTCGGCGCGCGAGATCCTGGCGAAGAAGATGCAGGCGGCCGACGACGCGGCCGCCGCCGAGGACGCCGCAGTCGCCAAGGCGAAGGCCGATGCCGAGTACGCGAAGCAGAAAGCGGCGATCGACAAGCAGCAGGTCGCCGCCGACAAGGCGAGCGCCGCGGCCGAGAAGAAGGCGCAGCAGGAGTACGAGCGGCTGCTGAAGAAGACCGCCGGCACGACGCGCACGTCGCGGTCCGCGCAGAAGTCGCCGATCGAGCAGATTCTCAACTCGAAGTCGACCCAGACGATACTGGGTGGGGTGATCCGCGGGATCTTCGGCACCGGCAAGCGCTGACGCATCCCGACCCCGGCGGGTCGCTCCCGATCCGGAGGTCTCGCGTGCGCCGCAGAGTGGTTCTCGTCGCCCTGCTGACGCTCGCGCTGGCGACGGCGGCGGTCGGTGTGTGGCTCGCGATCGCCGCGACGGCCGGGAACACGGATGCTGCGCCTTCGGCCCCCGCGTCACCTTCGGCGTCGGGCGCAGCCCCGGTGACCGCCGACGACTACTGCTACGTCGAGGCGATGATCTACTACCGCGTCAAGGAGCAGGAGCTCGCGGAGACGCTGCTGCGCAAGGACGGCATCGACGCCGGGGCGCTGGGGTTCGCGACCGGCATCGCCGCCCGGAACGAGGACGAGCTCGACGACCTGCGGGCGTGGTACCTGTCGTGGGCGGACGCGCGTCCGTCCGAGCCGCCGACCGACGGCCCGTGCGGCGGCCACGGAGCCGACCACGCGCAGATGCCCGGCATGCCGTCGTGGAGCACGCTCCAGGGATTCGTCGATGCCGAACATCCCGAGGCCGAGCGCCGCTTCGTCGAGATCCTCCAGGCGCAGGACGCGGGCATGATCGCGCTGTTGACACTCATCCTCGACGGCGACCCGAATCCGGCCGTGGCGCAGTCCGCGGAAGAGGTGCTGACGCAGGCCGAGGCCGACCAGAAGACGCTGCAGGGCATCCTCGACGCCCTGCCGTGAGCCGCGACCTCGCCGGCGTCGACTCACGCCGCGGTCGCAGCATCCACCTCCCCCTCCTTCGACAGGTCAACCGGGCTTCGGCCGGATCGGGAAGCCCGCTCTGGTCCGGCGGAAGCCCGGTTGACCTGTTGACGACAGGAGGGCACGGAGGTCACCAGGCGCGGAGAGCGGCGAGGGGTGTGATGCGAGCGGAGCGTCACCAGGCGCGGAGAGCGGCGAGGGGTGCGATGCGAGAGGAGCGTCACCAGCCGCTGAGCGAACCGAGCGGAGCAAGTGCACGTGCCGCCTCGCGCAGCGCGCCGACGTGGCGGGCTGCCACGGAGAGGCGCGAGATCGAGGTCGACAACGTCACCGCCCCGACCGGGCGGGCGGCGTCGTCGTGGATCGGCACCGCGAGGCAGCCGCGATCGGAGGTGAGCAGGGCGCCCTGCTCGGTGTAGCCGCGGACGGCGTACGCCTCGTGGATCGCGCGCACCTCGTTCGCGGGCGGGGCGATGCGCCAGTTCGGCGCCTGCGGCAGCCGGCGTTCCGGGTGCGCGACGAGCCAGAGATGCCCGATCGCCGAGCGCGTGGGGTCGGCGAGGAGGGCGTCGCGGTCCGAAAGCGGCTGGGACTCGTCCTCGTCGAGGACCATGAGGCCCGAACGGTGGAAGGCGAACAGGTGAACGGCCTCGCCGGTGTCGTCGCGCAGCCGTGCGACGACGGCCGCGTGCTCCGGTCGGGTGCGGGCGCCCACGATCGCCGCGAGCTCGAGCACGCGCGTGCCGAGGAGGAACCCCGAGAAGTCGCCGCGACGCACGAGGTACTCGTCGCGCACGAGCGAGTTGACCACGCGGTAGACCGTCGCGCGCGGCGCGCCGACCGCGCGGGCGATCTCGGCCGCCGAGGCCCCGCGGTCGTCACGCGCGACCTGCTCGAGGATCTCGAGGGCCAGGCCCAGCCCCTTCTCCGGCAGGCGCGTGTCGCCCGCGAGGCCCGCGCCGCTCACGTCCGCGCCGGCCCGTCGATGCAGTCCGCGTCGGTCGGCCAGTCGTGCACGCCGACTCTCGCGGCGACACGCGGATACCGCGCCAAGCGCACTGACCCGGCCACGACGACCGCGGCGAGGATACCCGCCGACCACAGCAGGCCCGTCGGATTGTCGCGCAGAGTCGCAGCGAGGTAGAAGCCCACCACGCACAGCAGCCCCGCGAGCGGCACGAAGCTGAGCAGGACCGCCCGAACGGTCAGCTCGCCGATCCGCGCGAGGAACACCGGAGCCGCCGCACAGACCACGGCGTATGCGAGCACAAAGCCGAGGATCGACGCGGGCGATGTGACGATGCGCATGTCCTGCCGGCTGCCGCCCCACGCGAGGATCGCGACGGGCACCAGCGTGACCGCAGAAGCGAGGAGCAGGCCGCCGACCGCCGGCACGCCGCGCCGTGACGCACGTCCGAACACCGCGGGCATCAGCCCCTCGCGGCTCATCGCGAAGACCAAGCGCGTGGCCGCGTTGGTCATCGCGAGCGCGCACGCGAGGAATGAGATCGCCACGATGACGTCGATGAGGGTCGCGAGTCCGGTGACGGAGGCGAGGGATGCCGCACCTGGGCGTTCCGCGACGATCGACAGCTGAGCCGCGGTGCCGACGAGCATCACGAGGCCGGTCGCGCCGACGCTCACCAAGATCGCGCGGGGGACGGCGGCGAACGGGCGACGGGTCTCAGGGCCGAGGGCGGCGCCGCTCTCGAATCCGACGAACCCGATCAGGGCGAAGGCGACACCGGTGATGATCGCCTCGAGCGACACGTCCGGGGCGCGGGGGATGAGCAGACCGACGTCCCAGCGGGTGAGGCTGAGCGCGGCGATCGAGAGGCCGAGAACCGTCACGACGGCGATCGACTCGAGTACCAGCAGCACGCGTGTCGACATGCGCAGCCCACGGGCGACGACGAAGGCGATGACCGCCCCGAACCCGGCGATGAGGGCGATCACGAGCCACGGGGGAGCGTCGCCTCCGCTCACGATGTTCGCCAGTCGCGTCGATCCGGAGGCCAGCGTGTTCATCGCCACGGCGAGGTAGCCGATGCCCAGCGCGGCACCGGTGATGAGACCGGCGTGCGAGCCGAGCCCGCGCACCGCGAACGTGTAGAGGGACCCCGTGCTCGCGATGCGTCGCGCGAACATGCCGATCACGAGGCCCACGCCCACCACGAGCGTGATCGTGATCGCGATGTCGAGGAAGGCGAACGAGCCGCTGCGTGCGAAGGCTGCTGCGGGGTGGATCAGGAGCACGCCAGCGGGAGCGGTGGCGGCCACGGACTGCGCGACCACGTCGATCGTGTGCGCATGGCGTCGGCGGAGGCCGGCGAACGGCGAGCTGGCGCCGAGGTCGCTGCGCGGGCGAGCCCGCTCGATCGCGTCCGCGAGTGCACTGCTCACGCGACCTCCTGGCTTCCGGTGCTCGCCGCCCTGCGGCTGGCCGTGACGCTACCGGGTGCGCGTTGCCGGGAACGGCGGGGCATGTTTCAGCCTCGTGACGAGCGGTGGGAACGAAAGCGCTCGACCGAGCGGCCTCGTCTCACGAGGTTTTCGCCCGACGTTCGCGGTCCCGAATCACCGGGAAACGGCGGCGTCCAAGAATCGGCCTCGATGCGGGTGCGAGCCGCGTCATCGCCGTCGAAAGGACTCTTGTGACCGAACAACAGCTCTCCACCGAGGGGGACTCGCCGCCCTCGGACCCGCGGCCCTCGAGGCGGGGCCGCTTCCTCACTCCCCGCACGCTGGGCATCGGCTCGGCGCTCGCCGCGACCGCCGCGGCTGCCGCGTTGGTGTTCGCGACGCAGACGGCCGTGCAGGCGACCTCGTCCCCTGAATCGCCGGCGTCCGCCCCCATCGCCGCAGACAGCACCGACGAGGACGCCCCCGAGAAGGCGACGGAGGTTCCGAAGCCGGCCACCGTCGCCGCCGCGTACGACGGGCTCACCGGCGCCGAGGTCGAGTACGTGCGCTTCCTCGGCGCCCAGGACGCAGCGTTCGCTGCGGGCAAGGACCTGTTCGGCGAGCCCGGCCTGCAGTTCCTCTCGACCGACGTTGCCGACCCGCAGGCGTACTCGGACGGGCACCGCCGGCTGCTCTCGCTGTACTACGACTACGCCACCAACGAGTTGGTCAGCATGATCGTCAACGTCACCAACGGCGCGATCGAATCAGTCGACCGCGCGTCGGGCACGCAGCCCGCGCCGACCGACGCCGAGACCTCGTTCGCGTGGGAGCTGCTGCTCGACGACGACTCGGCGCAGCCCGTGGTCGACGAGTTCGCCGCCCTCACTGGCGGCTCCGTCCTGACCCCGGCATCCGCCGAGGTGCTCCTCACCGCCCACTCGTTCGTGACGGATGCCGGATCCTTCGGCGCCGAATCGTGCGGCATCGACCGGTGCGTGCAGGTGCTCGCCCAGGTCGACGGCGGTGCCTTCCTCACCACCAGCACGTACGTCGTCAACCTGTCGACGCGCGCCGTCCTGTCCATCTCATGACCATGGAGACACTCCCGATGAAACGAACGTCCCTCCGCCGGCTTCTCGGCGCGGGCACCGCGATGGCCCTCCTCGCGGGCGGCCTCGTGCTGTCGGCGCCGGCCGCGGCATCCGCGCAGACCGTCACCGAGGCATCCTGCTCCGGCGAATCCCTCGTCTCGGAGACACTGGAGTCCGGCTCGAGCTGGCAGATGTGCTGGCGCCTCGACACCTACCGCGGCCTCGTGCTCGACAAGATCGCGTACCAGCCGCGCGACGACGCGGCGCCGATCCTCGTGCTCGACTCGATCGCGCTCGCCCAGCTCAACGTGCCCTATGACACCGGAGCCACCGAGTACAACGACGTCACCACCTACCAGGTGGGTGGCCGTCGCCTGCAAGCGATCGAGGCGGTGGACTGCCCGGTCGGCGAGGTCTTCAACGCCTGGGTCGATGCGGCTCGCGGCGCGATCCCCGCGCTCTGCATCGGCGAGGAGGACTCGGGCCTCGCGTACCGCTCGAACATCGCGCGCGACGCGCTCTACGCTGCGCAGGGCACCGACCTCGTGCTGCACACGGTGTCGCGCATCGGCTGGTACGAGTACCAGACCGAGTACCGGTTCCACGATGACGGCGAGATCTCGGTGCGCCTCGGCGCGACCGGCGACCTGTCGCCCAACGACTACGTGAACGTCGTCAACCAGGGCTGGCCGATCGCGCCGGGCCAGGAGGACTTCGCCGTCAACCACTACCACTCGGCCTTCTGGCGCGTGGACTTCGGCATCGACTCGGGCGCGAACCAGGTCGTGGAGAAGTTCGCCACCACCCCGACGGGCGAGTACGGCACGACGGGCGACACCGGCCACACCGCGATCCTGGAGACGCAGCTCACCCAGGTCACGAACGAGACCAAGACGATGGGCGCGAACCGCGAGGCGTACCGGGTCGTGAACCCGGAGAGCCTCAACGCGGACGGCCACGCGCGCTCGTACGAGATCATCGTGCCGCGCGACCAGGCCTACAACCTCAACCCCGAGACCGACTTCGACATCGCGTTCACGTCGGCGAAGTCGGACGAGGTGCACGCGAGCCACAACCTCATCCCGTCGAAGGCGGGCCAGATGGTCACCGACTACATCGCCGACGGCGAGTCGCTCGAGGACCCGGTGGCGTGGGTGAACGTCGGCTTCCACCACATCAACCGCGACGAGGACCAGAGCCCCATGCCGATCCACTGGCAGGGCTTCACCCTCTACCCGCGTGACTTCGCCGCGCAGAACCCCAACATCCCCGAGGGCCGCAAGTGGGTCAACGGCGACATGCGGGGCGTTCCGAACCCCAACATCACCCCGACGCCGACGGCGTCGCCCACGCCCACGCCGACGACCGAGCCGACGGGTGAGCCCACCCCGACCGCGACGCCGACCACGCCGGGCAACGGCAACGGTAACGGTAACGGCAACGGCAACGGGAACGGCAACGGGAACGGGAACGGCAACGGGAACGGGAACGGCAACGGGAACGGGAACGGGAACGGGGCCACGCCGGCCGCCGCCTCCGTGACGTTCGGCTCGGGCGAGGTCGCTCCGGGGGCCGCGCAGACGGCCACGGCGAGCGGCTTCACTCCCGGCGAGACAGTGAGCGCCGTGCTGCACTCCGACCCCGTCAACGTCGGCACGTTCGTCGCCGACAGCGAGGGTGTCGTGACCGCGCAGTTCGTCGTTCCGTCGGCCACGCCGGCCGGTGAGCACACCCTCGTGCTGACCGGGCAGACCTCGTCGGCGGTGGCGCAGGGCACGTTCACGGTGGCGTCCGCGTCGCCCGCGGCGGTGTTCGGTGCTCTCGCCGCCACGGGCACCGATGCGAACCGCTGGGCACTCTCGGGGCTCGTGCTCCTGGTCGCCGGCGCGGCCCTCGCCGGCACCTCGTGGTACCTGCGACGTCAGCAGAGCCTGAAGGCTCACGCCTGACCCGCTCCCGCGGGGCGGCGCCCGGCGCCGTCCCGCGGGACCCTTCCTCGGCGCACCTCGCCGGGGACGAGGCATCCGACAGAAAAGGACAACTGATGCGCAACCGCATCGCCGCACTCGGCGTCGTGCTGGCCCTGTCGACCGTGATCGTCGGCGGTACCGCGGTCGCGCTCGGGCTGACGACGCCGAAGGACTCGGCTCCGCAGGCGGCAGCCTCCGGAGGGATGACGGATGCCGCGACCTCCGCCTACCCGACGCTCGAGGATCACTGCTACATCGAGGGGATGATTCCCCACCACGAGCAGGCGCTCGAGCTGAGCGGCCTGGTGCTCGAGGCCACGGGCGTGCGCGAGCGCACCCGGGCGCTCGCCGAGTTCATCGTCGCGGACCAGACCGCCGAGATCGACACGATGCGCGCGTGGCAGACCGCGTGGCGCGGCGCCATCCCCGCCGACGGCGCGGCCGCCGGCCACCAGGGTCACGGCGCTGCCCAGGCCGCCGCCGGTGCGATCCCGATCGGCTGCGGTGACCACGCGCATGCGGAGATGAAGGGCATGGCGACCATCGAGCAGCTGGCCGAGCTGGATGCGGCCGACGGTGCCGTCGCCGACCGGATGTTCCTCGAGCTGATGATCGCGCACCACGAGGGTGCGCTCGAGATGGCCGAGAGCGCCGTCCGCGAGGGGTCGAACGCGTTCGTCCGGAACTCCGGCAAGCACGTGCTCGTCGAACAGGAACGTGAGATCGCCGCGATGACAGCGCTGCTCGCCGAGGTGCCGTGACCCTCGTCGTCGCGCCGCCGGGTCCGCTCGTCGTGGCGGTCGGCCGGCGCCGCCGCGCGCTCGTGTCGCTGGCGGCCATCGTCGCCCCGGTGGTGGCCGCGCTGCTCATCGCCGCGGCGTTCGGCGTCGCAACGGTGCGCCACGACTCGATGAGCCCCACCCTGCACAGTGGCGCCACCGTTGTCTTCGATCGCTGGAGCGCGCCCGCCCGCGGCGACGTCGTGCTCCTTGTCGACCGCGAGGGCTGGTCCGGCACGCCCGACACGCTCATCGTGAAGCGGATCGTCGGCGTCGGCGGAGACATCGTGGTCTGCTGCGAAGCGGGCAGTGGTCGGCTCCTCGTCAACGACCTCCCCCTCGACGAACCGTACGCCGGCGACGAGCGCCCGGGCGGCGACATCCCGTTCCGTGTCACCGTGCCCGAGGGCGCGGTGTGGGTCATGGGCGATAACCGCGCCGCATCGGCGGACTCTCGCCTTTCGGTGTCCGAGCCCGGCCATGGCGCCGTGCCGCTCGGCGACCTCCGCGGGACGGCGCGTCTCTGGTGGGGCGGCTGAGCCGGGCCGCCCTCTCGGCCCGCGCGAGGCTTAGCCTGGAGACATGGCTACGAAGCCCCCGAACGCCGATATCGACGAGACCCGCGTACGCGCGTCGCGGCCCAAGAAGGTCGCGGTGGGGGTGCCCGCCGTGCTGCACGCGCTCGAGATCGCGAACGAGCAGATGGGCGTCACGCGCTCGGTCCAGACGCTGCTGCGGGTCAACCAGAAGGACGGCTTCGACTGCCCCGGCTGCGCGTGGCCCGAGGAGGACAAGCGCCACATCGCCGAGTTCTGCGAGAACGGCGCGAAGGCGGTCGCCGAGGAGGCGACGCTGCGCCGCGTCGGGCCGGAGTTCTTCGCGGCGCACTCGCTGGACGAGCTGCGCGCGCACGACGACTGGTGGCTCGGACAGCAGGGACGGCTGACGCACCCGATGGTGCTCGAGGACGCCGCCACGCACTACCGCCCGATCTCGTGGGACGACGCGCTCGCCCTCGTCGCCGACGAGCTCCGCGCCCTCGACGACCCCGACGAGGCCGTCTTCTACACGTCGGGCCGCACCTCGAACGAGGCGGCGTTCCTCTACCAGCTGCTCGTGCGCGGCCTCGGCACCAACAACCTTCCCGACTGCTCCAACATGTGCCACGAGTCGTCGGGCTCGGCGCTCACCGAGACCATCGGCATCGGCAAGGGAACCGTCTCGATCGAGGACGTCCACGAGGCCGACCTGCTCATCGTCGCCGGCCAGAACCCCGGCACCAACCATCCGCGCATGCTGTCCGCCCTCGAGAAGGCCAAGCAGCGCGGCGCGACGATCATCGCCGTCAACCCGCTCCCCGAGGCGGGGCTGATGCGGTTCGAGAACCCGCAGACGGTGCGCGGCGTGGCGTTCGGCGGCACGAAGCTCGCCGACGAGTTCGTGCAGATCCGCCTCGGCGGCGATCAGGCGCTGTTCCAGGCGATCGGCAAGCATCTGCTCGAGGCCGAGGCGCAGGACGGCGGCGTGCTCGACCACGCGTTCATCGCGGAGCACACCAGCGGTTTCGACGCCTACCGTCAGGCGATGACGGATGCCGCGTGGCGAGACCTCGTCGCCGCCACGGGGTTGCCCGAGAAGGCGCTGCGCCGGGTGGGCGAGGCCGTGCGCACGTCGAAGGCCACGATCGTGTGCTGGGCGATGGGACTGACCCAGCACAAGCATTCGGTGGCCACACTGCGCGACATCGTGAACGTGCTGCTGCTGCAGGGCAACATCGGCCGGCCCGGCGCGGGCGTCTGCCCGGTGCGCGGGCACTCGAACGTGCAGGGCGACCGCACGATGGGCATCTACGAGAAGCCGTCCGAGGCGTTCCTCGAGGCGCTCGACAAGGAGTTCTCGTTCCAGGCGCCCCGGGAGCACGGCTACGACGTCGTCGAGGCGATCCGCGCGATGCGCGACGGCAAGGCACGCGTGTTCATGGCGATGGGCGGCAACTTCGTCAGTGCGACGCCCGACACCGCCGTGACCGAGGCCGCGCTCCAGCGCACCGGCCTGACGGTGCAGGTGTCCACCAAGCTGAACCGCTCGCACGTGGTCACCGGTCGCCGTGCGATCATCCTGCCGACCCTCGGTCGCACCGATCGTGACCGCCGCGGTGGCGGTGAGCAGAGGGTCAGCGTCGAGGACTCGATGGGCGCTGTGCACTCCTCACGGGGCCGCCTCTCTCCGCCGGCCGAAGACCTGCTCAGCGAGGTCGCCATCGTCTCGCAGCTGTGCGAGCTCGTGTTCGGGTCGGATTCTTCGGCCCGACCCTCGGCGGGGTCCGCTCCGCTGCCCGCCGAAGGAGGCTCCGTCGCCGAGCGCATCGATCGCGGTCAGGTCGAGCGTGCGCCGCAGGACGAGGCACCCGATGTCCCGTCCGGGCTCGACGGGCACCCCGCGAACGTGCCGCACGCCGACTGGAAGGCGCTCGAGGCCGACTACTCGCTCATCCGCGATCACATCCAGAACGTGATCCCGGGCTTCGACGACTACGACCGGCGCATCGACAAGGGGCGGACGTTCTTCCTGCCGAACGGGCCGCGCGACGAGCGGGCCTTCGCGACCTCCGACGGCAAGGCGCACTTCACGGCGAATCCGCTGGAGTACCCGCACATCCCGCGCGGTCGGCTGCTGCTGCAGACGCTGCGCTCGCACGATCAGTACAACACGACGATCTACGGCAAGGACGACCGCTATCGCGGCATCCACGGCGGTCGTCGCGTGGTGCTCATCAACGCGAAGGACATCCATGCGCTCGGCTTCGAGGAGGACGAGATCGTGGATCTGGTCTCGGAGTGGACCGGTCGCGACGGGGTCGTCGAGGAGCGCCGTGCCGAGGCGTTCCGCCTGGTCGCGTATCGCACGCCGCGAGGAAACGCGGCGGCGTACTACCCGGAGACGAACGTGCTCGTGCCGCTCGACTCGGTCGCCGACGTGAGCGGAACGCCGACGTCGAAGTCGATCGTCATCCGGCTCGACCGGCGGGACTGAGCCGACAGGAGCACACGCAGGGCGCACCCGCAGGGCGAGAGGCCGCGCCCGTCAAGCCCCTGGGCATCCGGGTGACGTGCGCGTAGCGTTCCCACGATGACCGACCTCACCGCGCCTTCAGGGCGAGAAGAAGCCCTCCGCGCTGTTCCGCGAGCGGACGGAGCACAACCCCGCGCGCTGGTGTTCGGCTCGACCGGATACATCGGGGGTCGCCTCGTGCCTCGACTGCTCGCCGCCGGCTACCGCGTGCGGGTGCTCGCGCGCGACGCTGCTCGCGTGCGCGGGTACGAATGGGGAGACCGTGTCGAGGTCGTCGAGGGCGATGCCGCCGACCAGGCGGCGGTACGCGAGGCGGTGCAGGATGTCGACGTGCTGTACTACCTGGTCCACTCGATGTCTGCCGGCAGAGAGTTCGAGAAGACCGACCACGCGGCTGCGACGAACGTCGCGACCGAAGCGGCCGCGGCATCCGTGCGTCGCATCGTCTATCTCGGCGGGCTGCACCCCGAGGACGCGACGCTGTCGCCCCATCTGCGCTCGCGGGTGGAGGTCGGAGAGATCTTCCTCGCATCGGGAGTGCCCACTCTCGTGCTGCAGGCGGGCGTGGTGATCGGCTCGGGCTCGGCATCGTTCGAGATGGTGCGCCATCTCACCGAGGTGCTGCCGTACATGCCCGCGCCGAGATGGGTGCGCAACCGGATCCAGCCCATCGCCGTGCGCGATGTGATGCATTACCTGCTGGGTGCGGCACGGGTCGACGGCGGCGTGAATCGCGCGGTCGACATCGGCGGTCCCGATGTGCTGCGCTACGGCCAGATGATGAAC
>JAVBUG010000265.1:0-5981 GCA_031555515.1 Microbacterium sp. | reverse complement strand
CGCGCTCATCGCCGACCGCCGCCTCGACCTCGGAGCGGCGGGGGAGCCGATCGCCTGGGGCGACCCGCGCGGCGAGCTCGGCGTCGTGGCGTGCGGGCGCTGCGCGACGTGCGATGCCGAGGTCGTGGCATCCCGTGATCTGCTCCTCGTGGCCGGCATGCGCCCGGTGCAGCGCGAGCGGCTGCGGGCCGCCGGCGTCGAGACGATCGAACAGCTCGCCGGGGCGCCGACCGGTCCGGCGGGCATGAACCCCGACGTGTTCGGGTCGCTGCGGACGCAGGCGCGCCTGCAGCTCGAGAGCCCGGCGGGCACGCCGCCGCTCATCGCGCCGAAGCCCGTGCCGCACGAGGTCGTGGTGGCCGGGACCGTGGTCACGGCCGACGGCGCGGCGGTCGCCTCGACGACGGTGGCGGCCGTGCTCGAGGCGTCCGTGGCGATGCCCGCTCCGCCCATCCCCGTTTTCGAGGTGGTGGCGCCCAAGGCCCTCGGCGCGCTCCCGCGGCCCGACCACGGCGACCTGTTCTTCGACTTCGAGGGCGACCCGCTGCACACCGAGCCGCCGGCGGCGGGCGAGCCCACGCAGTGGGGCATCGACTACCTGTTCGGCTGGGTCGACACGCGCGAGCAGTACACCGCGCTGTGGGCGCACTCGTTCGCCGACGAGAAGCGGGCGCTCGAGGCGTTCCTCGACATCGTGAACCTCCGCCGGCAGCAGTTCCCCGGCATGCACATCTATCACTACGCCCCGTACGAGCCGACGCACCTGCTCGCCATGGCCGCGCGCCACGGCGTGCGCGAGGCCGACGTCGATCGCCTCCTGCGCGACGGCGTGTTCGTCGACCTGTACCCGATCGTGCGCCGTGCACTGCGGGTCGGCTCCCGCTCGTACTCGATCAAGAAGCTCGAGCCGCTCTACATGGGTGACGAGGTGCGCACCAGCGACGTCCAGAAGGGCGACGACTCGATCGTCCGCTACGTCGAGGCGCGCGCGCTGCAGGCCGACGGCGCCTCGGAGGAGGCATCCGTCGTCTTCGACGACCTGGCGGACTACAACCGCTACGACTGCGTCTCGACCCGGCGCCTCCGCGACTGGCTCGTCGACCGCGCGCGCGAGGCGAAGCTCGTGCCGTCGCCGAATCCCGAACCCGACGAGCGGGCGTACGAGCCGTCGGCACGCGCGACGGTGCTCGACGCGCTGGCGCTCGACCACCCCGAGGACTCCGTCGAGGCCCGATCGCTGCGGCTCGGTGCCGCCGCGATCGACTACTACCCGCGCGAGGCGAAGTCGTTCTGGGCCACGCACTTCCTGCGGCTGCGGGAACCGGTCTCGCTGTGGGACGAGACCCGCGACGTCGTCGCGATCGACCCGGCGCGCAGTCGGGTGCGCGAGGACTGGCATTTCCTCGAGAGCGGCAAGGGCGGTGAGAGGCGCATCGTGGAGCTGCGCGGTGACCTCGCCCCCGGCACGCGGATCGGCGAGGGGACGAACCCGTTCGCACTGTACGAGCTGCCGGCACCGTTCCCGTTCGAGGCATCGCCGCGCTGGATCCACGCGTACCGGTCGGTCACCGTCGTCGAGGTGCTCGATGACGGCGCCGTCATCGAAGAGACCGCGGTCGACGGTGTGACCTGGAGCGAGCTGCCGCTCGCGCTCACCCCGCAGGCGCCGCCGGCCGCGGGCAACCAGCAGAAGGCCATCGACGCGTGGGCCGATGCCGTCATCACGTCCTCGCCCGAGCTGCCGGCCGACCCGGCGACCGACGTCCTGTGCCGCCGTCCTCCGCGCACCGTCACGGGGTCGCTGCCCCCGGCGGGGGAGGACGCCGTCGACGCCATCGCGCGGGCGGTGCGCGACCTCGACCGGAGCTACCTCGCCGTGCAGGGCCCACCAGGAACCGGCAAGACCTATGTCGGCTCCCACGTGATCGCGCGCCTCGTGCGCGACCACGGGTACAAGGTCGGCGTGGTCGCCCAGGGGCACGCGACCATCGAGCACCTCCTGGACCGCGTCATCGCGGCGGGGGTGCCGGCGGTCCAGGTGGGCAAGGCGCCGAAGGACGCCTCCGCCGCTCACTCCTTCACCGTGCTGCCGAAGAACGGCGTCGCAGCGTTCACGGCCGAGCACGAGGCATCCGGTTATGTGATCGGCGGCACTGCGTGGGACTTCAGCCACGAGGGCCGCGTCCCCCGTGGCAGCCTCGACCTGCTCGTCGTCGACGAGGCCGGCCAGTTCTCGCTCGCGTCGACGATCGCGGTGTCGCTCGCCGCGCCCCGGCTGCTGCTGCTCGGCGATCCGCAGCAGCTGCCGCAGGTGAGCCAGGGCACGCACCCCGCCCCCGTTGACACGTCGGCGCTCGGCTGGGTCATGGACGGCGCCGATGTCATCCCGCACGAGTACGGCTACTTCCTCGCCGAGACCCGGCGCATGCGGCCCGAGGTCGCGGCGCCGGTGTCGACGCTGTCGTATCGCGGCGAGCTCGAGGCGCATCCTTCGACGGCGTTGCGGCGCATCGACGGCGTGCCCGCGGGTCTCGTGCCGATCGCGCTGCGCCATCATGGCAACGCCACGCAGTCCCTCGAGGAGGCCGCGGAGGTCGCGCGCCTCGTCACCGACCTCATCGGCCGGGAATGGACGGATGCCGCCACGGACGACTCCGACGGCTCCTCGGTCGCGCTGCCGCCGCGGCCGCTCGAACAGCGGGACCTCATCGTCGTCACGCCGTACAACGCGCAGCAGGTCGTGGTCGAGGAGGCCCTCGCGGCCGCAGGGTTCCCCGACGTGCCCGTCGGCACGGTCGACAAGTTCCAGGGCAAGGAGGCGGCCGTCGCGATCGTGTCGCTCGCGGCCTCCAGCGGGCGCGACGCACCGCGCGGGCTCGAGTTCCTGCTGCTGCGCAACCGCCTCAACGTGGCGATCTCGCGCGCGATGCACACGGCGTTCGTGGTCTACTCGCCGGGGCTGCTCGACGACCTGCCGTACACCCCCGAAGGAGTAGCGCGTCTGAGCGGTTTCGCACGGCTCGTCGGCCGGGGCTGAGGCCCGCGTAGACTCGCGCTCACAGTCGAACACGTCGCACACCACAGCCCCCGAGCGTCTCGCACCGGTCAGGGACGAGACACCCGCCCGAACAGGAGCCCGCATGGCCGACGACGCATCGCAGCAGTTCGAGATCGACCTCCCGCCCGAGCTCATCGGCGGCAATTACGCCGACTTCGCCAACGTCTGGCACACCCCGACGGTGTTCGTGATGGACTTTCTCACGCTCGCGCAGCCGCCGCGCGAGCAGGTCGACGCCGAGACCGGTCAGCGTCACACGGTCGTTCCGGCGCGCGTCGTGAGCCGCATCCGGATCCCACCCGACCAGGTGTTCGAGCTCGCCAAGGCGCTGACCCAGCAGCTGGAGTTCTGGGAGCGCGAGACCGGGCGGCGCACCCCGCAGGAGCCTCCGCTCGGCGACTGACGCATCCGCCCGGCGAAGCCCCGAGCGCGGGATCGCTAGACGGCCGCCGGGGGCAAAGTCAACCCCTTTGGGTGAAAAAAGTTCGCCACGTAGCCTAGCCATGCGTCGTAAAAAGCGCAGAGGCGCGGTATCCGTTCGGCGAGGGGCGGATGCCGCGCCGCAACTCGTCCCGTATCACTGCCGTTGCTTCCTCCTCTGTCACACGGAGGAGGGACGACATGACAACGATCGACCAGCTGCACGGCACGATCGAGACGGCGCCGGAGGCGGACCGCGCACCGGGGCCGGACGCCGCGCCGCGGCGTCGCGGCATCGTCTTCTGGATCGTCCGCTACGTGCCCGCAGAGGTCGCCGGGACGGTCACGATGGTGGTCGGGGGCCTCCTCGCCACCGTGTGGACCGACGCCGCACCGCTCATCGCCGTCGCGGCCCTCCTCGGCGAGATCATCGGCTTCTACGCCGTGCTCGCGGTCACGATCTACATCGAGCAGGCGCCCGTGTCCACGTCCCGACGCCGCGCCGTCGGCCGCACCGCCGCGCTGCTCGTGGCGGAGTTCGGCGCCGCCGAACTGCTCGACACCTTTCTGGTGCGTCCCGCAGCGCTCATGCTCGGCGTCTGGCTCATCCCCGATCCGCTCTGGGGAAGGCTCGCGGGCAAGATCGCGGCCGACGTCGTGTTCTACACCGTCGCCGCCGGTGCCTTCACCATCACCGCCAAGACGGGCCTGCGCGACGGGCGTCGCCGGGCGTCGACCCCGGAGGTGACGACATGAATCTCGCGACCCTGCGGCATGAGCCGCGCACGACCCATGCGCTCGAGAGCAGGCGGCGGGCCGAGGCATCCGCTCTGCTGTCATCCGTGGCGGCTCGCGCGGCCATCGCGCTGCATGGCACACCCCTGCTGCTGCTCGACCCGGAGCGCGTACGCCGCCAGTACCGCCACCTTCGCCATGCGCTGCCGTTCGTGGGCTTCCACTACGCCGTGAAAGCGCTCGCGCACGATGCCGTCCTCGACGTGCTCGACGAGGTCGGCTGCGGGTTCGACGTCGCGACCGGCGAGGAGCTCGCGATGCTGACGCGCCGCGGGGTCGCCGCATCCCGCATCATCCACACGCACCCGATCAAGAAGCCCGCCGAGATCGCCGAGGCCCTGGCTGCGGGCGTGCGCACCTTCGTGGTCGACAACGAGGTCGAGATCGAAAAGTTCCGGGGCGCCCCTGCCGACACCCGGCTGCTGGTGCGGCTCGCGTACCGCAGTCCGCACGCGAAGAGCGACCTGTCGAGCAAGTTCGGCGTCGGCCCGTTCGAGGCCGCGCATCTCGTCGAGCAGGCGCTCGCCGCGGGCATCACGGTCGCCGGTTTCAGCTATCACGTGGGCAGCCAGCTCGATGACCCCGGCCGGTTCGCCACCGCCGCGGCCGACACGCTCGAGCTCATGGGCATCCTCGAGCGGCGCCTCAACGTGCAGTTCGACACCCTCGACATCGGCGGCGGCTTCCCCGCCTCGTACGACTCCGAGTCGGCGGCCATCGAAGACGTCGCGAGGGTTCTCCGCCCCGTGCTCGAGCCGCACGCGCGGCGGCTCGACATCATCGCCGAGCCCGGCCGCGTGATGGTGGCCGACGCGATGACGCTGGTCACGAGCGTCACGGGGATCGCCGAACGCGGCGACGGCCGCTGGTACTACCTCGACGACGGACTCTACGGCTCGTACTCGAACGTCCTCACCGAAGACGTGCACCCGCTCGTGTTCGCCGAGCGCGACCTCACGGGTCGGGATGCTGCGGACCACCGCTGGGCGACCCTCGGGGGTCCGACCTGCGACTCGTCGGACGTGATCGCGCGCGAGGTGCTGCTGCCCGAACTGCAGGTGGGCGACTTCCTCGTGAGCCCGACGATGGGTGCCTACACGACGGTCACTGCGACGCGGTTCAACGGGCGCCCGTTCACACCGATCGCGGTGGTCGGCCGCGGCGCGCCGACAGGCGAGGTGGCCGTGACGTCGGACGTGCGCCGCGTGCCGATCGTCTGATCGCGCGGAGGCGGGTCAGACGGTGCCGTACAGGCGGTCGCCCGCGTCACCGAGGCCGGGCACGATGTACCCGTGCTCGTTGAGACGCTCGTCGAGCGCCCCCAGCACGAGGGTCACATCGCGGCCGGCGACCTGCTTCTCGATGGCGGCAACGCCCTCGGGCGCGCCGAGGATGCAGATCGCCGTAACGTCCTGCGCACCGCGGTCGAACAGGAAGTCGATGGCCGCGCCCAGCGAGCCGCCCGTGGCGAGCATCGGGTCGAGCACGAAGCACTGGCGGTCGCTCAGGTCGTCGGGCAGGCGCTCGGCGTACGTCGACGGCTCGAGCGTCTCGTGGTCGCGGACCATGCCGAGGAAGCCGACCTCGGCGGTCGGGACGAGCGCGGTCATGCCGTCGAGCATCCCGAGCCCCGCGCGCAGGATCGGCACGACGAGGGGCCGTGGCGAGGCGATGGTGACGCCGACGGTGGTCGTGACCGGCGTGCGGA
>JAVBUG010000050.1:0-13470 GCA_031555515.1 Microbacterium sp. | reverse complement strand
GTCGAGGAGGTCGACGACGTCCTTGCCGAGGCGCGACACCGCGAGCGAGCGCAGCTCGGTGGCATCGCGGATCTCGGGCACGTCGGCGATGAGGACGTTGGCGGCGTCGATGCGGAACTTCGGCTTCGACGTGCGCGCGGGTGCGCCGCGGCGCAGCCACGCCAGCTCTTTGCGGGCGAGGTTCTGGCGCCGCTGCTCGATGACGGCGGCCTGACGGTCGCGCTCGACGCGCTGCAGGATGTACGCCGCGTAGCCGCCCTCGAACGGCTCGACGATACGGTCGTGCACCTCCCACGTCGTGTTGCACACCTCGTCGAGGAACCAGCGGTCGTGCGTCACGACGAGGAGCCCGCCCTGGTTCGCCGGCCACCGCCGCTTGATGTGCTCGGCGAGCCACGCGATCGCCTCGACGTCGAGGTGGTTCGTGGGCTCGTCGAGGAAGATGACGTCGTGGTCGCCCACGAGCAGGGCCGCGAGCGATACGCGCCGGCGCTGGCCGCCGGAGAGACCCGCGACGGGGCCGTCCCACGCGAGGTCGCCGAGGAGCCCCGCGATGACGTCGCGCGTGCGCGCGTCGCCCGCCCACTCGTGATCCGGACGATCCCCGACGACGGCCTCTCGGATCGTGAGGGCGTCGTCGAGCGTGTCGGCCTGGTCGAGCACGCCCACGCGCACGCCCCCGCGCACGGTGACGCGGCCGCTGTCGGGCTCGAGCCGACCGGCGAGCATCGCCAGCAGGCTCGACTTGCCGTCGCCGTTGCGGCCGACGACGCCGATGCGGTCGCCCTCGTCGATGCCCAGCGACACGCGGTCGAAGACGACCTTGGTCGGGAACTCCAGGTGCAGGGCCTCGGCCCCCAGAAGATGTGCCATGTCCCCTCAAGGCTAGGCGAGGGCGCGCACCCGCGCCGACGCGCCCGGCTCAGTACCAGATGCTCAGGCGCGGCGCCGTGTGCCACGACAGCACACTCGAGGCTGTGGCGAGTGCGGAGGATGCCGCGTCCTCGGGCGACGTGACGGTCACGCGTCCGGCGGCGGCCAGGGTCGCGAGCGAGACGCCGCCGAGGTAGGTCGCCGACAGCTCCGTGATGCCGAGCGTCACCGTCGCGGCGTCGACGTCCTCGCCGTCGCCGAGTGCGCGCACGCGGCCGGCGCCGCGCTCGTCGGCCTCGAGGAGGTAGCGGCCGGCAGCGATGCCGAGCGGGTCGGAGACGTCGAGCAGCAGGCGTCCCGGCGCTCCGTACCGACGGGTCTCGAGGGACGCGACGACGTCGATGATCCGCACGTACTGGTGATCGCGCACGCTGACCTTGGCGGCGCGCTGGTCGGCGATCATCCACAGGAGCGGCTCGTCGACCGACAGCTCGCCGGCGTGCACCTCGGCGACGAGGTCGAGTTCGAGGAGGAATCGCCACAGCGCCGCGTACGCGTCGTCGGTCTCGGCCAGCAGGTAGTGGACCGAGACCGTCGCCTTGGTGAAGTCGTCGTGGTTCTCGCGCACCGCGTAGACGGCGACGCCGCGCACCTCGCCCTGGGCGTCCGCGTACTGCACCGCGCGCTTGTCGGCGGTCTTCTCGGCGGCCGGGTTGGTGCCGGCGAACCCGTCCCAGTGGCTGCCGGGCACCTCGATCTCGCCGGCCCGGCGATGCCGCACCCGCTCGTGGATGGCCGGCATCAGCTCGCGCACGCGTTCGCGGCTGATGAAGTCGACACGTCCCGCGGGCTGGGGTCCGACCCACCCCGCGCGTTTGGTCTCGATCCGCCAGGAGGCGCCGGCTGCGGCAGGCGCGAAGCCGTAGCGCCCGTACAGCGGGGACTCGCTCACCGTGAGCATCGCCATCGGGATCCCGGCAGCCTGGGCCGCCCGCAGCTCCCCCTCGAGCATCGCCCGCGCGACGCCCTTGCGGCGATGCGTCGGTGCGACGGTGACCGCCGAGATGGCGCACGACGGGATCATCGCCCCGCCGGGCACGGTGAGCTCGGCGAGCCACGACGCGATGGTCGCCACGGGCGCGTCCATCGGCGACTCGGGGTCGAACACGCCGGTGAGCCGCCGATATCCGCTGCGCTCGCGCGACGCGGCGATCTGCTCGGCGGTGCGCTCGCCGTCCTGGAAGCCGCGCGCGACGGACTGCAGCCAGCCGACGTACTCATCGCTGTCGACGGCGAGGCGGCGATAGTCCAACCCGCTCGCGGCGAGGCGGTCCGCGGACGCCCCGTCGACGGGGCCGGCGCGGAAGGCCGCGCGCTCGGTCTCCCCGATGCGGCCATGTGTCGTCTGGAGCGTGCTCATGGATCTTCCTCTCCACACCCGCGAGCGGGCTCAGATTCGGTTCTCTCGCCGGCGATCGCCGGCTTCAGGTGACCACGCGCGCACCGGAGACCGGTCCGTGCACGTGGAGGGCCTCGTAGCCCGCCGCCGACAGCGTGATCTGCAGTTCGAGCGCCGACTCGGGGTCGACGGTCAGGAAGGCCAGCGTAGGACCGGACCCCGACACCATCCCCGCCAACGCCCCGGACTCCTCGCCGAGCTCCAGCACGTCCCGCAGTCCGGGGCGCAGCGACAGCGCAGCGATCTGCAGGTCGTTGCGGGTGTGCTCGGCGAGTGCGATCGGGTCCGCGGCCCGCAGCGCCTGCAGCACACCGGGCGCGACCGCGGGTACGCGTGCCCCGGCGATGATGTCGGGCCGCGCGCGCAGCTCGTCGAGGTGCGCGTACACCTCGGGGGTCGACAGGCCTTCCTCCGACGGCACCACGACCCAGTCGAAGCGGCCCTTCGCGAGCGCGGGGCTCAGCTCGTCGCCGCGTCCGGTGCCCACCGCCGTCCCGCCCATCAGGGCGAAGGGCACGTCGGCGCCGAGCCGTGCGGCGAGCTTATGCAGTTCGGCAGTTCCCAGCTCGGCCCCCCACAGCGCGTCGCACGCGACGAGGGCGGCCGCAGCATCCGCCGATCCACCGCCCATGCCGCCCGCGACCGGCACGTGCTTGACGATGTCGAGGTGCACGCCGCCGGTGTGGCCGATGCGCTGCGCGACCAGGCGCGCCGCGCGCACCGCGAGGTTGCGGTCGTCGGCCGGCACTCCGCTCACGTCGACGGTGCCCGAGATCGACACCGTGAACTCGTCCGACGGGGAAGCCCACACGTCCTCGTACAGCGACACCGCCTGGTAGGCCGATGCGACGTCGTGGTAGCCGTCGTCGTGCACGCCGCCGACCTCGAAGAAGAGATTGAGCTTGCCCGGCGCCCGTACCCGAACACCGTCGGCGGCGAGAGCCTGGCTCACCGGTTCGCCGATTCCGCCCAGAGGTCCACGTCGATGCCGTCCGACAGGGCGTCGATCCGCTCCTCCTCCTCGACGGTGAAGGCCGGGCCCTCGAGCGCCTTGAGGTTCTCGTCGAGCTGCGCCGGACGCGAGGCGCCGATGAGCGCGGACGCGACGACCGGGTCGCGCAGCACCCACTGGATCGACATCTGCGCGAGCGTCTGCCCGCGCTCCTTCGCGATGACATCGAGCGAACGCAGCGTCGACAGCCCCTTCTCGCTCAGCGAGCCGTTCGGCAGCGACCCGCGCTGCTGCGCGCGCTCGGCCGAGCCGTCGCCGAGGTACTTGTCGGTGAGCAGTCCCTGGGCGAGCGGGGTGAACGCGATCGCGCCCATGCCCTCCTGCTTGAGCACCCCGGTGAGGCCGTCCTCGACCCAGCGGTTCAGGATCGAGTAGGCCGGCTGGTGGATCACGAGCGGCGTGCCGAGCGAGCGGGCGACGGATGCTGCCACCGCCGTGCGCTCGGCGCTGTAGGACGAGATGCCGACGTAGAGGGCCTTGCCCTGGCGCACCAGCGTGTCGAGCGCGCCCACTGTCTCTTCGACGGGCACGTCGGGGTCGACACGGTGCGAGTAGAAGATGTCGACGTAGTCGATGCTCATGCGCGTGAGCGACTGCTCGGCGCTCGAGATCAGGTACTTGCGCGGGCCGCCGTTGCCGTACGGGCCGTGCCACATGTCGTAACCGGCCTTGGACGAGATGATGAGCTCGTCGCGGTACGGCGCGAAGTCCTCGCGCATCATGCGCCCGAAGTTCGTCTCGGCGGTGCCGTAGGGCGGCCCGTAGTTGTTCGCCAGATCGAAGTGGGTGATGCCGCGGTCGAACGCGTGGCGCAGCAGCGCCCGCTGGTTGTCGAACGGGATGTTGTCGCCGAAGTTCCACCACAGGCCGAGCGAGACGGGAGGCAGCGTGAGCCCGGAGGTGCCGACGCGGCGGTACTCGGCCAGGTCGTAGCGGTCGGCGGCGGCGGTGTAGGGGCGGTGGAGGTCTCCTCCACGGGACAGGTAGCGCGCGTCTTCGGTCACCGGTCCAGGCTAGCGAGGTCGGCCCACGCGCGCAGGAGGCGTGACCGGGCACATCGCCGAGCCCGATGTCAAGGGTCTAGGTCCGAAACGTCGTCGTAACGGACGCTCCCTATCGTGGCGACACCGGGGAACGCTCACATCCGAGCGCGACCTGACGGACGAGAGGAGGACCGCATGACCCTGCTGTCCGCACTGCCGCGCGCGACGGACCCGTGGAGCGTGCTCATCGAGCGAGGCGACGTGGTCGTCGATCGCGGCATCCTTCATCTCGTCCACGACGACGTGGCGCCGCACCAGGCCCGCGAGGCCGACCTGCTCCTCGTGGCGGACGCCCTCGCCGAGGCGGGCGTCGAGACGCTGCTGGTGCGCCACGACCGGAGCGTGACTGCGCTCGTGGTCGACGTCCGCGAGCGCGAGACCGCGCAGGCCGCCCTCGCGGCGGTCTGCACGCGCGAACCGCTGTACCTCAAGGCCAAAGGCCGCGCTCCCCTCCTCGCGTGCGACGCACCTCCGGTCACCGACGCGCCCTCTGCGGTGCGCGTCTTCCGCCCCCGCGTCACGCGATCGGGCGCCCTCCGCTACGGTGCAGCGCTCGGCGTGCACGTGGAGTTCTGGAGTTTCGGCGCCGACGCCGTCGAAGCTCCGCGCGACAACGCCCTCCTCCGCCGTCGCACGCCGGCAGAGGACGTCGAGTACGCCACGGTCGAGCGCCACGGCCGCACCTGGCGCACCATCGCGGGCATGTTCGACCCGCACCCGCTGGAGGTCACCGAAGACATCGACATCGTCTTCTCGTGGGTCGACGGGTCGTCGAGCGACTTCCAGCGTCAGCGCGCCGCGCAGCTCGCCGAGTACGTCGTGGGCGACGGCGACGACGGTCCGGCGCGGTACCGCCACGTCGACGAGCTGCGGTACGCCCTCCGCAGCGTCCACATGTACGCGCCCTGGGTGCGGCGCATCTTCATCGCGACGGACTCCCCCGCGCCGGCGTGGCTGCTCGACCACCCGAAGGTGACCATCGTGCGCAGCGAGGAGTTCTTCGCCGATCCCTCGGTGCTGCCGACCCACAACTCGCACGCGGTCGAGGCTCAGCTGCACCGCATCCCCGGCCTCGCCGAGCACTTCCTGTATTCGAACGACGACATGTTCTTCGGGCGCCCGCTCGAGCCCGAGATGTTCTTCACGCCGGCCGGCGTCACGAAGTTCGTCGAGTGCGAGGTGCGCATCGGCGCCGGCGACCCGGCGCTGCACCGCAGCGGCCACGACAACGGGCTGCGCGTGAACCGCGCACTCCTGAGAGAGCGCTTCGGCCGCACGATCGTCCGCGATCTCGACCACTGCGCGGCGCCGCTGCGCCGCAGCGTCATGGCCGAGCTCGAACAGGCGTTCGCCGACGACTTCGCCCGGACCGCAGCATCCCGTTTCCGCTCAGCGACCGACATCTCGGTGACCAACAGCCTCTATCACTACTACGCGCTGCTCACCGGACGCGCGATCGCCACCCGCGCCCCCCGCGTCGGCTACGCGCAGACGACGCTCGCGTCAGGCCTCAAGCGCATGGAGCGGTTCGCCGAGCGCGCGAACCTCGACATGTTCTGCCTCAACGACGGCGGCGAGTCCGAGGTGCCGGAAGAGCTGCGGGTGCGCGCGATCCGCAGCGCCCTCGAGCGCATGTTCCCGGTGCGCGCGCCGTGGGAGCGCGACGAGGTCAGCGCAGCACGGCGATCGGCTCGGTCGGCGCATCCTTCGGCGCGGCGATGAACGGCGCGACGCCGGCCGACAGCAGCCGGCGCTGCGCCTCTTCGGCTTCGATGTGCTCGAGCGTGCGGGGTGCGTCGACGGGCACGACCGAGTGCACCACGGTGTCGTCGTACACGTGCACGAGGTTGAACGCCTGGGCACCGTCCTGAGGGCGCGTGCCGCCGACGGGCACCGTGAGGTCCTGGGCGTAGCAGGTCGATGACGCCACCGACACCGGGATGCCGGCGAAGGTCGCGAACGTCGAGTAGTGCAGGTGGCCGGCGATGATGGCGCGCACGTCGCTGCCGCGCAGCACCGCCGCGAGCCGGGGCTGGTCGCGCAGCTCGACGCTTGC
The DNA here is from genome assembly GCA_031555515.1 of Microbacterium sp. GTDB lineage: Bacteria > Actinomycetota > Actinomycetes > Actinomycetales > Microbacteriaceae > Microbacterium. The sequence continues at coordinate 7,027 of JAVBUG010000050.1, read as the reverse complement.
GGCGAGCGGCAGCACGCTCGGCACCGGCGGGTGGTGCATCGCGAGGATCGTGCCGAGGGGCGCGGGCGTCGCCAGCACATCGGCGAGCCAGGCGAGCTGCTCGTCGCGCAGCTCGCCGTGATGGTGGCCGGGCACGCTCGTGTCGAGCGTGATGACGCGGAGGCCGTCGAGCTCGTCGACGCGATCCACGGGTCGCGTGTCGGATACCTCGTCGTACAGGCCCGCCCGGAACGCGCCGCGCTCGTCGTGGTTGCCCATCACCCACAGCACGCGCGTGCCGATGCGCTCGGCGAAGGGCTCGACGAGCGAGCGCAGCGCGGCGTACGCGCCGGGCTCGCCCAGGTCGGCCAGGTCGCCGGTCACGACGATCGCGTCAGGGCGGATGCCGCTGGCCTCGATCACGCCGATGGTCGCGGCGAGGTGCGCTGCGCCGTCGACGGCATCGAAGAGGCGAGGCGTCGAGGGCGCACGCAGGTGCGTGTCGCTGAGGTGCAGCAGGATGCGTTCGGGAGCCGGGTACTCGGCGGTGCGCATGTCGGGTCACTCCGGTCCGCCGGGAGGCGAGGTGCCCGTGTATCCGGACGGCGGACGCTGGAATGTTACCGGCATGTTTCGTACGAAGCCCGACGGCGCGGTGAAGATCCGCTGAATTTCAGCTTTCCGCGGCGCTGACGGCCGCCTCGGCGATGCGCACATAGTCGTCGATCGAGAGGTCCTCGCCGCGCGCCGTGGGCGCGACCCCCGCACTCTCCAGGATCACGGATGCTGCGGCCGCCGTGCCACCCAGCACCCCGGCCGTCGCCTGCCGGAGCATCTTGCGCCGCTGCTGGAACGCGGCATCCACGATCGCGAAGGTCCGAGTGCGCAGCTCCTCGTCGCCGCGCGGCTCGGCGGCGCGGTGGAAGCCCACGAGCACGCTGTCGACGTTCGGGACGGGCCAGAAGACCTGGCGCGACACGGTGCCGGCCAGACGCCACGGCCCGTACCAGGCGGCCTTGACGCTCGGCGCGCCGTAGACCTTCGACCCCGGCGGGGCGGCGAGCCGCTCCCCCACCTCGGCCTGCACCATCACGACGCCGCGGTCGAGCGCCGGGAAGTGCTCGAGGAAGTGCAGCAGCACCGGCACGCTGACGTTGTACGGCAGGTTCGCGACGAGCACGGTGGGCTCGCCCGGCAGCTCGGTGACGCGCAGCGCGTCGGCGTCGACGACGGTGAGCGCGCCGTCGGCGACGCCGTGGGCGGCCGCGGTGGCGGGCAGGCGCTCGGCCAGGCGGTGGTCGATCTCGACGGCGGTGACGGAGGCTCCGGCCTCGAGGATCGCGAGCGTCAGCGAGCCGAGACCCGGCCCCACCTCGACCACGCGATCGCCCGGCTGCACCTCGGCGACGTGCACGATCTTGCGGACGGTGTTGGCGTCGACGACGAAGTTCTGCCCCAGTTTCTTGGTCGGCGTCACGTCGAGTTCGGCGGCAAGCGCGCGGATCTCGGCCGCACCGAGGAGTGTCACGGGCATGCGTTCACTGTACCCAGCGTCGATGCGGTCCATCCGCCGACGAGCCGCCGATGCCCTCGTGCTCGTCGCGACCGAACGCTAGCGTGACCAGCATGAACTCGACCGGATCGATCCCCGCAGACGCGTTCTCCCTCCGCAGTCCCTACGGGCGGCGAGCGATCGGGCTCTCGGTCGCGGCCGCGGTCGGCGGGTTCCTCTTCGGCTTCGACTCGTCCGTGATCAACGGCGCGGTCGACTCGATCTCGCAGGACTTCGGGCTCAACGACGTCATCACGGGGTTCGTCGTCGCGATCGCACTGCTCGGCTGCGCGGTCGGCGCGATCATCGCCGGCAACCTGTCGGACCGGTGGGGGCGCCTGCGCGTCATGTTCATCGGCGCCATCATGTTCTTCGCGAGCTCCATCGGCGCCGGCCTCGCGTTCTCCGCGTGGGACCTCGCGTTCTGGCGGGTCATCGGTGGCCTCGGCATCGGCATCGCGTCGGTGGTCGCGCCGGCCTACATCGCCGAGATCGCGCCGCGACAGATCCGTGGCGGACTGGCGTCGCTGCAGCAGCTCGCGATCACGATCGGCATCTTCGCGGCGCTCCTCTCGGACGCCCTGCTGGCGAACGCGGCGGGCGGCGCCGACAGCGTGCTGTGGTTCGGCCTCGAGGCGTGGCGGTGGATGTTCCTGGTCGGTGTGATCCCCTCGGCGGTATACGGCATCCTGTCGTTCACGGTGCCCGAGTCGCCGCGCTACCTGCTGTCGAAGGGCCGCGTCGATGAGGCCCGTGCGATCTTCGCGCGCCTCATGCCGCCCGCCGACCTCGATCAGACGATCCGCGAACTGCAGACGGCGATCGAGACCGACCGCAAGAACGCCGGCGTCTCGATCCGCGGTCCGGTGCTGGGGCTTCAGCGCATCGTGTGGGTCGGCATCATCCTGTCGGTGTTCCAGCAGTTCGTCGGCATCAACGTGATCTTCTACTACTCGACGAGCCTGTGGCAGTCGGTCGGCTTCGACGAGAGCGACTCGTTCACGATCAGCGTCGTGACCTCGATCACGAACGTGCTCGTGACCCTGATCGCGATCTTCCTGGTGGACCGCGTCGGGCGGAAGCCGATCCTGCTCACCGGGTCGGTCCTGATGACGCTCTCGCTCGGGCTGATGGCCATCTCGTTCCTTTTCTCGACCACCGATGCCGAGGGGGCGGTCGTGCTGCCCGCGCCATGGGGCCCGATCGCGCTCATCGCGGCGAACGTGTTCGTCGTCGGGTTCGGCGCGTCGTGGGGCCCCCTCGTCTGGGTGCTCCTGGGCGAGATCTTCCCGAGCCGCATCCGCGGCAAGGCGCTCGGCGTGGCCGCCGGAGCGCAGTGGATCGCGAACTTCCTCATCACGATCTCGTTCCCCGCGATGTCGTCGTGGTCGCTTCCCCTCACGTACGGCATGTACGCCGTGTTCGCGGCGCTGTCGTTCCTCTACGTCGCGTGGCGCGTGCCCGAGACCAAGGGCATGGACATCGAGCAGACCGAGACGCTGTTCATCCACCCGAAGGACGCACCCGCCCGGTGAGACGACAGTCTGCGGACGAGACCCTGGGTGAACCCCACGGTCTCGTCCCTCCGGTGTCGTCTCACCGTCGCCGCTCATAGGATGACGGGATGCCTTCGCTCGGGGAACTGATCGCACCACGTCGCCTCGGGACCGACTTCCGTTGGCTGCTCGCGTCATCCTGGACGAGCAACCTCGGCGACGGCATCGCACTGGCAGCGGCGCCGCTGCTGATCGCCTCGCTCACGTCGTCGCCGGTGCTCGTCGCGGCGGGCGCCATGATGCAGTTCCTGCCGTGGCTCCTCTTCGGCCTCCTCGCGGGCGCCGTCGCCGACCACCACGACCGGCGCCGCCTCGTGATGCTGGCGAACGGCCTGCGCGCGGTGGTCGTGGCCGTGCTCGTGGCGTTCCTCGTCACCGGGCAGGCCACGGTGTGGCTGGTGCTGGCCGTGGCGTTCCTCTACGGCACGGCAGAGGTCTTCGCCGACTCGGCCGGCAGCACGCTGCTGCCGATGCTGGTGAAGCCGGCCGACCTCGGCATCGGCAACGCCCGCATGCAGGCCGGCTATCTCGTCGCGAACCAGCTCGCCGGGCCTCCGCTCGGCGCCTTCCTCTTCGCGGTGGGCTCGTTCTGGCCGTTCGTGCTGCAGGTGCTGTGCGTGGCGCTGGCGGTGCTGCTCATCTCCCGGATCGCGCGCACACCGGTGCCCGAGCACCCCGACTCCGGCCGCGGCACGAAGGCCCACGCCATCCGCGAGGGGCTGCAGTGGCTTCGCCACAACGCACCGGTGCGCACGCTCGTCATCATCATCCTGGTCTTCAACGTCACGTGGGCGGCCCCCTGGGGTGTGCTCGTGCTCTACGCCACGGAGCACCTGGGCATGGGTCCGGTCGGGTACGGCGCCCTCACGACCGCGGCCGCGCTCGGCGGCATCATCGCGATCTTCAGCTTCGGCTGGCTCGAGAAGCACGTGTCGTTCTCGACCCTCATGCGGGTGTGCCTGTCGCTCGAAGTGATCATGCACCTCTCGTTCGCGCTCACCACGTCGCCCGCGGTGGCCTTCGTCATCATGTTCGGCTTCGGCCTCTACGCGTTCGTGTGGGGCACCATCTCGACGACCGTCCGCCAGCGGCTCGTGCCGATGGAGCTGCAGGGCCGCATCGCCTCGGTGAACATGGTCGGCGTGTTCGGCGGCCTCGTGATCGGGCAGTTCATCGGCGGCATCCTCGCCCAGGTGTGGGGACTCACCGCGCCCTGGTGGTTCGCCTTCGGCGGCTCGCTCATCACGCTGCTGCTGGTGTGGCGCTCGATCTCGCACATCGCGGCCGCGAAGCCGGTGCTCGACGCCGCGGAAGCGGACGAGGTCGCCGACGAAGACGAGCCCGGCGCCGGCGGGCTGCCGCTGATCGACTGATCGCGGTCAAGACGGACGGATGGATGCTGCGGCCCGGGCGAGGCGCTACGCCCGGACGAGCGCGCCCAGCCGATCGCCGAGCTGTTCCAGCCGTGGCGTCCACGGGCCCGCCATCTCGCCGGCCGCGCCGCGGCGCATCGCCTCGGAGAGCGGCACCCATGCGCTCTCGCAGACCTCGTCCGGGTCGAGCGCGAGGACCGGATCCCCGGCCACGTGCGCGACGTAGACGTCGAACAGCGCGGTCCGCTCGGTGAGGCGGCCGACGAGGCGCAGGTCCGGCGTGCCGACGAGAACGCCGGTCTCCTCGTGCAGCTCGCGGACGGCCGCCTGCGCGCTCGTCTCACCCGTCAGGGCGCTGCCGGCCGGGAACTCCCACGTGAGGCCCCAGTCCTTGGCGGCGGCCCGCCGGGTCAGCAGCACGAGCCCGTCCCCACGCACCACGCACACCGACGCGACGATGTGGAACAGCCCCTCGGGGAACGTCGGGTCGCCGCGGCGGTGCGTCCGGCCGATCGGTACGCCCGCGGCATCCACCAGGTCCCACAGCTCGTCGTCCACCGCAGGCCCCGTCTCTGCTCAGTCCTCGAACGCGCCGTAGACCTCGAGCGTGTTCGCCGCGATCTGTGCGCACAGCTCGTCGACCTCGATGCCGAGCTCGGCGGCCATGTACCGCACCGTCACCGGGATCAGGTACGGCGCGTTCGGGCGGCCGCGATGCGGGGTGGGCGTGAGGAACGGGGCATCCGTCTCGACCAGGATCCGCTCCCGCGGGATCACCGCGAGCGCATCGCGCAGGTTCTGCGCGTTGTTGAAGGTGACGTTGCCGGCGAACGAGAGCCAGTACCCGCGCTCGCCCGCGATGCGGGCCATGTCGGCGTCGCCCGAGAAGCAGTGGAAGACCGTGCGCTCGGGGGCGCCGACACGCTCGAGCGTGGAGAGCACGGCGTCGTGCGCGTCGCGGTCGTGGATCTGCATCGCGATGGCGTGCTTCTTCGCGAGGGCGATGTGCGCCTCGAAGCTCTCGAACTGGGCGGGCCGGCCGTCCTCGTCGGTGCGGAAGAAGTCGAGGCCCGTCTCGCCGATCGCCCGCACGCGCGGCTGCGCCGCGAGCTCGTCGATCACCGCGATCGCCTCGTCGAGGCGCCCGGCCTCCTGGTACGCGGGTGCCTCGTTCGGGTGGATGGCGACGGCCGCGAGCACGCGGGGATGGGATGCTGCCGCCCACGCCGACCAGCGGCTCGAGTCGATGTCGCCCCCGGCCTGCACGACGCCGACCACGCCGACCTCGCCCGCGCGCTCGAGCTGCTCATCGAGCGACAGGCCGACCCCGTCCTCGATCTCGAGGTGCGCGTGGTTGTCGTACACCGGCACCGCGAGCGGCTCCGGCGCCGCCGGATACGTGACGTCGCGCGACCCCTTCTCGCGGGTGCGCACGTACTGCGACGGGTCGGAGCCCGCCTCGGGGTACGGAACCGGGGGTGTCGCCATCAGACCGACTGCTCGACGCGCGGGAACAGCGGCGCCAGGCCGTTCACCGAGGTCCCCGGGCGAAGGACGCCCCAGGCTCCGGCTTCCCGGATGGGCTGGTCCTCGAGGCGCCCGATCGACTCGGCCGCGCCGAGCGCGATCCAGAGCTTCTCGGTCGAGACGGGCATCACCGGCGACAGCAGGACGGCAAGGGCCCGCAGCCCTTCGGCGGCGGTGTAGAGCACCGTGCCGAGACGCTCGCGCTGCGCGTCGTCCTTGGCGAGCGCCCACGGCTCGTTCTCGGTGATGTACAGGTTCAACGCGTCGACGATCGTCCAGATCGCGTGGATCGCCTCGTCGATGCGGAACCGCTCGATCGCGGCGTCGGCGTGGGCGGCAGCATCCGCCACCGTCTTCTGGATGTGCAGGTCGGCGTCGGTGTACGCGCCGGCCGGAGGCACGACGCCCTCGTAGTAGCGCTCGATCATCGCGGTCGTGCGCGAGGCGAGGTTGCCGAAGCCGTTCGCGAGCTCGGCCTGGTAGCGGGCGGAGAGGTCCTCCCACGAGAACGAGCCGTCCTGGCCGAACGCGATCGCCGACAGGAAGTAGAACCGGTAGGCGTCCGAGCCGAAGACGTCGGTGATCTCGGTGGGCGCGATGCCGGTGAGCTTCGACTTCGACATCTTCTCGCCGCCGACGAGCAGCCAGCCGTGCGCGAAGACGCCGCGCGGCACCTCGAGTCCTGCGGCCATCAGCATCGCCGGCCAGATGACGGCGTGGAAGCGCAGGATGTCCTTGCCGACGATGTGGTACGCCGGCCAGCGGCGGGCGAACTCCTCGGGGTCCTCGCCGTAGCCGATCGCGGTGGCGTAGTTGAGGAGCGCGTCGACCCACACGTAGATCACGTGCGACTCGTCCCACGGGAGCGGGATGCCCCAGTCGAACGCGGAGCGCGAGATCGACAGGTCCTTGAGGCCGTTCTTGACGAACGACACGACCTCGTTGCGCGCCGACTCGGGGCGCACGAAGTCGGGAACAGTCGAGTAGAGCTCGAGCAGCCTGTCCTGGAACTCGCTGAGCTTGAAGAAGTAGTTCTTCTC
>JAVBUG010000333.1:0-4675 GCA_031555515.1 Microbacterium sp. | reverse complement strand
TTATCCCCAGGACTGTTTCGAGCTGCCGATCGAAGCTGCCGCGCGACGTGCGGCGGGTGCGGGCGAGGGTGAGGACTCCGCGGTCACGACGAGCCGGCGTCGATGACGGGAATCGACGCGAGCAGCCGCCGCGTGTAGGCGACCTGGGGCTGCAGCAGCACCTTCTCGGTCGGGCCCTCCTCGACGATGCGGCCGTCCTTCATGACGACGACCTCGTCGCACAGGTTCTGCACGACGCCGATGTCATGCGACACCATCAGGAGCGTCAGGCCGTCGCGGACGCGCAGCTCGCCGAGCAGCTCGAGGATCTGCGCGCGGACCGTGACATCGAGCGCCGACAGCGGTTCGTCGCCGACGAGCAGGCGCGGCCGGTGCACGATCGCCCGCGCGAGCGCGATGCGCTGCCGCTGGCCGCCCGAGAACTCGTGCGGGAAGCGGTCGGCCATGTCCGCCTCGAGTCCGACGTCCTCCAGCACCTCGTGCACGCGCGCACGGCGGTCGCCCTCGATCCCGAGCGCCCACAGCGGCTCGCCCACGATGCGCCCCACGCTCATGCGCGGGTCGAGCGAGGCGTAGGGGTCCTGGAACACGATCCCCGTCTGCCGCCGCAGCCAGTGCAGCGACCGCGCCGATGCGCTCGCGTCGACCGGTCGTCCGTCGAACTCCAGCGTGCCGGAGGAGGGCGTGTCGAGCGCCAGCAGCAGCCGGACGAGCGTCGACTTGCCGGATCCCGATTCGCCGATGAGGCCGACCGCCGAGCCCTCGCGCACGTCGATGTCGGCGTCCTCGAGGCCCGTCGTGAAGGCCCGCTTCTCGAACAGGTGGGTCTTCGGCGTGGGGTAGCGGCGGGTGAGCCCGCGGCCGCGGATCAGCACGGTCACGGAGAACCTCCCGGCCGCCACAGGGTCGCCGTCGCGTCGCGCAGCAGCTCTTGAGTGACGATGGATGCCGGAGCCGAGAGCAGCTGGGACACCGGCGCCGCTTCGACCACGCGCCCGTGTTCGAGCACCACACCATGCGTGGCGATCTGCGACAGCACCGCGAGGTCGTGCGTGATGAACACGAGCGACATGCCGTCGTCGCGCGCGAGCGACAGCAGCAGTTCGAGGATCTCGGCCTGGATGGTCACGTCCAGGGCCGTCGTCGGCTCGTCGGCGATCAGCAGCCGCGGCCGGCAGGCGAGCGCCATCGCGATCGCGACCCGCGGCCGCTGACCCCCCGACAGCTGGTGCGGGTAGCGCGCGACGATCTTCCCGGGGTCGGGGAGGGCGACCCGGGCCGCCTCGGCGACCGCGCGGGCCGCAGCATCCCGTTTCGACAGTCCCTCGTGGATGCGGACCGACTCGGCGATCTGGCGGCCCACGGTGCGAATGGGATTGAGGGCGGTGCGCGGCTCCTGGAAGACGATGCCGATCTCGTCGCCGCGGAGCTCCGCGAGCTCGTCGTCGGGCAGGCCCAGGATCTCGCGGCCGTTCCACCGCACACTGCCCGACGCCGCCGCGCCGTCGGGGAGGAGCCCGAGGATCGCGAGCGCGGTGAGCGACTTGCCCGAGCCCGACTCGCCGATGAGGCCGATGCGCGCGCCGTCGGGCACCGCGAACGACACGCCGTCGACGACGCGGCGGCCGCCGATGTCGATCGTGAGGTCGGTCACCTCGAGGCTCACGAAACCACCTCCGGGATGTGCAGGCGCGCGCGGCGGGTCGCGAAGGGGCTGCGCGAAAGCGTCGGGTCGGTGGCCTCGCGCAGGCCGTCGCCCAGCAGGTTGAGCCCGAGCACGGTGAGCGTGATCGCGAGGCCCGGCCACACCACCGACAGCGGATGCGCGCCGATGAACTGCTGCAGCTGCGCGAGCAGCAGCCCCCACGACGGCTCGGTCACGGGCGCGCCGAAGCCGAGGTACGACAGGCCCGCCTCGGCGAGCACGGCCACCGCCATGCCCCACGAGAGCTGCACGATGAACACCGGCGCGACGTTGGGCAGGAGATGCCGCCACAGGTTCTGCGCGGGCGTGAGACCCGAGGCGCGCCCGGCGAGCACGAAGTCGCTGTGCAGCACGCGGCGCAGCTCGGGACGCGTGACCCGGGCGATGTTCACGCCGAACCCGATGCCCACGGCCCAGATCACGACCCACAGCGACCCGCCCCACACCGCCGAGATCATCATCGCGATGATGAGCACCGGGAAAGCGATCAGGATGTCGACGAACACCGCCACCGACTCTCGCACCCACCGCACGGTGAGCGCGCCGAGCGCGGCGAGCGAGATGCCGATCACGGTCGCGACGATGCCGGCGCCGACGGCGACGAACACCGTCGTGCGGGCGCCGGCCATCAGGAGACTCAGGATGTCGCGTCCCGCGCCGTCGGTGCCCAGCAGGTGCGGCCACCCGGGCAGCGCCCAGCGGTTGGCGATGTCGACCTGCTGCGGGTCGAACGGCGTCCAGAACCGCGCGACGATCGCCGTGATCACCACGACCGCCACGACGATGAGGCCGAACCGCCCGGTCGACAGCGCCCAGAGGCGGCCGAGCCACGCCCACCGCGACGGGCGTCGCGATGCCCGCGCCGGCGGGGGCGCGGCATCCGTCATCGCCCGAACCCGGTCCGCGCTCACGACGCCTCCCGCTGCCGGGGGTCGATGACGCGGTGCACGAGATCGACGACGAAGCCGACGATGAGCACGAAGCCGGTGAGGGCGAGGAGTTCTCCCTGCACCTTGGGCAGGTCGCGCGCGGCGACGTCGGCGACGAGCATGCGGCCGATGCCCGGGAGGGAGAACAGCTGCTCTATCACGACGGCGCCCACGATGATGCCCGCCACCTGCAGGCCGAGCACGGTGATCACCGAGAGCCCGACGACCGGGAGGCCGTGGCGGCTCAGCGCCTGGTCGCGGGTGAGCCCCTTCGCGGCCGCGGTGCGCACGTAGTCCTGGCCGACCGCCTGCAGGGTCGCGCTGCGCACGAACCGCAGCAGCATGGCGCCCTCGACGATGCCGATCGTGAGCGCGGGAAGGATGAGCGAGCGCAGCGCCGCCCACGGGTCGCTCCAGCCCGACCGCGGGAAGCCCTGCGCGGGCAGCCAGCCGAGCCACACCGCGAAGACCACGACGAGCATCATGCCCGCCCACACCACGGGGACGGCGGCGAGGGTCTGCGCGCCGACACTGAGTCCCGTGCCCGACGCGCGCCCGCGTCGCATGGCCGAGAGCACGCCGAGCGGCACGCTGATCACGACGGCGATGAGGAGGGACAGGATGCCGAGGGGCACCGTCACCTCCGCCTTCTGGGCGAGCTCTTCGGCGACGCTCGATCCCGTCAGCAAGGACGTGCCGAGATCACCGCGGAAGAGGCCGCCGATCCACGTGAAGTACTGCTCGGGGAGCGGCCGATCGAGGCCGAGGCGCTCCCGGATGCCCGCGATCTGGTCGGGGGTGCTGCCGGTGCCCGCGATGAGCTGGGCGACATCCCCCGGGAGCACCCGGAGACTGAGGAAGATCAGCACGCTGGCGACGAACAGCCCGAGCAGGAGCAGGGCGAATCGGGTCAGCGTGTACCGGATCACCCGTTGCTCTTGGCGATCTGGGCGACGTTCAGGCGCTCGTTCACGTTGATCGAGGGCATACCCGAGATGCTACTGCCGACGGCCACGACCGAGGCGCCGTTGGCGATCCAGTCGGCCGCCGCGTCCTCCGACACGATCCTGGCGGCCTGCTTCAGCAGATCTGCGGCCTCCGCCTCGTCCGTCGCCGCCACCGACTCGGCGTACAGATCCTGCACCTCGGGGTTGTCGTACGTGAAGTAGTAGTCGGGGTTCGCCCAGTTCTCGAAGTCGCGCGCCTCGGTGTGCAGCACGTAGCTCAGCTCGTAGTCCTTGTTCGTGTAGACGTCGTTCAGCCACGTCGAGAAGTCGACCGAGTTCACGTCGAGCGTGATGCCGACCTCGTTGAGATCGGAGACGAGGATCTGCGCGATCGGGATCGAGGCGGAGTAGAAGGAGGGGATCGTGAGGGAGAGCTCGAGGCCGTCCTCGTACCCGGCTTCGGCGAGCAGCTTCTTCGCCGCCTCGGGATCGTACGGGGCGACGTCGGACAGGTCCTCGTAGCCGGGGTCGAGCTCGGGGATCGGACCGTACAGCGTCTGCCCCGACGCGGCAGCCTCGATGAACGCGTCATGGTCGATCGCCTGGCGGATCGCCTGACGCACGCGCTTGTCGGCGAGGGGGCCGGAGGTCTGGTTGAACGCGAGGGTGCCCTTGTCGGTGGACTGGCCGAGCACGACCGCGAAGTCGCCGTTCGCCTCGATCTGCTCCTTCTGGTTCGCGTCGAAGCCGGTCACCACGTCGACCTCGCCCGCGAGCGCCGCGCTCAGCGCGGCCTGCGGGTCGGGGATGTACTCGAACACGACCTCCGCCGCGGCCGCCTTGTCGCCCCAATAGGCGTCGTTGCGCGCGAACGTGATGCTGTCGCCCTGGCGCCAGTCCTGGAGCACGAACGGACCGGTGCCGTTGGCCGCGGTCTTGTAGTCGACGGTGTCGGCCTCCTTGAGGACGATGCCCGCACGGCCGGTGAGGTTCCACAGCAGCGTCGAGTCGGGCTCGCTGAGGCTCAGCGTGATGTCCTGCCCCTCCGCGGTGATCGAGGTGACGTTCGCCAGGCGCGCCGCGTCACGCCACTC
>JAVBUG010000124.1:0-9508 GCA_031555515.1 Microbacterium sp. | reverse complement strand
ACACGTCGTTGCCGCCGAGCAGCACGAGCACGAGCTCGGGCTGTGCGGCGATGACCTCGTCGACGCGGTCGACCGCGTCAGCGACCGTGCCGCCGTCCTTCGCGGCGTTGACGGTGTCGGGTACGCTGCCCGACGCCGCGCCGATGCGCATCGCGATCGAGCCGACCGCGGGGTCGTCGCCGGTCGCCCAGCTCGCGGCCGTGCAGCGGCCGGGCTCGGCGCACGCGTTCACCCCGAGCGTCATCGAGTCGCCGAGGGCGCCGATCGTCGCCACCTCGGCGAGCCCCGGACTCGTCTCGAGCTCCGCGAGGTCGACCGGCTCGGGCGCCGGCGCTCCCGCACAGGCGGTGAGGGCGACCAGGAGCACCCCCATCGCGGCGGTCGTCAGCGTTCGTCTTGTTCTCATGCCATCACCCGGCTCGTCTCGTCGCGGTTCCAGGTCGAGGTGCGCGCCCGGGCGATGTCGCGGCGGGCGAGCACGTTCGGGAGCGTCCAGCTCACGCAGTAGACGGCGAACGGCACCCACAGGCCCGGTCTCGCCGCGACCCGCCGCACCAGCCCACCGCGAGTACCCGCGGTGGGCCGGCTGGCGTCCTCGTGCTGCGCGCCGTCGGGCAGCTCGCGGTTGCCGCGCGCGATGCGCACCGAGCGGCGCAGGTGCGCCCCCATGTCGGCGGCCGAGCGCACGCTGAAGGAGTGATCGGCGAGCGTCGCGCGCTCGGAAGGGGCGAACAGCTGCTGCACGAACCGGTCGTCGGCGATCACGTCGGGCCACGTGTCGAACCGCGAACGGCCGGCCGCCGTCATCGCGTACACGCCCGACCCGATGTGCCCGCGGCGGCGGTAGTCGCTGAGCTCCCAGATCCGGTAGTGCTGACGCACGAGCCACGACGCCGACGACGTGTCGACGTGCAGCCGCGGCGACGCGACCTCGACACCGGGCTCATCGAGCGCGTCGGCGAGCGCCAGCAGCGCGTCGGGGTCGATCAGCACGTCGGCGTCGAGATAGACGCGCGGGAAGACGGATGCTGCGTCATCGCCGATCTGCAGAGCCGCGATCTTCGACGCGCGCGGCGTCTCGACCACGCACACCCCGTCGTACGAGAGCGCCCGCGCGACGGTGTCGTCGGTGCAGCCGTTGGCCGCGACGACGATCTCGAACTCGTCCCGCCGGCTCGACGCGCACAGCGCCCCGAGTACGCGGTCGATGACCGCGCCCTCGTTGTGCGCCGGGATGACGACGCTCAGCCGCGCGCTCACCGCACGGCCTCCGGCGATCCCGAAAACCCGAGGCGTTTCGACTGCGCGCGCCAGAGCGCGCTCCGCTCAACGAGCGGGATCACCGGCGATCCCGAATGCCCGAGGCGTTTCGACTGCGCGCGCCAGAGCGCGCTCCGCTCAACGAGCGGGAACTCCGCGTCCGCGCTCACCGCCCGACCTCCGTGCCCGCCGCCGCCCACGCCAGCTTCGGCGCAGAGGCCTTGCGCGACCCCTCCGTGTACACCCACGCGGCGACCGCGAGCAGCATCATGTGCACGAGGAACGACTGGAAGAACCCGAACGCGTCGAAGAAGAAGAGTGCCGCGCTGTACCCGGCGATCGAGACCGCGAGCGCGAAGGCGAGCAGCGCGTGCCGCGGCTCGGCCGCCCAGCGCAGGGCGTAGACGAGGAGCATGACGACGGGCGCGAGCATGAACACCGCGTACCCGATGACGCCGAGCGCGCCGGCCTCCATCAGGATGCCGAGCACCTGGTTGTCGAGGATGAACGAGTTCGCCTCGTCGCCGACCACCACGCGGCTGCCGAACCCCTGCCCGAAGAAGGGGTACTGCCGCACTTCGACGAACGCGGGTTCGAGGTCGGCGAGTCGCCCGGCACCTGCCATTCCCGCTGACGTGTACTGCGACGCGATGAGCGTGTCGACGTCGAGGAACGACAGCAGCATCGACTCGACCTGCGCCGGCACGACGAACATCGCGAGCAGCAGCCCCGGCACCGCGAAGGCCAGCAGCAGCAGCGCGACCTTCGGCCGCAGCACGAGCGCGATCAGGAACATCACGCCCATCACGACGACCGCGGTGCGCGAGATGGCGGCGATGATGCCGCCGAACACGATGAACGTGCCGATCCCGTAGGCGATGCGCCGGTTCCACACGTTGCGCGGCCAGATCGCGTACTTCGCCAGGTAGATGAGGATCGGCAGGAACATGCAGAGCATGACGGCGAGGGCGATCGGATGCTGCGCCGATCCGTATGCGCGGTTCACACCGGCTCGCGTGGCGTCGCCGCCGTCCTCCCGGATCACGATGAGAGGCAGGAAGTTCGCGAGCATGAGGAAGACGTTGGTGCGCGCGACCCGCTCGATGACGGCGAAGAAGGCCACGATCACGGCCATCCACGCGAGCACCATGACGAAGCCCTGCACCATGCGCTCGCTGGTGAGGAGCTGGCGCACCGAGTAGAACACCGAGAGCAGAACGCCGAGCTGGAAGAAGCCCGACAGGGCGGTCGTGGCGAGGCCCTCGTTCACGAGCCGCATGCCGTTCACGATGAACGACACCAGCAGGGTGGCGAGGAAGATGCCGATGGGCCAGCCGAAGGCGACGGGCCGCCAGCGCCGCGACCGGTCGAACAGGAACGCGAGACCGAGCGCGACGATCGCGATGAAGATCATCAGGCGGTAGGCCTCGAGCGCGAACGGCAGCGGGATGGGCAGCGCGTAGCGCCGCGCCGGGATGAACATGATGGTCGCCGCGAGCAGGAACAGCAGCGCGGGCCACGTGAACAGGATGCGGCGCAGCAGCACGATGAGCGCGATGCCGAGGAGGGCCGCCCCCATCACGATGGGCGGGAGCAGGATCACCCCGGCGATCACGATCGCGGCGAACAGGATCGCGATCCCGGCGACGGCGGCCCAGTGGGGCCGTGCTCCGCCGCCGGGCGCGATGCCGCCGGGCGCGATCTCGGCGGGTGGCGCGTCGCTCTCGTCCGCGGGTGCGTGCGCGGTGCGGGTCGACATGTCGGTGCTCCGAGGAGGGCCGTCGTCGCCTATGCGGTCTCGTCCTCGCGGGCGGCCCGGCCTGATCGGCGCGACGGCGGCCCGGCGCCGACGAGCTCGCCGACGTCGGCATCGAGCGCGATGTCGTCGGTGCTGTCGGCAGGAGTCACGGGCGCAGCATCCGTCGCGTCCACCGGCTCGTCTGCCGCTGCAGCCGGAGTGTCCGCGCGAGCGGCCTTGCGCTTGGTGGAGCGCGAGCGCAGGCCGGCGATCACGAACACGAGCACCACGAACGCGAGGAAGACGCCCACGAAGGTGACGACGACCGGGATCGCGGGGTTGGACGAGTCGCCCTCGACCGCGGGGCTCGCGCCGAGCGGCTCGAGCAGCACGCGCAGCTCGGGTGCGAGCTGCTGTTCGTCCTGCTGGGCGACGACGTAGGTCGTGAAGGCGGCCGCCGCGGCGCGCGAGATCTCTTCGGCGCGGTCCGCGGTCTCGGCGGTGCCGACGGCCTCGAGCACGGGCAGGTTGTACCGGCCCGGGAAGCGCTCGTCGCCGGTCGGCTGCGTCGTACGGCGCAGTGCGCTGATCGATTCGGTCTCGCTGTCGAGCGGGCCGATCTCGGCCTCGACGGCGTCCTGGATGATGTCGCTCGACAGGATGTACGCGTAGACCAGGGCGGTCGACGCCATGTCGATGACCTGCGGGTCGGAGGTGCCCTGTTCGATCGGCACGCCCGGCACCTCGGCCTGGTACAGCCGGTCGGATTGGCTCGTGAGCAGCATGGTGGTCGCGGCCGACCAGGTCTGCTGGGCTCTCGACACGACCTGGCCGTTGACGATCGCGAAGCCTGCGAAGAAGGCGGCGACCGCAGCGACGATGGCGCCGAAAACCAGCACCCATTTGTAGTTCCACAGCACTTGCAGGTACTTCGGAGTCTCCATCAGACACCTCTCTCCGTGTGCTTCCGGACGCAGACCGCCCGAAACCCCCAGCACTCCATCGGGCCGTCCGCGTCGCGCACCGGATCCCAGAAAATGTGGTGTCGCGACAAGACTTGCTCTGCCATGGTCGCGCCGGATTGTTAACGGCGCCCTGTGCGTTTGTTGCACGGGTGTAAAGAGTGGGCGACATTCGCCAGCCCGGGTTGTGCCGGTCCGAACGGCTCCCACAGAGTGTTGAACGTGGGCCCGGCACGGCTCCGATGGAGGCGGGCCTCATCCTGGGGGAGGTGGCGTTCTGGCAGTCCTGTACAGCTTCCCGTTTGCGCTGGGATCGCGCGGCATCGGCTGGACGGCGTGGAACCAGGCGAACGAACTGGTCCGCGCCGGCGTCGACGTGCACATCGTCGCCGCCTCGATCGCGAGGCCGGTCGAGGGTGCGGCGTCCGTGCGCACGACGCTCACGGTGCGCGGCCGTCGCGTGCCGCACCGCCTGCTCGGGCGCACGCGCGCGATGCGCATCCACGATGCCGTCACGGCGAGCCTCGTCGGCCGGCTGCTCGCCGGCGGTCCTGACGACGTCGTGCACGCGTGGCCGCTCGCGTCGGCCCGCACGCTCCGGGCGGCGCAGCGGCGCGGCATCCCGGGACTGCGCGAAGTGCCCAACACCCACACCGAGCACGCGTACGAGGTCGTGACGCGTGAGTACGCGGCGCTCGGCCTCGAGCCCGCTCGCGGCGAGAGCCACACCGTCGACCCGCGCCGGCTCGCGATCGAAGACAGCGAGTACGCGGCCGCGACCGGGCTGCTCGTGCCGAGCGAGGCCGTCGCGGGCACGTTCCTGGCGCGCGGGTTCGACGACGACCGGCTGCTGCGCCACCGCTACGGCTGCACCATCACCGCGCAGCCCGTGCGCGAGAGCGACGGGCCGTTCACCGCCGTGTTCCTCGGCCGTGGTTCGCCGCGCAAGGGACTGCACACGGCGCTCGAGGCGTGGACGGCGTCGAAGGCGTCGGCCGAGGGCCGGTTCCTGGTCTACGGTCTGCTCGACGAGGACTACGCCGCGTACCTGGCGCCGCTGCTCGCGCACCCGAGTGTCGAGGTGCGGGGCGTCACGTCCGAGCCGATGCGCGTGCTGGCGTCTGCCGATGTGATGCTGCTCCCGACGGTGGAAGAGGGCAGCGCCCTGGTGACGTACGAGGCGCAGGTGGCCGGATGCGTCCCGCTCGTCTCGGTCGCGGCGGGCGCGGTCATCGACGAGGGTGTGACCGGCATGACGCACGACGTCGGCGAGGTCGAGATGCTGACCGCGCAGCTCGACCTGCTGATCGAGCGCCCCGAGGTGCTCGCCGGCATGTCGGACGCCGCGATGGCACGGGCCGACCAGCTGAGCTGGGCGGCGGCGACACAGGCGACTCTCGCGGCATATCGCGAGGCGGCGCGACTGGTGAGGGGATCGACGGATGCCGCGGCCTGAGGACGTGACCCTCGCGATCTGCACCCGCGAGAGGCCCGAGATGCTCGCCGCGGCGCTCGCGTCGTTCACGGCGGTGACCCCGCCGGGCGTGCAGATCCTCGTGGTCGACTCGGCGTCGACCACGCAGGCGACCTGGGAGGTCGCCGATGCGGCGGGCGTCGACTACGTGCGCAGCGACATCAAGGGGCTCTCGATCGCCCGCAATCTCGCGCTCGAGACGAGCCGGCGCCCGATCGTGGTGTTCACCGACGACGACTGCGCCGCGGTCGAGGGCTGGATGGCGCCCATTCTCGAGGGCTTCGACGATCCGTCGGTCGGGGCGGTGACGGGACGGATGCTGGATCACACCCTGGTCGGCACGCAGCAGGCACCGCCGCCCCGGCGCTTCACACGCACGATCGAGGGGATCGACGCCGGCCATGGCGCGATCATGGCGTACCGGCGCGAGCAGCTGGTCGCGCTCGGCGGCTTCGACCCGGTGCTGGGAGCGGGCCGGCGACTCGCGGGCGCGGAGGACCTCGACATGTTCTGCCGCGTGCTCGACGACGGCGCGCACATCGTCTACGACCCGTCGTGCGTCGTGCATCACGTGCACACGCGCGCCGACGACGCGTACACGCAGCTGCACCACGGCTACGGGCTCGGCCTCGGCGCCCTCACCGCGAAGTGGGTGCGGCTGCGGGCCCGGGTCGGCGTACGGCTGTTCGCGGTGGTCGCGAAGCGCACCCTGTCGCGCGCGGTGCACAACCGGCGTGAGCACCGGCGGCGGGATGCCGACCTCGCGCTGTTCCGCGGATTCCTCGGCGGGTTCTTCACCGCCGTGCGCTTCGCGCTCGACGGGCGCGTGTTCGTCGACGACGACCCGCCGGCGCCGATCACGATCGGCGTCGCGACGCACGGAGGAGAGCAATGAGCACGCAGCCCGAACTCGCCCGCCGGGCGCAGCTGATCAGCTCGCTCGACGAGAAGTACGTCTCGAACGCGGTCACGTTCGCCGCGATGCACGCCGCCGGCACGATGATCGTCGACGGCGCGCCGCTGCGGGGGCCCGACGGCGCGCTCGATCGCGCCGCGATCCGCCGGCGCGTCGAGCGCCTGAGCTGGTTCGCGCCGGCGATGCGCCAGCGGCTCGTGTCGACGCCGCTGCGCTTCACGACGCCGGCGTGGGTGCCGGTGACGAGCCTCGACCTCGACTATCACGTGCGCTTCCACGACGGCGTCGAGCCCGACGACCCGACCCGCGTCGAGCGGTTCACGGGGCGGCTCAGCCCCACGATGGACCCGACGCGGCCGCTGTGGGACTTCGAGTTCGTCGAGCTCGACTCCGGGCGGGTGGCGATCGTCATGCGTTACCACCATGTGGTCGGCGACGCGATGTACGGCCTGCGCATCGGCGACGTGATCGCCGGCACCGCGCCGACGCCCGAGCCGCCCGAGCCGGGGGATGCGCAGCGCGCCGAGCTCGGCCTGCCGCCCCGCAACGGCCTCGAGGTGCTCGCGCTCGCGTTCGCGCAGTGGCGCTCGCAGCACCCGGGCGTGCGGCAGGCGTGGCACGCGTACTGGCGCAAGTCGTTCCGCATGCGGCTGCGCCGCTGGGGCGGGCGGTTGCTTCGCCCGGTGAAGAATGCGCGCATCGCGCGCACCGGCCTCCTCGAGGACGTGAAGACGGGCCGCAGTTCGGCGTACGAGGTGGCAGACCTCGCCGCCGCGACCCGCCGCGCCTACAAGCTCGGGGGCACCGTGAACGACCTGGTCACCGCCGCCACGCTGATCGCGATGGCGCGTCAGCGCCCCGAGGCCGAGACCCTCTCGATCCTCGTGCCGATCTCGAGACGTGGGGCTGGTGACGGCGGGCCGCGCAACGACATCAGTGTCGTGAAGGTGTCGGTCGCAGCATCCGCCCCCCTTGAAGAGATCGTGCCGAGCGTGCGTGCGCAGGTGCAGGCGGCCGTGGACTCGGGCGGCTCGGTGGTCGAGGGCGCCGAGGACTGGGTGGGCTACGCCACCTCGGTCACGTGGGGCCGCGACGAGCGGTTCTTCGGCACCGCCCCCGTCGAGACGGTGACCGGGTGGCCCGCGGGCGACCCCCGCGACGAGGTCGCGTGCCTCGCCTGCTCGTATCGCCGCGACCTCGTGATCAGCGTCACGGCGCGCGAGTCGGTCGACCTGCCCGCGCTGATGGCGGTCTACCGCGAGCTGCTCGCGCCGGTGCCGGCCGCGCCGGCGCCGGTTGCGGCGGCGACGAACGGGGCGGCGCGATGAGCCGCCTCCGGGGTGCGCTCGGCTCGGTGCTCGACCCGCGCACGCTCCTTCACGGGCTGCGTCTGGCGCACTTCCACGGCTACTCGTTCGTGAAGCAGGTGCCGTTGATCCAGATGGGTCCGGGGGTGTCGATGGCGCCGAACGTGTCGTTCCGCAACGGCGAGCGCATCTCGATCGGCGCGGGCACCCATATCGGCGAGTTCAGCCTGATCTGGGCGGGCAACGAGACCGGGCGCATCGAGATCGGCGAGAAGTGCCTGTTCGCGCCGCACGTGATGGTGACGGCGTCGAACTACGGCGTCGACAGGGGGCCGGTCGCGATCATGGACCAGCCCAAGATCGAGCGCGATGTGGTGATCGGCGCCGGCACCTGGCTGGGTGCGAACGTGGTGGTTCTGGCGGGCGTGACGATCGGCGAAGGCGCCGTGGTCGCGGCCGGGGCAGTGGTGACGAAGGACGTTCCGGCGTTCTCGATCGTCGGAGGGGTTCCGGCGCGGGTCATCGGCGAGAGGCCCTCGGGCCAGGAAGCGGGAGAGAGCAGTGGGGAAGCTCAGAAGGAGAGAGTCGGATAGGGCGATGCGCGTCGCCGCCCTCGCGGCGGGGACCGCGCTCGTGGTGTCGCTGCTGGGCGGGGGAGCGGCGTCGGCGTCGTTCGCCGCCGGCGACGAGGCGGGCGTGTACACCGTCAGCTTCCGGTCGACGGCGGGATTGGATGCTGCGCTGCGGGGCATCGCGGCAGAACCCGACGCCGTCTACGACAGCGTCGTGAAGGGTTTCACCGGGTATCTCACGGCAGACGAGGTCGCCCTGTTGCGGGTGTCGTCGACGGTGCGGGGGATCTCGGCGAACAAGGTCGTGGTCGGCGCCGCGCAGACCACGACGCCGGCGGTGGGCACGGTCGAGGCCGACCTGCCGCCGACGAGCGCCACGACGGCGGGGGCGTGGGACGGCCCTGGGCTTGCGATCATCGACTCGGGCGTCAGCGTGCACACCGACCTCAACGTCGCGCGGCAGATCAACTGCTTCGGCAGCGGCGACGGCACCGACGCGAACGGCCACGGCACGGGCGTTGCGGGCGCCGCCGCGGCGATCAACAACAGCGTCGGGCTCGTCGGCATCGCGCCGGGCGCGCCCATCACGTCGGTGCGCGTGCTCGACAACAAGATGCAGGGCACGCTCGCCACCCTCATGTGCGGTCTCGAGTGGGTCATGGAGAACCACGAGCGCTACGACATCGCCGTGATGAACATGAGCATGCAGTTCGGTCAGGCCGACGACGGCACCTGCGGGTACACGAGCGGCGACGTGATCCACCAGGCGATCTGTGCGCTCGTCGAGGACGGCGTGGTCGTGGTCGCGGCGGCGGGCAACTCGACGCGCGACCTGGCGCAGTACTCGCCGGGCAACTTCGACGAGGTGATCACTGTCACCAACGTCGCCGACTACGACGGCAAGCCTGGCTCGCGCGGCGCGAAGGCGTGCACCGAGTCGAATGCTCCGGTCGACGACACGATCAACCCGAAGAGCAACTGGGCGGTCAGCGCGGCGGACAAGGCGCACACGATCGCGGCTCCCGGCACGTGCCCGTACACGACCAAGAAGGGCAACCGGTACGGCTACATCGCGTCGGGCACGAGCATGTCGGCGGCGGTGATGTCGGGCGTCGTGCTCGCGTGCTTCGCAGAGGGCTCGTGCGAGGGCCGCACCCCGCGCGAGGTGTTCCAGGTCCTCGAGGCTCAGGCACAGTCGGCAGCCACGACGCGTGGCAAGCGGTTCACGGGCGACCCTCTGAGCCCGATCTCGGGCCGGTACAGCGGCTGGCTCGCGTCG
>JAVBUG010000042.1:0-17520 GCA_031555515.1 Microbacterium sp. | reverse complement strand
TCACGTGCGCGCCTCCCCCCTGGGTTACCCGCCGGGCGCGCCGCCCCCAACGGGCGTCTCACCGGCAACCGCGGGTGCAAACCCACCGCGCGGGACGTGTGAGCCGGAAGTTCAACGGGGCCGTGGGATGGTACCCGGGCGCCCGCGAGCGACTGGGGCCGCAGCATCCGCCCCCGTCGACGCGGAGCACAGAATCGGAGGAATCGTCCGACACGCCGGGGAGCGGATGCCGCGGACCGGCGTGTCGCGAGAACCTCCGATTCTGTGCGCGAACGTCAGTCGAGGAGGAGGGCGGGCTCCTCGAGGATCGACGCGACGTCGGCGATGAAGCGCGACATGCCGTCGCCGTCGACCACGCGGTGGTCGAACGAGCCGGCGACTGTCGTGACCCAGCGGGGGCGCACTTCGCCGTCGACGACCCAGGGCTTCTGGCGGATGGTGCCGAGCGCCACGATGCCGGCCTCGCCGGGGTTGATGATCGGGGTGCCCGCGTCCATGCCGAAGACGCCGATGTTCGTGATCGTGATGGTGCCGCCGTGCTGGTCGGCCGGGGTCGTCCTGCCCTCGCGCGCGGTGAGCGTGAGCTTCTCGAGCGCGCGGGCGAGCTCGCGCATCGACAGGTCCTGCGCGTCCTTGATGTTCGGCACGAGCAGGCCGCGCGGTGTCGCGGCGGCGATGCCGAGGTTCACGTAGTTGCGCACGCGGATCTCGGCGCCACCCTCCACATCGGCCCACGCGGCGTTCACCATCGGCGTGCGCCGGGCGGCCCAGATCACGGCGCGCGCGATGATGAGCAGCGGCGAGACCTTGATGTCGGCGAAGTCCGGCGAGGTCTTGAGGCGCTTGACGAGCTCCATCGTGCGGCTGGCGTCGACGTCGGTCCACACCGACACGTGCGGGGCGGAGTACGCCGACTGCACCATCGCCGACGATGTGGCCTTGCGCACGCCTCGCACCGCGATGGTCTCTTCGCGGCCGGCCGCGTCGGGCGCGGGCGTCGACGGTGCGACGGTGGCGGGACCCGGCGCGGGCGCAGGCGCCGAGACCGGGATGGTCTCTTCGCGCACCTGCCCCCACTCGGGGGTCTCGATGTTGCGGAACACGCTGGCCTGCGATGCGTGCCGCACGACGTCCTCGCGGGTCACCTCGCCTGCGGGGCCGCTGGGCGCGACGGCCGACAGTTCCACGCCGAGGTCGCGCGCGAGCTTGCGGATCGGGGGCTTCGCGATGACGCCGACGGATGCTGCGACCCGCTCCTCCGCCGGAACCGCGGGCTTGCGCCGCCGCGACTGGACGTGCCCGCCCGTGCCGTACCCGACGAGCACCGCACCCTCGCCGGCGGCTTCGGCGGGTTCGCCGTGCTCGGACTGTCCGACGGTGGCGGGGGGCGCAGCATCCGTCTCCGAAGCGATCGTGATGATCGCCGCGCCGACGTTCACCGTCTCGCCCTCGGCGGCGAGCAGGTCGCCCACGGTGCCGGCGAACGGCGAGGGCAGCTCGACGAGCGACTTGGCGGTCTCGATCTCGACGAGCACGTCGTTGACCGCGACGCTGTCGCCGGGGCCGACGCGCCACTGGACGATCTCGGCCTCGGTGAGTCCTTCGCCGACATCGGGGAGGACGAACGTCTGGGTGCTCATGTGGAGCTCCTTTCGAACCCGACCTTTTCGCGAGAGTACAGCTGGTCGCCGAGAGGTCGGGAAGCAACCTGCATCTCGTCCACCAGGTGTTCTCTCGCGTCGGAGGTGTGGGGTCAGTAGGCGAGGGACCGGTCGACGGCCTCGAGGATGCGGTCGGCGTCGGGGAGGTAGGTCCCCTCGAGCTTGGCCGGGGGGAAGGGGGTGTCGAAGCCCGACACGCGCAGCACCGGGGCCTCGAGCGCGTAGAAGGCGCGCTCCATGACGGTCGCCGCGACCTCGGAGCCGAGGGAGGTGAAGCCCGGGGCCTCCTGCGCGTAGACCATGCGGCCGGTGCGGCGCACGGAGTCGAGGATCGGGCCGTAGTCCACGGGCGACAGCGAGCGGAGGTCGACGACCTCGATGCTCGTTCCCTCGGCCTCGGCGAGCACGGCGGCCTGCAGCATCGTCGTCACCATGGCGCCGTGGCCGACGAGGGTGATGTCGGTGCCGCGGCGGACCACGCGGGACGCGTGCAGCGGCAGAGCGCGGCCCGACGTGTCGACCTCGCCCTTCTGCCAGTACTTGCTCTTCGGCTCGAGGAAGATCACCGGGTCGGGCGAGGCGATGGCGTCCTGGATCATCCAGTAGCCGTCGTTCGGCGTCGACGGGCTCACGACCCGCAGGCCCGCTGTGTGCGTGAAGTACGCCTCGGGGCTCTCCTGGTGGTGCTCGACGGCGCCGATGTGCCCGCCGTAGGGGATGCGGATCACGACGGGCATCTGCAGCGCGCCCTCGTGACGGTTGGTGAGCTTCGCGAGCTGCGTCGTGATCTGGTCGAACGCCGGGAAGACGAACCCGTCGAACTGGATCTCGACGACCGGGCGGAAGCCCGCCATCGCGAGCCCGATCGCGGTGCCCACGAGTCCCGACTCGGCGAGCGGGGTGTCGAGCACGCGCTGCTCGCCGAACTCGGCCTGCAGGCCCTCGGTCACACGGAAGACGCCGCCGAGCTTGCCGATGTCCTCGCCCATGAGCAGGACGCGATCGCTGCCGGCGAGCGCGGCGCGCAGCCCGGCGTTGATCGCCCGGCTGAACGGCAGGGTCTGCACGGCGGGGGCGGTCGTCTCGGCGGCAGTGGCCGCGGCGGTCGAGGTGCTCACGATGCGCCTCCTTCGAAGGATGCCTCGTAGTCGGCGAGCCAGGTGCGCTGCTCGTCGATGAGCGGATGCTGCTCGGAATACACGTGCGCGAAGATGTCGTCCCGCTCGAGCCCGCCGAGGGCGTTGGTGCGCGTGCGGACGTCGTCGGCGAGCGCCTGGGACTCGGCCTCGACGTCGGCGAAGAACGCCTCGGACGCGCCGCGACCCACGAGGAACGCCTTCATGCGCGCGATCGGGTCGCGGCGGCGCCACGACTCCTCCTCGTCGGAGGTGCGGTACTTCGTGGGGTCGTCGCTCGTGGTGTGCGCACCGAGGCGATAGGTCATCGCCTCGATCGCCTGCGGGCCGCCGCCGGCGCGCGCCTCGTCGAGCGCGGTGCGCGTGACGGCCCAGCTCGCGAGCACGTCGTTGCCGTCGATCAGCGTGCTCGGCATGCCGTAGCCCTCGCCGCGCTTGTACAGCGGCGAGCGCGACTGCGTCGCGACGGGCACCGAGATCGCCCACTGGTTGTTCTGCAGGAAGAACACCTCGGGCGTGCGGTAGCTGTTCGCGAAGACCATCGCCTCGTGCACGTCGCCCTGGCTGGAGGCGCCGTCGCCGTAGTAGACGATGACGGCCTCATCGCGGTCGAGATCGCCGGTGCCGCAGCGCCCGTCGAAGACGAGCCCCATCCCGAAGCCCGTGGCGTGCAGCGTCTGCGAGCCGAGCACGAGCGTGTAGATGTGGGTGTTCCCGTTCTTCGGGTCGGTCGGGTCCCACCCGCCGTGCGTCAGTCCGCGCATCACGCGGATGATGTCGATCGGGTCGACACCGCGGATCTTCGTGACCACGTGCTCGCGGTACGACGGGAAGAGGTGGTCCTGCGTACGGGCGGCGCGGGCCGAGCCCACCTGCGCGGCCTCCTGCCCGTAGCTCGGCGGCCAGAGGGCGAGCTGCCCCTGCCGCTGGAGGTTCGTCGCCTGCACGTCGAACGCGCGGATGACGGCCATATCGCGGTAGAACGTCTCGAGATCGGCGTCGCCGAGACTGGAGACGGCCTCCTGATACGGTTCGGCGGCAGGGCTCGGTGCGAACGTTCCGTCCGCCTCCAGAAACCGCACCAGGGCGTGATCGTCGACCGGGATCATGAATTCACGCTATCTCTCCGTGCATGCGCGTTTCTGCATGCGTTCGACAAGGGATGCGCGGATCCACCGCACGCGATCGACAACCGCACGCTGCTCATCCCTCGCGGTGGGCCACTGCCGTCGCCGCGATCCGCAGAACCTTCTCGACCGATTCCTCCTCGCCGACCGAGATACGGATGCCGTCGCCGGCGAAGGGGCGCACGATGAGTCCGGCCTCTTCGAAGGTCGCCGCCAACGCGATGGTTTCGTCACCGGCGGGGAGCCACACGAAGTTCCCCTGCGCCACGGGAACGTCCCACCCGGCCTCGCGGAGACCCGCCGCCAGCCGGTCGCGACGATCGGCGATCACCCGCACGCGCTCGAGCAGCTCTTCCTCGGCGTCGAGGCTCGCGAGGGCCGCCTCCTCGCCGTGGGCCGTGACGGACAGCGGGATCGCGGTGCTGCGGGCGGCGTCGAGCACCCGCGGGTGCCCGATCGCGTAGCCGACGCGGAGCGCGGCGAGCCCGTACGCCTTCGAGAAGGTGCGGAGCACGACGACGTTGGCGCGACCCGATCCGCCGAGCACGCGCAGGCCGTCGACCGACTCGGGGTCGGTGACGAATTCGGCGTACGCCTCGTCGAGGATCACGAGCACATCGGAGGGCACCTTCTCGACGAACGCGTCGAACTCCGCCTGCGTGACGATCGGGCCGGTCGGGTTGTTGGGGCTGCACACGATGATCGCGCGCGTGCGGTCGGTGATCGCCGCCGCCATCGCGTCGAGGTCGTGGCGGGCGCCCTCGGCGAGCGGCACCTGCACAGCGGTCGCGCCGGCGACGACGGCGAGCCACGGGTAGGCCTCGAACGAGCGCCACGCGTAGATGACCTCGTCACCGGGACCGGATGTCGCGAGCACGAGCTGGGCGAGGATCGAGACGCTGCCCGCACCGATGTGCACGGCGTCGGCGCCGACTCCGAAACGCTCGGCCAGGCGTTCCCGCAGGCGCGCCGCCGTGGCGTCCGGGTAGCGGTTGAGCGCCGTCGCGGACCGCACGCGCTCGAGCACCCCGGGCAGCGGGTCGAACGGGTTCTCATTGCTCGACAGCTTGAACGCGTCTGCGCCGGCCTGCCTGCCCTGCTTGTACGGCGGCAGCGCGGCGACCTCGGGGCGCACGCGGACGGGGATCTCGGGAGCGTCGGTCACGCCCCGAGTCTACGAGCGGGTGATCAGATGCGCCTCCCACGTCCGGGCCGAGGACTCGAGGTCGACCCGCCCCTCAGCGACACCGACCACGAGGTCGAATCCCTCGTCCGTGGTCATGTCGTGGCGGTACCCGTTCACCCACAGGAAGGCGACGGTGAGCGTCCAGCCGCTGCGCTTGTCGCCGTCGACGAACGGATGATTGCGCACGACGCTCTCGAGCAGCGCGGCGGCCTTGAGGCTCAGCGAAGGATAGGCGTCATCGCCGAAGAGCGTCGTCGCCGGCCGCGCGAGCGCCGAGGCGAGGAGCCCGGCATCCCTGATGTGGAATCCCAGTCTGGACGAGATGTGGAGGGCGTCGTCGAGGGTGAGGAACTCGGTCATGCGTCTTCGAGCCGGCGGAGCAGCTCGGCATCGTGGCTGAGCACGAAGTCGACCGCGTCGTCGACGGCCGCGCGCCGGCCGCGTCGGGCGATGATGAGCTCCACACCCTGCAGCACCAGCGCGTGCTTGGAGACGTGCTCCGCCTCGGCGATCGCGTCGAGCGCACGGTCGAGTTCTTCAGGGAGCCGAACCGTCATGGCCATGCCCTCAGGGTAGGTCGATACCAATTCGGTATCAAGGGGATCGGATTCCTCCTACCGGCCCGCCGCAGGGCCGTGGAAGACTGGGCGGACTATGGGCTTCCTCATCCGCGTGGTCATCAACGCCTTCGCGATCTGGGTCGTCACCCTGATCCCGGCGCTCCAGGTCTCGGTCATCCCGTTCCCGCCGGGCGAGACGCTCCAGCTGATCCTGACGCTGCTGATCGTCGCCGCAATCTTCGCGCTGGTGAACACGATCATCGGCACCGTCATCAAGGTGCTGGCGTTCCCGCTCTACATCCTGACGCTGGGGCTCATCGGCCTCCTCATCAACGCGTTCCTGCTGTGGCTCACGGCGTGGTTCACGAGCTTCTGGAACTGGGGCCTGCGCGTCGAGGACTTCTGGTGGGGCGTCGTCGCGGCCATCATCATCACCCTCATCAACTGGGTCGTCGGCATCATCGTCCGGCCGCGCAAGGACTGACTCACCCCGCACCGCGGGTCGCCGTGTACTCGGTCACCCGGACCGCGTCGGCGCGCGCGAGGTCGGCGAAGGTGTCGCGCAGGCCGTCGATCCGCGGATCGGTCGAGTCGTCGACCAGCGCCGCCGTCTCGGCGTACGCGGTGAGCCGGTGCGCCGGCAGGCGCGGCTCGTCCATGCCGGCGTCCGGGTCGAAGACGCGCTCGGCGACGAAGCTCCCGGGCGCGCCCACAGCTGCCGCGTGGCCGCCGCCGGCGAGCCCGGCGACCGGATCGTCGGTGTGTCGCAGCGTGACGCTGAGCGTGTCGGACCCGACGTCGGGGTCGACGGGCGACCCGATCGAGACCAGCGTCTGCGTGTCGTAGCCGCCCTCCAGGGCGAGGTGTCCGGCGATCATCGCCCCCTGCGAGAACCCGAAGAGGTGCACGGTGTCGCCGGGCCGAATGCCCGCCTGAGAGAGCGCGGCCTGCGTCGCCGCATACGAGTCGGACGTGCTCCCGGCGTACAGCTCGACGTTCGAGGCGTTGTCCCAGGGCTCATCGCCGCCCACGTCGAACGACTGCATGCCCGCGATGTAGACGGCGTACTGCCGCGACCCGTCGGGCATCGTGTAGCGCTCGACGCGCACGCGCGAGTCAGCGCCCCCCGGGATCCGCTCCGCCGCCGCGGCCAGACTTCGCGGTGCCACCGCCGCAGGCGACCGCGACGGCGGAGTCCCCGCACCGATCGCGGCGCCGGCCTCCGCGACGACCGTGGACGCCGGCGCGACCGGCGTCACCGTCACGGGCCCGGCTGTGCCCGTCAGCCGGGCGTCGCGTGAGAGCCGCCCGGTGCCCGCGAGCCCGACGACGGCCGCTCCGCCGATGGTGAACAGCCCCGCTGCCGCGCCCACCACGATCGAGCCGGGGTCGCTGACCTCGCCGCCCGCCGCCACCCCCCACTGGGTCGCCTGGCGCACGAGCTCGGACGGCCACATCACGGCGCGCTCGAACGAGCTGCCGAGCGCCATGCGCCACGCGTCGGGGTGCGCGTCGATCAGCGCGGTCATCCGGGCGTCGAGGCGCTGCGCGCGAGCGGTGTCGCCCGCGAGCACGGCCGCGCGATGCTCGGCCTCGATCTCCACCATCTCGTACGCGTACGCCGCCTCGCGCAGCGCCGCCGCGATCGCATCGGCCTCGCCCTGCACCGCATCCAGCTTCGCCGCGAGCACGGATGCCGCGGCCCGGGCGTCGGCGGTGTGCTCGGGCAGCGCGCGCAGCTCGGAGCGCAGCGCGCCGAGGCGTTCGCCGATCGTCGCGAGCTCCTCCCGCGCGACGTCGAAACGGACGGCCGCCGCCGACAGGGTCGCGGTGTCCACCGCGACCGCGCCACCGCCGCGGATCTGCAAGCCGTCATCGACCCGCGGCCAGTTCTCGGCCAACAGGCCGATGAGGCCTTCGTTCGGGCCGAGGCGGCCCACCTCCGGCGCCAGCTGGGGATCGCGGAAGTCGGGCCCGGGCTTCAGGTCGCTCATCGCTGGGCCCCCGGGAACAGACCGCGGAAGGAGTCCGCGAAGGCGGCACGGTCCTGCGCGCGCGCCACGTCGTATCGTGCCGTCTCGGCCAGGCACGCGAGTCCCGAGACGTCGCCGGCCCACAGCGTGGCACGGTCGTGGAACGCGGAGGCGGCCTTGGCCTGCCAGTGGACGGCATCGGCGAGCCCGCGGGCGACGGTCGCGGCATCCGTCATCCGTTCGATCAGTCGCGCGAGTTCCCGCGCCACCTGCGCGAGCTGGTGGGATGTCTCGGTCGTCGGTGGAAGCAGTGTCACCCGTCGATCGTCTCGGGGTGCGCGCACCCGCAGGCGCACGGACGCCGATCTGTTCACAGCCCGCGGGCGGCGCCCGATGTGGAGGAGGCGCGCACGCGTGCCGGAGGGGCGCCGATCCTCATCGGAACGACGCCCCTCCGGGTCGAGCGGTGGCGCGCTACTTGCCCACTGTCACCTTCGCGGTGTCGGCCGCGGTGTTGCCCGCAGCATCCGTCGCCGTCCAGGTGAAGCGGTAAACGGCGCCGATCGCGGCCTTGACCTGGAACGTGTCGTCGTCGACCTGGGTCCACGACGCCTTCGCGCCGGAGGCCCTCACATCGGTGAGCTCGACGGTCACGTCGCCGCGGTCATCGGCCGCATCGATCGTGAACTCGATCGTGCGCAGCTTGTTGTTCGGCGGCCAGATCAGCGACGGGTCAGCGGTCACCTCGATGGTGGGGGCCGTCGTGTCGGGCGGCGTCAGGTTCAGCCCGACGATGACCGGATCGTGGTCGCTCGAGCGGTAGGCGTCCTCGGCGTACAGCGCGTCCTGCGCCGGCTGCTTGAACGACATGTCGTAGTCGATCAGGCTCGGCTCGTCGGCGTTGATGTGCCAGGTCTCGACACCCGACACGTCAGCCGTGAGCTCAGGCTGGGCGAGCGCGTAGTCGAGGTAGCCCAACTGGCCGTCGAACACGTACGAGTACGCGTGCTCGCCGTTGAACTGCTTCTCCAGGTCGGTGAAGCCGCCCGCGACGAACGCGTCGATCGAGTCCTCGTGGTCGTACGAGTTGAGATCGCCGATCACGATCGCTCGGCCGTCAGGGGCGACGGTGGTGTTCAGCCAGCTGGTGAGCGCCGTGGCGGCCGCCGTGCGGGACGCGCTGCAGTTGCCCTGTCCGTCGCCGAGGTCGGGGCTCTCGGAGCACGCCGAGCCCTTCGACTTCAGGTGGTTGACCGACACCACGAACTCGTCGCCCGACTCGTTCGCCGCGAACCGCTGCGTGAGGGCCGGGCGGTGGCGGTCGTCGGACCAGGTCGGGTCGACCGCGCTCGTCATCAGCTGGTACGCGCCCACCGGGGTGACCGTCGACGGCTTGTAGATGACGGCCGTGGTGATCGCATCCGTGCCGATCACTCCGGTGGTCACCGGCACGTACGTGCCCGGGCCGGCCTTCTTGTTGAGTTCGTCGGCGAGCGCCTGCACCGCGGTGCCGTTGTTCTCGATCTCGAGCAGACCGAACACGTCCGCGTCGATCTCGGCGAGAGCCGCCACGATCTTGGCCTGCTGACGCGTGAACTCCTCCTCCGTGTCGGCGCCGCGAGTGCGGTCGTCGTCGTTCGAGTTGCCCGGCGTCGGGTCGATCGTGGTGAAGTAGTTCAGCACGTTGAAGCTCGAGATCTTCAGGTCGCCGCCCACGTCGGGCACGCCGGTCCGCGCGTTCGCGACGGTGAAGTCGGCGCCGTCGGTCGGCTGGACGCCCCACGTGTCGAAGCGGTAGTCGAGCACGCCGATCGCGTTCTGGACGAGGTCGCCGCTGCGGAACGAGTGGTCGAGCGTGAAGACCTCGCCGTCCGGGTGGATCGCCGGGTCGGGGTTCTGGGTGCCGCGACCGTCGTCGAGCGTGATGCTGTTCTCGAGGTTCGCCGCGGCGAGCGCGTTGGCGGCGGCCCCCGGCTCGACGACCGCGGTCGGCGTGTCGAGGCGCCCGTTCGTGAGCGTGATCGTGCCGAAGCGGCCGTATTCGAACGTCTCGCCGATGGCGAGGTTCTGCGGAAGCGTCACGTACATGCCCTCGAGCGCCTCACGCTGCGCGTTCGTCGCGGGCAGGGTGAGCGGCGCCGCCGCGGGCAGCGCCTGCCCGGTCGCGCACACCTCGACGTCGGCGGCCACGACCTGCGTGAGGCCGAAGAACTCTGCGACCTCGCCCGCGACGCTGACGCTGTCGCCGACGTCCACGGGCGCGCCGCCCGGCGCGTACACGAAGACGCCGTCCGAGGTCGCCGAGTCGCCGTCGCCCGCGTCCTGCACGTAGTACCCGTCGAACCCGCCCGTCTGGAAGTCGCCGAGGACGACCCCCTCGACCAGCACGTCCTGTCCCTGGATCGGCGACGCTGCGCCGGAGCCCTGAACGGACCCGATCGTCGCCGGAGTGGCGGCGCAGTCCGCGACGGGGTCGGGGTCGGGGTCGGGAGCCTGTCCATGCGAGCCGAGGCCGCCGAAGGTGTTGCTCGCGAAGCCGGTCCACTCGGCGGCGGGGTCGAACGCGTTCGAGCCGTCGGCATCACCCACGATGATGCCCGCGTTGCGGCGCAGGGTGTTGTCGGCGGTCGACGTGAGCCCGGTGCCCCACTCGGTGCCGGGGTCCACGCCGATCTGGCCGATGACGTCGACGGCCACGTCGTTCTTGACCAGGGCGATGGCGTCGTCGCCGTTCCACAGGCTGGCGGTCGAGAGCTGGTCGGCCTGAGCGGTGATGGCCGGATCCACGGGAGTTCCGGTGGAGTTCTGCTGGGCGAAGACGAACACATCGCCCGCGGCGACGGTGCCGGTGAGCGCGATCGTGGTCGCGGTGGTGGAGCCGTTGAAGTAGATACGGAGCGCGTAGCCGGCGGCGGTGAGATCCACGTCGGCCGTCGACGGGTTGTAGATCTCGAGCGCCTTGTTGAAGGAGCTGCCTTCGATGTACTCGCTGATGAACAGATCGCCGGATGCCGCGGCCGCAGGCGCGGCGAATGCCACGACTCCTCCGGCGGCGAGCGCCGCGGCCGCTATCGCAGCGGCGATGGGGCGGGGTGCTGGGGACACGAGACCTCCACAGGATGACGGCGGTCTGTGGACCGCGCATGGGGAAAGGGCAGCCTGGTCGCCGCCCGTTCGTCACAAGCTAGGGGAGCAGCATCCGTCATCGAAAGACCCCTGGAGGAGAACTCCTTAACGTTCGGTGTCGGCTCGGTCCAGAATGGAACCCATGACCGCGACCGACGCGACGCCCTTCCGTGTCGTGTTCGTGTGCACCGGGAACATCTGCCGCTCGCCGATGGCGGAGGTGGTGTTCCGGGGATTCGCGGATGCCTCGGGCCTGGGCTCGCGCGTCGCCTCGACGAGCGCGGGCACCGGCGACTGGCACGTCGGGGAGCAGGCCGACCTGCGCACGATCGAGGCGCTGGAGCGCGCCGGCTACGACGGGAGTCACCACCGCGCGCGCCAGTTCACCCACTCGGACTTCGCACGGAGCGACCTCGTCGTCGCGCTGGACCGCAGCCACGAGCGCATCCTGCGCGGCTGGGCCCGCACCGAGGGCGACGCCGACAAGATCGCGCTGCTGCTGGCCTTCGATCCCTCGGCCCGCACCCTCGACGTCCCCGACCCGTACTACGCGGGCCCCGGAATGTTCGACGAGGTGCTCGGTATGATCGAGAGCGCGAGCCGGGCGCTCTTCCGGCAACTCGAACCCGCCATCCGCCCGGTGCCGTGAGCACCGGATCGACGGCGCGTCCGACGGTATCGACGGGAGCCACCGTGACCTCTCTTCCTCCTCAGCCCCTCAGCCCTCTCGACGGGCGCTACCGCCCCGCCGTCGGCGAGCTCGGCGAGTACCTCTCGGAGGCGGGCCTGAACCGCGCCCGCGTCGAGGTCGAGGTGGAGTGGCTCATCGCCCTCACCGACCGCTCGCTGTTCGGCACGTCGCCGCTCGGCGACGCCGACAAGGAGCGCCTGCGGGCGCTCTACCTCGAGTTCGGGCAGGCCGAGATCGACTGGCTCGCCGAGAAGGAGTCGGTGACCCGGCACGACGTCAAGGCCGTCGAGTACCTGGTGCGCGACCGCCTCTCGACGCTCGGCCTCGATGCCATCGCCGAGCTCACGCACTTCGCGTGCACCAGCGAGGACATCAACTCGACGTCGTACGCCCTGACCGTGCAGCGCGCGGTCGTGCGCGTGTGGCTGCCCAAGCTGCGCGCCGTGATCGCGGCGCTCAGCGAGCTCGCCGTGAACCACCGCGACGCCGCGATGCTGTCGCGCACGCACGGCCAGCCGGCGACCCCCTCGACCATGGGCAAGGAGCTCGGCGTGTTCGCCTGGCGCCTCGCCCGCGTCGCCGACCAGATCGAGGCCGGCGAGTACCTCGCGAAGTTCTCGGGCGCCACCGGCACGTGGTCGGCCCACCTGTCGGCTGCGCCCGATGTGGACTGGCCCGAGGTCTCGCGCGCCTTCATCGAGGGCCTGGGGCTCGACTTCAACATCCTCACGACCCAGATCGAGTCGCACGACTGGCAGGTCGAGCTGTACGACCGCGCGCGTCACGCCGGCGGCATCCTGCACAACCTCGCGACCGACATCTGGACCTACATCTCGATCGGCTACTTCACGCAGATCCCGGTGGCGGGCGCCACCGGCTCGTCGACGATGCCGCACAAGATCAACCCGATCCGGTTCGAGAACGCCGAGGCGAACCTCGAGATCGCCGGGGGCCTGCTCGCAACCCTCTCGCAGACGCTCGTCACGAGCCGCCTGCAGCGCGACCTGACGGACTCGACCACGCAGCGCAACATCGGCGTCGCGTTCGGGCACTCGCTGCTCGCACTCGACAACCTGCAGCGCGGCCTCAAGGAGATCTCGCTCGCCGAGGACGTGCTGCTCGCCGACCTCGACCAGAACTGGGAGGTGCTCGCCGAGGCGATCCAGACGGTGGTGCGCGCCGAGATCGCCGCGGGACGCTCGCAGATCAGCGACCCCTACGCCCTCCTCAAGGACCTCACGCGCGGCCGCCGCGTCGGCGCCCCCGAGCTCGCGGAGTTCGTGCGCGGCCTCGACATCGGCGACGACGCCAAGGAGCGCCTCCTCGCCCTGACGCCCGCGACGTACGACGGCCTCGCCTCGCAGCTGGTCGACGAGCTCGGCTGACCTGGGCGATCCCGGAATCCCCGGGCGTTTCGTCTTCGCGCGCCAGAGCGCGCTCCGCTCAACGAGCGGGGGTCGAAGTCCCGGTCGTTGAGCGAGCGAGGAACGAGCGAGACGAAACGCCTCAGACGCGGTCGCGACGCCGGCCGCGGCGGGCCGGTCGGGCTTCAGGCCTTCGGGTCACCGGATGCTGCGGCATCCGGCTTCTCGCCCTGCTCAGGATCGTCGGACTCGTCGTCGAAGAGCACGGGCTTGTCGATCTGCTTCGTCACCTGGGCGGGGTCGACCGCGAGGAGCAGCAGCGACACGATCAGCAGCACCGCGATGAAGCTGACGCCGGCGATGACGAGCGCCGTGACGACCGCGCGCTCCGCCTCGCCGGGGGCGCGCTGCTGGAAGAAGCCCATCGACACGAGCGTCACGATGCCCGCGAACAGGGCGGCCGCGAAGGCGAGCCCGAGTAGCTGCAGGGGCTTCAGGAGATCGCGGCGGGTGGGGCTTTCGTGGCTCACGCGGAGTCCTTCTGCGGGGTGGGATCGGCGGACGCGGACGCCTCCGCCGTGATGTCGGGGGTGTCGGCGGCCTCGGCCGGGCGCGGCGAGAAGCCGGCGATGCCGAGGTACACGGCGACGATCGCGGCGTAGCCGCCGAACAGACCGACGCCGATCGTGATGCCGGTGAGGGTGAACGTGGCGTGCGCCTCTTCGATCGTGTAGTCCAGCGCGTACGCGGGCTGCACGAACAGCAGTGCGATGCCGAGGAGGATCGTGAGGGCGCCGACGACGGCCGCGTCGCGGCTCTCGGAGCGGGGTCCGACCAGCGCGGCGGGCCGCGCGTCGGCGACGCCGGGCGCGATCTCGCGACGCTCGCGGCGGCCGAGGAGGCCGCGCCAGCCCGCGATGAGCTCGATGACGCCGCTGACGAGGGCCCACGCGATCACGATGACGAAGTAGCCGGTGACGGTGCGCAGCGGATAGAGGCCGCTCGCCATGCCCGCGACGATGGCGACGCCGCCGAGCGCGGCCGACGGCCAGCGCAGTCCCTTGGGGTAGACCAGCCACACCGCGAGCAGCAGCACCAGGCCGGTCGCGATCGTGAAGCCGCTGAACACCGAGCTGCCGACCAGCGCGGAGTGGTCGGGAGAGAACGTGATCATGAGCGCCGCGAGCGCAGCGAACGCGGCGCGTGCGAGCTGCACGTGGCGCACGGCGAACGTGCGGGAAGCGGCTGAGGTCACGGTGTTCCTGCGGAGCGGAGGGTTCCCAGATGCGGGAACGGATGCCTCCAGTCTACGTGCGTCCCGGCTGGGAGCTTCCGGCACCCCGCGCACCCCCGCGCTCCCCGCGCTCACTCCAGGGTGTCGAGGATCGCGGTCAGCAGCTCGAACGTGGTCAGCGGCGAGATGATCGCGAACCGCAGCACGGGCTCACCGGCGTGCGAGCTCGGCACGACGAAGGCGTGCTGCTCTTCGAGGAGGCGATCCGACCAGGCCTCGTAGTCGGCGAGCGTCCAGCCCTCGCGGCGGAACACGACGACCGACAGCTGCGGGTCGCGCACCAGCGACAGGCCGTCTCGGGACTCGATCTCGTCGGCGATGCGGCGAGCGAGGTCGATGCCGTACTCGATCGTGGCGCGGTACTGGTCGGTGCCGTGGGTGGCGAGCGAGAACCACATCGGCAGTCCGCGCGCCCTCCGGGTGAGCTGGATCGCCAGGTCGGACGGGTTCCAGTCCGGCTTGCCGGTGAGGGTGTCGAGGTACTCGGCCTTCTGCGTGTGGGCCGACAGCGCGAGGGCGGGGTCGCGGTAGAGGAGCGCGCACGCGTCGAACGGCGCGAACAGCCACTTGTGCGGGTCGACGATGACAGAGTCCGCGAGCTCGACGCCCGCGAAGACGGGCCGCATCCGCTCGACGAGCATGGCCGCGAGGCCGTACGCGCCGTCGACGTGGAACCAGATGCCGCGCTCACGCGCCACGGCTCCGACGCTCGCGATGTCGTCGACGATGCCGAAGTTGGTCGTGCCGCCGGTGGCGACCACCGCGAAGACCGCGTCGCCGTGCTCGTCGAGCACGCGCGCCACGGCGTCGCCGTGCAGGCGCCCGTTCGCGTCGACCTCGGCCGTCGCGACGTCGACGTCCATCACCGCTGCCGCCGACGCGATCGACGAGTGGGCCTCGGCGCTGCACACGACGACCCACCGCGGCGGGGTCTGACGTCCCTCGTCCGCCGCACGGCGGCGCGCAGCATCCCGTGCCGTCACGAGCGCCGAGAGATTGCCGATCGTGCCGCCCTGCACGAACACCCCGCCCGCGCCGGCCGGCAGGCCGAACTCCTTCGCGAGCCAGTGCAGCACCTCGTTCTCGGCGTACACCGCGCCGGCGCCCTCGACCCAGGAGCCTCCATAGATGGCGGATGCTGAGACCACGACGTCGAACGCGAGCGCGGCCTTGCTCGGGGCCGACGGGATGAACGACAGGTATCCGGGGTGGTCGGTCGACACGCACGCGGGGGCGAGGACGTTCTCGAAGAGCGCGATCGCGCGCCGCGACCCGATGCCCTCGGCGGTGATCGAACCGGAGGCGAGGCGCTCCAGGTCGCGCGGGGTCATCGGCTTGTCGAGCGGCACGTCCTCGTACAGGGCCCGGCGCCGCGCGTACTCGAGCACGTCCTCGACGGTGTGACGCGTATCGGCCGAGATGGCGTGCATCTGCTCGGGGGCGCTGGGCGAGGTCATGGGTGCTCCTGGCGATCGGGTGACACCTCACGCTAAGGGGACGCACGACCGCGTTCAAGGGAGCGCGACCCACCGACGCCCGACGCAACGTCGTGCAACGTCCGCGCGCCTACCGTCGAATCAGAGGGCGGCGAACGCCCGCCCCAGGGAAGTGATATCGATGACGATCCTGACCGACTCGCACGCAGCACACGGCACCGCGACCCCCACCGGCACGATGCGCGCAGCCGTGGTCACCGCGCCCGACCGGCCGCTCGAAGTGCGCGACGTGCCCATCCCCACCCCCGGCCCCGGCCAGGCGCTGGTCAAGGTGCAGACCACCGGCGTGTGCCACACCGACCTCCACGCCGCCCGCGGCGACTGGCCGGTCGCCCCGAAGTCCGACCTCATCCCGGGGCACGAGGGGTACGGCCGCGTCGTCGCCCTCGGCGACGGGGTCACCACTCTCGCGGTCGGCGACCTCGTCGGCAACGCGTGGCTCTGGAGCGCCTGCGGCGTCTGCGAGTTCTGCCGCACCGGGTGGGAGACGCTGTGCCCCGACCAGCAGAACGGCGGGTACTCCGTCGACGGCAGCTTCGGCGAGTACATGCTCGTCGACGAGCGCTTCGCCGCCCGCATCCCCGACGGCGCCGACCCGGTCGAGGTGGCCCCGATCCTCTGCGCGGGCGTCACCGTCTACAAGGGGCTCAAGATGACCGAGGCCCGCCCCGGCGAGTGGGTCGTGATCTCAGGCATCGGCGGCCTCGGCCACATCGCGGTGCAGTACGCCCGCGCGATGGGCCTGCGGGTCGCCGCCGTCGACATCGACGACGCCAAGCTGGAGCTCGCCCGTCAGCATGGGGCAGAGCTCACGGTGAACGCGCTCACGCAGGATCCGGCCGCCATCGTCCAGGAGCGCACCGGCGGCGCGCACGGCGTGCTCGTCACCGCTGTGCACCCGAAGGCGTTCGGCCAGGCGCTCGGCGTCGCCCGCCGCGGCGCGACCATCGTCTTCAACGGACTGCCGCCGGGCGACTTCCCCGCCGACATCTTCGACATCGTGCTGCGGGCCATCACGATCCGCGGATCGATCGTCGGCACGCGCCAGGACATGATCGAGGCCCTCGACTTCTACGCGCGCGGGCAGATCCACCCGACCGTCGCGGTCGAGTCGATCGACGACATCAACGACATCTTCGAGCGCATGGAGCACGGCAGGATCGACGGCCGCATCGTCATGCAGTTCGAGTGACGCTGTCGCGGAACGGATGCTGCGGGCCGCAGCATCCGTCCCGTCCATGCTCTGCGCCCGCCGCGCCGCGCCGCGCGATCAAGCAGGAATGGAGAAGCGCCGCCGAAACCGCGTGGGTAGCGTGAGGATCACGGGACGCGAAGGCGCCCACGAGCGTGAGGAGAGCATCATGGCGAAGACGGCATCCGACGGACTGTCCCAGGAGGAGCGCGAGGCGGTCAAGAACCGCGCCAAAGAGCTGCGCGACCAGGCCAAGGCGGGCAAGAGCCGCGAGGCGGGCACGAAGCAGGTGCTCGACGCGATCGACAAGCTCGAGGGCACCGACAGGGCGATCGCCGAGGGCCTGCACAAGGTGGTCGGCGAGGTCGCCCCCGACCTCGTGCCCAAGACCTACTACGGCTTCCCCGCCTACGCGAACGCGGCCGGCAAGGTCGTCGTCTTCACGCAGCCGGCCTCGAAGTTCAAGACCCGCTACGCCACCATCCAGTTCGACGAGACCGCCCACCTCGACGACGGCGACTTCTGGTCGACGGGCTTCGCGGTGCTCGCCTGGACCCCCGCGGTCGAGAAGAAGATCAGCGAGCTCGTCGCGACCGCTGTCGCCTGAGCCCGGTTCTGACGGCGCACGTCGGGGCGCGGCATCCGTGTAGAAACACGGATGCTGCGCCCCGACGTCGTGCGTGAGGTCAGTGGTCTTGCGCGGCCGGCGTCGCG
>JAVBUG010000055.1:0-8139 GCA_031555515.1 Microbacterium sp. | reverse complement strand
CCCACGACGGAGGTGCGGTCGTCTGCGGTCATGCGTGTCTCCTGTCCCCGAGCAGCAGGCGGGCGAGAGCACCACCCCTCGGTCGGAGCCACAGTATCGACGGACAGGCGCGAGCGGCATCGTTCGGATCGCGTGAATTCGTCGGTACCGATGAACAGTGGGTGACGGGGGTCTGCGCACGCAGAGGCGCGACCTTCCTGCCGCTACCAGGATATCCGGGGGTGGGGGCCTTGCGGCAAGGGCCCCTCGGGGGCGCATACTGGTCGGTCGCGACGCTCCCCCGCCCTTCTCCTCTGACTCACTCCGTCCGATTCCGCGTCGCGAAGCCGCCAGGAGCCCATGCCGTGAACACCCCTCCGATCAGCGATTCCCGCCCGCCCTCTCGAACAGCCGACACCACTGCCTTCCACCTTCCCGACCGCCTCGCGGCCAAGTCCGACCCGGTGCTCATCGGCGGCGACGAGCAGCACTTCGCCGCGATCGCCGACACGCTTTCGCGCTCCATCGAAGGACTCGAGGCCCGCCTCGACGAGCTCCGTCGCCGTCCCGGCGGGCACGGTCAGGCCGGCGTCGAGCGCGACATCGAGATCCACCGGGTCTCCGCCCGGCTGCGGGTGCTGCGCCGCTTCGGAGTCGACGCGTGCCTCGGCCGCATGGTGCCCGCCGACGGCTCAGAGCCCGTCTACATCGGCCGCTTCGGACTGGTGGATGCTGCGGGCCGACGCCTGCTCGTCGACTGGCGCACGCCCGCCGCCGAGCCCTTCTTCGCCGCGACGCACGCCCACCCTTCGGGGCTCGTGAGCCGCCGCCGCTACCGCTGGGCCGGCAGTCGGGTGACCGACTACTGGGACGAGGTGTTCACCGCCGAGGGTCTCGACCACAACGCCGCCCTCGACGACCAATCTGCGTTCATCGCGAGCCTCGGCGCCAGTCGCTCGCCGCGCATGCGCGACGTGCTGGGCACGATCCAGTCCGACCAGGACGCGATCATCCGCGCCGGATCGCGCGGTGCGCTCGTCGTCGACGGCGGCCCCGGCACGGGAAAGACCGTCGTGGCGCTGCACCGCGCCGCGTACCTCGTCTACTCCGACCCGCACCTCGGCGAGGGGCGCGGCGGCGTGCTGTTCGTCGGTCCGAGCCCCGCGTACCTCTCCTACGTCGAGGACGTGCTCCCGAGCCTCGGCGAGGAGAGCGTGCAGACGTGCACCCTGCGCGACCTCGTGGCCGAGGGCGGGGTCGCCGGCGACGAGCCCGATGCCCGGGTCGCCCGCCTGAAGGCCGACGCCCGCATGATCGACGCGATCGAGCCCGCCGTGCGGCTCTACGAGGAGCCGCCCGCGACCGGCCTGGTCATCGAGACGCCCTGGGCCGAACTGCGGCTGGATTCCCAGGATTGGGCCGAGGCGTTCGCGTCGGCCGAGACGGGCCTTCCGCACAACGAGGCGCGCGACCAGGTGTGGGAGACGGTCCTCGACATCCTCACCGACCAGGTCGACGGCGAAGAGGTGCCGCTGCACCAGCTGCGGCGAGCGCTGGCGCGCAACGAGGAGCTGACGCGCGCCTTCGGCCGCGCGTGGCCGCTGGTCGAGGCATCCGTTCTCGTGTCCGATCTGTGGAGCGTGCCCGCGTATCTGCGCCGCTGCGCACCGTGGCTCGAGCCGGACGAGATCGAGGCATTGCAGAGGACGGATGCTGCGGCCTGGACCACCTCGGATCTGCCGCTGCTCGACGCGGCGCGGCGCCGGCTCGGTGACCCGGGGGCGTCGCGGCGACGCCGCGAGCGCGAGGCGAAGCTCGCGCAGGAGCGCGAGTACATGGCGCAGGTCGTCGACCGGCTGAAGGAGGCCGGCGACGAGATGATGCAGTGGCTCGACGGTGACGATCTGCGCAACAGCCTGGTCGACGAGTCCGTGCTCGACGCCGTCGACCCCGATCTGCTCGCGGGGCCGTTCGCGCACGTGATCGTCGACGAGGCGCAGGAGCTCACCGATGCGCAATGGCGGATGCTGCTGGCCCGCTGCCCGTCCCGCAGCTTCACGGTGGTCGGCGACCGGGCGCAGGCGCGGCACGGGTTCCACGAGTCGTGGCAGGAGCGCCTCGAGCACGCCGGCCTGACCGAGGTGGGCGTGTCGTCGCTCACCATCAACTACCGCACGCCGAGCGAGGTGATGGTCGAGGCCGAGCCGGTGATCCGCGCGGCGATCCCCGACGCCAACGTGCCGACGTCGATCCGGTCGAGCGGTGTGCCGGTGCGACATGCCGCGGTGGCCGACCGCGACGCGATCGTTTCGGAGTGGCTCGGGCAGCACGCCGAGGGCGTGGCCTGCGTGATCGGCGATCCCTCGTTCGCGCCGCGCGAGCGGGTGCGTTCACTCACCCCCGAGCTCGCGAAGGGGCTCGAGTTCGACCTCGTCGTGCTCGTCGAGCCGTCGGCGTTCGGCGGAGGCATCGAGGGCGCGGTCGACCGCTACGTCGCGATGACCCGCGCGACCGAGCGGCTGGTGGTGCTCGAGGGCTAGGCGCGATCGCGGTCAGCACTCCACGACGTTGACGGCGAGGCCGGCGGCGCTGGTCTCCTTGTACCTCGACGACATGTCGGCCCCGGTCTGGCGCATGGTCTCGATCGCGGTGTCGAGCTCGACGATGTGACTGCCGTCACCCAGCAGCGCGAGCCGGCTCGACGTCATCGCTGTCGACGCGGCGACGGCGTTCCGCTCGATGCACGGGATCTGCACGAGTCCGGAGACCGGGTCGCAGGTCAGGCCCAGATGGTGCTCGATCGCGATCTCGGCGGCGTTCTCGATCTGCTCGGGAGTGCCCCCGCGGACGGCGGTGAGCCCTGCCGCCGCCATCGCGCATGCGCTTCCCACCTCTGCCTGGCAGCCGGCTTCGGCGCCCGAGATCGAGGCGTTCGCCTTGATGAGCGACCCGATGGCCGTCGCGGTGAGAAGGAAGGTGCGGATGAGTTCGGGATCGAAGCCTGTGGGCACGGCCGCCTGGTACAGCACCGCCGGAAGCACCCCGGCGGCGCCGTTCGTCGGTGCCGTGACGACCCGGCCACCCGCGGCGTTCTCCTCGTTGACCGCGAGCGCGTAGACGGACACCGCCTCGGCGGCATCCGTCGATCCGCCGCGTTCCCCCAGCTGCCGCCACGCGGCGGCGGCCCTCCGCGGCACGCGCAGCCCGCCCGGCAGGACGCCGTCGGAGTGCAGCCCTCGCTCGATGCACGCCCGCATCGCGGCCCAGATCGCGTCGAGACCGCGCGCCGCCTCGGCGGCGCCGTGGACGGCGGTCTCGGTCTGCCACGCGATGTCGGCGATGGTGCGGCCTCGGGCGAGATCGAGGAGTTCGCGCATCGTGCGGAACTGCGGTGCATCCGCGGCCGCCTCGGGCAGCGCAGCCGTCCCCGCCCCGGCGGGCTCGTCACTCAGCCTGCGGATGAAGCCACCGCCGATGGAGAGATACGTCTCCTCGAGGATCCCGGCCCCGGCGGTGAGTTCGGCGGTCAGCAGCAGTGAGTTGGGATGCCCGTGCGGACGCTCGCGCGATGCGAGCACCATGTCCTCGCGCACGAACGGCACTCCGCCGATGTCGAGCGAGACACCCGACTGCAGAAGCGCCCACCCTCCGTGCACGACCTCGGGATCGACCGTCTCGGGCCGGAATCCGCGGAGGCCGGCGATGACGGCGTCCGGCGTCCCGTGTCCGACCCCTGTCGCGGCGAGGGAGCCGTGCAGGCGGCAGCCGAACCGCACGACGTTCGCCAGGACGCCGGCGTCGGCCAGCCGCGTCCGGAAGTCGGCGGCTGCCCGCATCGGCCCGACCGTGTGCGAGCTCGACGGACCGATGCCGATCGAGAAGAGGTCGAGCGCGGAGGTGTACACCCCGCACTCGACCTCGACGGCGGTGTGCGTCATCAGCCCCACAGTCCCAGGGCGAACTCGGCGACGACCGCCGACAGGAGGAAGGATGCCGCGATCGCGACGGTCCCGACCGGGATGATCTTCCAGCCGATGCTCTTGAGCATCGGGAGGTCCTTGCCGAGGCTCAGGCCGGCGATCGTGAGCATCACCGTGATGAGCGACAGGAAGTCGATCGTGTTCGACACGGTGGTGAACCAGCCGGCGACCGGCGAGACGGGCGACGTGAGGAACGCCCCGATCGTCATGACGACGATGATCGCCGGGACCTTGCCGCGGGTGACCTTGGCGAGCGCGATGCCGCCCGCGACCAGGACGCCCATCACGAGGTACGCGATGACCATCTCCCACGAGAATCCCTTGGCGGCGATCGCGGCGGTGACCAGCCCACCGAACCCGATGATGAGCATCGAGACCCACAATGGGACCCTCACGGTCGGCTTCTCGAGCACCGTCTCCTCGACGGTCTTGACCGCAGACGTCGGCACCGCACCGGTCGCCTTCGGACGGCGACCGGGGAGGGTCGCGTCCTTGTTGCGCGTGAGTAGCTTGTAGAAACGGTCGGCGAGCGGCAGCGACACCCAGACGCCGATGTAGACGCCCAGAACGCCCGTGATGAGGTTCGACGTGGCGGCGAGCGCGAGCACCTGGTCCTGCATGTCCGGGTGCGCCGAGACGATGACCGACGCGGCGGCGGCCATCATCGAGCCCGAGCCGACACCGGCGCCCATCGCCAGAGCCAGTGGGTCGAAGATGCCCAGCGAGGCGGCGAGCGAGGCGATGAGACTCACGATGATGGCGCCGAAGATGGTGCCGAACACGTACATGGACAGGACGCCTCGGTACTGCGGCGAGTCCGAGCCGTAGCGCTCGCTGACCATCGCGAACGAGCCCTCGCGGTCGATCGAGAAGGTCGCGCCGACGGTGGCCGGCCCCATCCGCAGCAGCACGGCCAGCGGAAGGGCCAGCGCGATGGTGCCGAACAGGTGGCCGACCTCCTGCAGCAGCAGTGCGGGCCCAGCCTGCAGCAGCATCGGGATGTTGGGGCCGATGGTGAACGACAGCCGTGCGCACAGGAACAGCACCGCGACGCCCATGATGACGGTCGCCGCCTGCTGCAGGTCGATCGGCAGGGGCTTCAGCCGCTGACCGGACACGATCGCGCCGGCGGTGATGCCCCAGATCATCGGCAGCAGCGTCACCGACGCGATGCCGAGCGGGATGACGATCGGGCCGATCGCCTGGGCGCCGGCGGAGATGGCGACGATCAGGCCGATGAGGATCCACAGCCGGGGACTGCGGAAGCCGAGGGCGACCGCCGAGGCCGCCTTCGCGATCGGGCTCGACGAGGTTCCGGTTGAGGCGGCGCTGCCTGTACGGGTGTGAGCGGTCATATCGGGTTCTCCAGATGGGGAGGCTTCGGGGTCCCGGAGGA
This sequence comes from Microbacterium sp., assembly GCA_031555515.1. GTDB lineage: Bacteria > Actinomycetota > Actinomycetes > Actinomycetales > Microbacteriaceae > Microbacterium. The sequence continues at coordinate 2,784 of JAVBUG010000055.1, read as the reverse complement.
GGGATCGGTCATGCCTCGAGCGTGATCCGGGTCGCCCCGGCGGGGCGCTCGGCGGTGCGGTGGAGCAGGTCGGCGCGCAGGGCGTCGTCCAGGGCGACGTCGAGCACCGTCCACGCGAGGATCGTGGCGGCGTCGATGACGGCCTCATCGGCTGCGGGCGTGGCCGCAGCAGCAGTGAACTCGGGGTTGTGGGCGGGGCCCGTCTGCCCGAGGAAGGCGATGGTCGGGTGGATGGTCGGCACGACCTGCGACACGTTGCCCATGTCGGTGGATCCGCCCCCGAGCGGGGCAGGCGTGATCGTGCGTCCGCGGGCCAGGAGATTCGCGTCCCACAGCTCGCCGAGGGCGGGGTCGTGCTTCATGGGGGCGTACGGGTGCTCGGTCGGCGCCCATTCCCAGCGGCATCCCGTCGCGATCGCCGCACCCTCGAAGCACGCGAGCACGCGCTTCTTCATGTCGCGCCACATGTCGATGTCGTAGGCGCGCAGCTCGACCTGCACGACGGCGCGGTCGGGGATGATGTTCGTCGCCTCCCCACCGAGCGAGACGAAGGCGTTGAGGTTCGTCTCCTTCGGCAGGTGCTGGCGGAGGAACGCGATCGAGGTCTGGGCGATCGCTGCCGCCGAGCCGGCGTTGAGGCCCTGCTCAGGCATTCCGGCCGCGTGAGCGGTGCGTCCGTGGAACACGACCTCGAAGCGGTCGACCGCGGTGGAGCGGAAGCTCGTGGCCGAGATGTCGTGACCGGTCATGCCGTGCACCATGAGCGAGAAGTCGACGTCCTCCCAGGCACCTTCGAGGAGCATGGCGACCTTGCCGCCGCCGTGCTCCTCGGCCGGCGTGCCCAGCAGCTTGATGCGCAGACCGGCCGCGTCGGCGAGGGGTGCGAGTGCGAGAGCCGCACCGACACCCGATGCCGCGATGACGTTGTGTCCGCAGCCGTGTCCGATGCCGGGGAGCGCGTCGTATTCGGCACAGATCGCGACCGTGAGATCGCCGGTGCCGTAGACCGCTTCGATCGCGGTCTCGACGCCGTACGCGCCGACCTCGACCGCGAAACCGGCGTCCTGGAGCGTGCGCGCGACGAGAGCGGCGGCTTCGTGCTCCTCCCACGAGAGCTCGGGGTTCTCGTGGATGGCATGGCTCAGGCCGATGAGCTCGTCGCGACGAGCGTCGACGCCCGCGGCGGCGCGGTCCTTCAACTCCGTGACGGTCACGGCATCGGTGGTGGTCAGGCTCACGAGGTGTCCTCTCGTCGTTGCGAACGTTGCGGATATGGTGCGCGTTCAGATGTTTCGACTCCGTGAAGATGCGCGATATCTGCGGGAAGTACGAATCTGTTGCGGGACAATTGATTCCAGGATCGGTTCCAGGGAGGGTCCGGATGCAGGAGATCTCGCTCGACGCCATCGACCGCCGGCTCGTGCACGCGCTGCAGATCGAGCCGCGCGCGAGCTGGAACGAGCTCGCCCCCGTCATCGGCGTCGATGCCAGCACCCTCGCTCGTCGCTGGGCGCGCCTCCGGGAAGAGGGCATCGCGTGGGTCACCGGCCACTCGACCGACGGGCAGCTGTCGTTGATGGAGATCGACTGCGAGCGGGCGAAGCTGGACGCCGTCGTTCAGGAGCTCCAGCGAGACCCCGCCGTATACGTGCTCGACGTGACCTCGGGCTCACGCGACCTCATGGCCCTGGTGTTCGCACCCGACATCTCAGGACTGTCGGACTACGCGCTTCACCGACTCGGACGACTGGACGGTGTGCGGTCCGTCCGCACGCACTTGGCCAACGAGACGCTGATCGACGGAGGCAGCTGGCGCCTGCGCGCACTCGATCCCGCTGAAGCGCAGCATGTGCGACCGCCACGCCCGCCGCGTCCGCGTGCCGCGCAGCGAGTGCCCGACGATCTGCGCGCGGCGATCGAGCGAGAAGTCTGGGCCGACGGACGCGTGCCGGTCACGACGATCGCCGAACGCAGCGGCTTCGCGCCCCAGCGCGTCGCCGACGCGCTGGCGACGCTGCGCGCACGTGGCAGCCTTCGCTTCCGCACCGACATGGCGCGTGCGGCCTCGGGGTGGCCCATCTACGCCTGGTACTTCGTCGAGGCTCCGGCCCAGCTGCTCGAGGCGGCCCGGCCTGCCATCACATCGGTGCCTGAAGTCCGGCTCGCGTTCACCGCCGCAAGCCGGTACAACCTCATCCTCGCCGTGTGGCTCCGCCGCCTCGCTGACGTGAACCGATTCGAGGTGGCACTGGAGTCAGCCCTGCGGGGCGCACGCATCGGGGACCGCGCCGTGGTGCTGCGCATCGCGAAGCACATGAATCAGATGGTGGGCGCCGACACGCGCGCGACGGGGTTCGCCGGGCCTTCAGGGAGTGCGTAGAGCGGCCTACGCCGCTGTCTCACCCCCATCGAGTGTCGGAGGTTTGTTCTAACCTCTAGGCATGTGCACGACCGATGCGCTCCACTGCGACGACGCCGCCACCCTGGTGGCCGAGCTCGATCGCGTGCGACGGGCTCAGGCGAGCCTGGAGGCAGAACGCACCCGACTGCTCGATGAGCTGCGGCGGGTCAGCGAAGCGCACCAGCAGCAGATCGTGTCGTACGAGCCGGGCGCGCCGGCCGCGAAACGCGCGGCGCGGGGCCCGGATGCGGCGACGGATGCTGCGGACTGGGTGGCGCGCTCCACCCGCGCCGAGGTCGCCTGCGTGCTGCGGATCACCGAACGCCAGGCGGCCGACCTGCTGCGTGAGGCGCGGGTGCTGTGCGCCGACCTGCCCGCCACCA
>JAVBUG010000268.1:0-4998 GCA_031555515.1 Microbacterium sp. | reverse complement strand
GGCGGGGCGGATCACCTCACCGCCGCTGACCATCCCGCGTGTCGCGCCCCTCGAGGAGCGGATAAGCCCCCGCCGGGGCTGCTCAGAGGCGGTCGGGTCCGTACGTGCGGCGGGCGCGCGGCGCCGTGTGGCCGGGGCTCACCTGCTCGACGACGCGGTTCTCGATCGTGCCGAGTCCCTCGACCGTCATGGTCACGACGTCGCCGACCTGCAGCGGCGGCGGCGTCAGCTGTCCGGTGCGCGCCCAGCGCTCCGACAGCGCCCCGGTCGAGGCGGTGCCCGACGCGAGGACGTCGCCCGCGCCGACCCACGCATCGCGTGACGCGTGCACGAGCATCTCCTCGAACGACCATGACATGTTGCGCAGGTTGTCGGTGCCGACCACCTCGCCGTTGATCGCGACGCTCATCTCGAGCGCGTAGCGGTCGCCCTCGCGGTACTTCTCGAGCTCGTCCGGCGTGGTGAGCCACGGGCCGAGCGTGTTGGCGAAGTCCTTGCCCTTCGACGGGCCGAGGCCGATCCGCATCTCGCGGCCCTGGATGTCGCGGGCGCTCCAGTCGTTCAGGATGCAGTAGCCCGCGATGTGCTCGGCGGCCTCCTCGATCGGCACATCGCGCACGGTGTGCTTGATGATCGCGGCGACCTCGAGCTCGAAGTCCAGCTTCTGCGTGAACGGCGGCATCGGGATGTCGGCGCCGCTGGCGACGACCGACCACGGGTTCATGAAGAGGAAGGCCGGCGCCTCGTACCAGGGCTCGGGCACCGTGCCGTCACCGGGCTCGTTCTTCTTCATACCGGCGATGTGCGCCTCGAAGACGAGGAAGTCGCGCATCGCGCGCGGCTGCACCGGCGGGGCCAGGCGCGCGGCCTCGATCGGCAGCTTCTGCATGCGCCCCGCACGTACGTCGAGGTCGCGGCGCACGTCGGCGGGCCCGTTCAGCAGGTCGAGGATCTCGGGGTCTCCCGGGATGTCCTGCAGCCTGCCGTGCTGCACGCGTCCGGTGTGGACGATGCCGTTCGGCCCGACGAAGCGCGCGTACTGCGCCATGTCAGAAGTCCAGCGTCTCGTAGAAGTCGCGCTGGCGGGTCTCGAGTGCGGGGATGGCCTGGCCGAGCGCCCACTGCTCGAAGTGGGGGTAGGTGCCGTGGGCCTTGAAGGCCGCCTCGTCGGCGTAGACCTCGAAGATGCGGAACGTGTTCGGCTCCTCGGGGCTCTGGTACGCCTGGTAATAGAGGTTGCCGGGCTCCTCGCGCGACGCGGGCGAGAGCTTCTCCAGCGCGTCGCGCACGGTCTCCTCCTCGCCGGTCTTGGCGATCCAGGTGGCACTGCAGATGAAGGCCATGGGGTCTTCCTTTCTCAACATCGTCGTCGTGACGGGGTTCACGCTATGCGGGACGGATGCCGCGGACCACCGCGTCGGATCGATGCCACCCATCGGAGGCCGCGGCGGCCGGGGCCGCAGCATCCGTTCCGGGTCAGTCCTCGAAGATCGCGACCGCGCGTGTCCATCCGGCCGAGGCGCCGCGCACCTTCGCCGGGAAGCAGGCGACGGTGAACCCGAACGGGGGCAGCTCGTCGAGGTGCTGCAGCTTCTCGATCTGGCAGTAGGCGACGTCGGCTCCGGCCTTGTGGCCCTCCCACACGATCGAGGGGTCCCCGGTCTCTTCGAAGAGGCGCCGGTTGATGCTCACCGGGAGGTCCCAGCCCCACGCGTCGGTGCCGACGACGCGCACGCCCTTGCTCGTGAGGTGCAGGGTGGCGGCGCGGCCGAAGCCGATGCCGGTGTCGATGTAGTCCTCGCGGCCGTAAGCCTCGGCGGCGACGGTGTGGGCGAGCACGATGTCGAACGGCTGCAGCTCGTACCCGATGCGATCCAGCTCGGCGTCGATGTCGCCGGGCATGACGAGGTGCCCGTTCGGCAGGTGGCGGAGGTCCAGCTTCACGCCCGGCCGGAAGAACCAGTCCAGCGGCACCTCGTCGATGGTCCAGGCGCGCTCGCCGCCGTTCATGGTCGGGTGGTAATGCCAGGGAGCGTCGATGTGCGTGCCCGAGTGCGTCGTGATCGTGACGGTCTCGGCCGCGAGCCCCTGCCCGTCCGGGAGCTGATCGGGACGGATGCCGTACATCGCGTACATGTCCTCGAGGCCCCCGACGTGGTCCTTGTACTCGATCTTCGGCCGCAGGAACGGCGGGTCGACCGGGATCACGTCGTCGAGCGGCATCGACAGGTCTACGAAGCGCATGGGCTCCTCCTTCGTCAGCCCGTCCATCATCGGCGCGGGCGCGGTGGTCGCGACACCCGCTCGCGGCCATGGGTGGCATCGGCGGCGGGGAGATTCCGGTGGTTCCGGGGAACGCCGCGGGCGCGCTGCTCAGACCGGGTTGCGGCCGATGAAGAACTCGCGGAACGGGTCCATGCCGGGCTCGAAGCCCGAGTCGATGAGGCCCTTGCGGAGCGCGTTCATCTGCGGATCCTGCACGCGCTGGGTGGGCAGGCGCAGCGGACCGCCGTTGTAGCCGCGCAGCCAGCCCTGGAACTTCCACAGCTGGCGGTCGATGAAGAAGCCGCCGTTGAGCTGCTGCGCGACGGCGGCCTTCGCCTTGCGGGCGGGATGCATCTGCCAGTACAGGTCGGTGACCTGCGGGAACCTCTCTTCGCGCAGCAGGCGCATCGCCTCGGGGATCGTCGGACCCCAGAACTCGTGGTCGCTCGTGGCCGAGAGCTGGATCGGGAACAGCTGGCCGAGGGCCAGCAGCTCGCCCTCGATGGGGCACGAGATCACGACCTCGTCGCCGAACAGGCGCTGGCACTCGATGATGCCCATGATGCTGGGGAATCCGCCCTCGGCCTTGATCACCGCGATGTTGGGCACGTCGTCGAGGAGCCGGCGGATGAGGCGCGCGGGGATGTCGGACGGGTGGATGCGCGTGTTGAACCCCCACAGGAACATCGGGAACAGGATCACCGCGAGGTTCGTGGCGTCGCACACGGCCTTGGTGTAGTCGTAGATCTCCTGCTCGGACTGGGGGTAGAAGTTGGGCGGGTACGACAGCAGCACGAGCTCGGCTCCCGCGGCCTCGGCGCCCTGGACCGCCGCGATGTTCTGCTCGAGCGTGCTCCAACTCGCGTGGTGGACGACGACGAGGTCGTCGCGCGCCTCGTCCTTGGCGATGGCGAGGAAGTCCAGGTACTCGGGCAGGGTGATGTTCACCTCCGAGACGCCGAGCGTGCCGAGGAAGCCGTGCTCCTTCGCCAGGCGGATGTCATGACGGATGCCGAGCTCGTTGATCGCCGTCAGGTCGTCGGTGAACGACGGGATCGTGCAATTGACGGCTCCGACGAGGCGCTCGCGCGCCCACTCGCGGGCCTCTGCCTTGGTGTATCCGGCCATGTCTGCTCCTTCGCGGGTCACTTGCGGATGGTGAGGATGCCGACGGGGAGCGGGGTTCCGACGCCCCGCGCGACGGCGCGCTCGTACAGCTGCGCGGCCAGGACGATGTCCTGGAAGCCGCTGCCCGTGGACTTGTAGATCGCGATCCCGCGCGCGGGGCGCTCGACGGCTCCGCTCAGGAGCTCGTGCAGCGACACGGTCATGGCATCCGGGTCGAAGCCGGCGGCCCGCGTGGCGAGCATGTCGCCGCTGTCGTGCAGCACCTCGGCGACGGCGTCCGCGACGATGAGCGCCGCGCGGCCGATGAGCGCCGGATCGAGCTCGATCTGCGCCCGCGTCGTCGAGCCGACCGACACGATGGTCGCGTCATCCGCGACCCAGCCCGACAGCACCGTGGGCGTCTCGTCGTGCGAGCGGGCGGCGCACAGCACGAGGTCGGCGCCGCCGACCGCATTGCGCGCCTCGGCGACGGCTGTCACCGGGAGACCGAGCTCGGTCGACAGCTCATCGGCGAAGAGCTCTCGGTTCGCGGCCGTGGGGCTCGACACCCGCACACTCTCGATGCGCGCGACGCGGGCGGCGGCCCGCAGCTGGGCACGGGCTTCGAACCCCGAGCCCACCACGGCCGCCGTCACCGGACGCCGGGGGAGGAGTGCCGTCAGGGCGGCCGCCGCCGTCGCCGCGGTGCGGATGCCCGTGATGCGGTTGCCGTCGATGAGGGCGGCCAGCCGCGAGTCCTCCTGGTCGAACAGGGTGATGAGGTAGCTCGCCAGGCCGTTGCGCAGCGACGCCGCGATCGTCTTCGACCCGGCGTACCGGCCACCCGGGGGAGCGGACGCCATCACCCGCTGCCACCCGCTCGACGTCACGGCGACGGCGCGCTCGGGCGTGGCCCGTGGATCCTCCGGGCGGGCGTATGCCGCGCCGAGCGCGGCGACGGCGTCGTCCCAGTCGGCGAGCGCCGCGACGTCGTCGTCGGTGAGGAAGAGGGCCGGAGGCTCGGCGCGGAACGCATCGTCTGCGCTCATCGCGCCACCATCCCGAGTTCGCCGAGAAGGTCCGCCAGGATGCCGGGGTGCACGGCCCGCTCCCCGCGCATCGCGAAGTAGGACTCGAGCAGGTGCTCGCGCGTCACCTGGGCTGCGGCCGCGGCATCCCGTCGCCGGCACGCGTCGAGGATCCCGCGGTGGTGGGCCTCGGCGAACGAGGGGAGCACGTCGAAGTGCAGCCGGATGCGATCCGCCTCGGCTCCGAGCCGTTCGATGAGACCGAGCAGCACGGGCGCGTCGGCCGCCTGGTACACGACAGCATGGAACCGCTGGTTGAGGTCGTTGAAGACGCCGAGCGAGAAGTCGTCATCGCCGTGCCGGGTCTCGAGTTCGGCGAGCAGCTCCTCCATGCGGGCGACGTCGTCGTCCGTCAGGCGCGGCGCGCCGAGCGCGGCGGCGCGCCCTTCGAGGTCGTTGCGCCGCGCGGTCACCTCTTCGCGGCGGCCGGCGTCGACGCCGGCGACCACCGTGCCCCGATACGGCTGCCGTGTGACGAGACCCGCGGACTCGAGCAGCAGGATCGCCGCGCGCCCGGGCGTCCGGCGGATCCCGAGGT
>JAVBUG010000263.1:0-28991 GCA_031555515.1 Microbacterium sp. | reverse complement strand
AGGATGCCGGCGACCGTCGCGAGCACGCCCGGCTGGTCGTCGACCTCGAGCGTGATCTGGTAGCGGGTGGTGACGCGTCCGACCGGGCCGATCGGCAGGGTCGCGAGCGTCGACTCGCCGACGCCGACGCCGCCGGCGATGTGGCGGCGCGCCGCCGACACGACGTCGCCGAGCACCGCGGAGGCGGTCTGAACGCCACCGGCGCCCGCGCCGTAGAACATCAGGTTGCCGGCGGCCTCGGCCTGCACGAAAACCGCGTTGTTGGCGCCGTGCACGCTCGCGAGCGGGTGCGCGCGGTCGATGAGCGCCGGGTAGACCCGCACCGAGATGGATTCACCGGATGCCTCGGTCAGGCGCTCGCACACGGCGAGCAGCTTGATGACGTACCCGGCGTGGCGCGCGGCATCCATCATCGACTTGTCGATGGCGGTGATGCCCTCGCGGTGCACGGCCTCGAGCGGAACCGTCGTGTGGAAGGCCAGGCTCGCGAGGATCGCGGCCTTCTGCGCGGCGTCGTAGCCCTCGACATCGGCCGTCGGGTCGGCCTCGGCGTAGCCGAGGCGCTGCGCGTCGGCGAGGACGTCCGAGAACTCGGCGCCCTCGGTGTCCATGCGGTCGAGGATGTAGTTCGTCGTGCCGTTGACGATGCCCATGATGCGCTGCACCCGGTCGCCGGCGAGCGAGTCGCGCAGCGGGCGGATGATCGGGATCGCACCGGCCGCGGCGGCCTCGTAGTACACCTCGGCGCCCACCTGGTCGGCGGCGTCGAAGATCTCGGGGCCGTGCGTGGCGAGCAACGCCTTGTTGGCGGTCACGATGTCGGCGCCCGAGTTGATCGCGTGCAGAACGTACTCGCGCGCCGGCTCGATGCCGCCCATGAGCTCGATGACGATGTCGGAGCCGACGATGAGCGAGTCCGCGTCGGTCGTGAAGAGCTCGCGCGGCAGGTCGGTCTCGCGCTTGGCGTCGACGTCGCGCACCGCGATGCCCACCAGCTCCAGCCGCGCGCCCGCGCGGTCGGCGAGTTCATCGGCGTGCTGACGCAGCAGCGCCGCGACCTGCGAGCCGACGGCTCCGGCTCCCAGCAGTGCGACGCGGAGGCGGCGGTAGTCGGTCATACGATCCCTTCCGTCGGTGCGGCGGCGAGCTCGCGCCCGTCGCGCACGGTGCTGAGGCCGGCGTCGCGGGCGAGCAGATCGTCGATCGTCTCGCCGCGCACGATGACGCGTGCCTCTCCCCCGCGCAGCGCCACGACGGGCGGGCGGGGGACGTAGTTGTAGTTGCTCGAGAGCGAGAAGCAGTACGCGCCGGTCGCCGGGACCGCGAGCAGGTCGCCGGGCGAGACGTCGCCGGGCAGGTACTCCGCGTCGACGACGATGTCGCCCGACTCGCAGTGCTTGCCCACGACGCGCGACAGCGCCGGCTCGGCGTCGCTGGTGCGCGACGCGATGCGGGCCGAGAACTGCGCGCCGTACAGGGCGGGCCGGGCGTTGTCGCTCATGCCGCCGTCGACGCTCACGTACAGGCGGGTGTCGCCGCTTTCGAGCGCGACGGGCTTGGTCGTGCCCACTTCGTACAGGGTCACGCCCGCGCGGCCGACGATGGCACGGCCCGGCTCGAACGCGAGATTCGGCATGGGGATGCCGCGCACCTCGCACTGCCGCGCGACGGACTCGGCGATGCCCAGCGCGAGCTGCTCGATCGGCGTGGGGTCGTCGACCGACGTGTAGGCGATGCCGAATCCGCCGCCGAGGTTCAGGACCGGCAGCTCGCCGCCTTCGCGGAGCTCGGCGTGCAGTTCGACCAGGCGGGCCGCGGACTCCTCGAATCCGGCGGTGCCGAAGATCTGCGAGCCGATGTGGCAGTGCAGGCCCACGAACTCGAGCCCGGCGAGCTCGCGGATGCGGGCGACGGCGGCCGGGGCATCCGTCAGCGTGAAGCCGAACTTCTGGTCTTCGTGAGCCGTTGCGAGGAAGTCGTGCGTCTCGGCGTGCACGCCGCTGTTGACCCGCAGCAGCACCGCCTGCGTCGCTCCGCGGCGCTCGACGATCGCCGCGAGACGCTCGATCTCGATGAGGCTGTCGATGACGATCGAGCCGATGCCGACCTCGACGGCCCGCTCGAGCTCGGCCACCGACTTGTTGTTGCCGTGGAAGCCCAGTCGCGCGGGGTCGGCGCCCGCCGCGAGTGCGACGGCGAGTTCTCCGCCGCTGCACACGTCGACGGCGAGCCCTTCTTCGGTGACCCAGCGCACGACCTCGGTGCTGAGGAACGCCTTGCCGGCGTAGTAGACGCGGGCCTGAACGCCGTGCAGCGCCGCAGCCGCGCGGAAGGCGTCGAGCGTGCGGCGGGCGGTCGCGCGCACCTCGTCCTCGTCCACGACGTAGAGAGGGGTGCCGAACCGCTCGCGCAGGGCCGTGGCAGGGATGCCGCCGAGTTCCAGCACGCCGTCGGCGTCACGCGCCGCGGCCGCGGGCCACACGGCCGGGGCGAGCCCGTTCGCGTCGGCGGGGCGTTCGAGCCACGCGGGAGCGACGGAACGGTGATGCGGGTCGGCGGACACGGTGGACCAATCGGTGGGAGCTTCGACGCTGGCCGTCCGGGAGTCCGGGTGCGGCTCTGCCAGGCCGGAGGGGGTCACGCGCCTGGCGGTGGTAGCAGTCTAGGGCACGCGGCTCCTGAGCCCCGCGCCGTGTGACGCGCCGCGGCGCCTCAGGCGCAGGTGCCGTTCTCCTGCAGCGCCGGATCGGTGGCGATGGAACCGTCGACGTCGAAGTCGGCGACGAGCACCTCCCCCGTCACCTCGACCGCGGTGAGCGTCACGCCCGCCGGGAGGTACTGCGCGACGCAGACGTCCCAGTCGCGCAGGACCGTGTCGGCGAGTCGCCCGAACTGGCTGCGCAGCGCGTCGGCGGTGACCTCTGACTCGCCGAGCCGGAGCGCGGCGGGGGTGAGCACGATGTCGCCATCGGCCGCCGTGGGCGTCAGCGCGACGCCGACCGGGATCGCGGCGCCGAACAGCTGCAGGTCCATCGACATCGTCACGTTCGGCGCGGCGAGTCCGACGGTGTCGGCGGGGAGGCCTTCCACGGTCGACAGGAGCGTGCGCAGCTGCGCCTCGTCGAGCGAGACCGTCGCGGTGGCACCGCTCATCTCTCCGGTACCGCGCACGGCGACATCGTGGGCGGTCACCGTGACATCGCCCGTGACACCGCCGAACGTCACGTCGTCGGACGCGATCGTGAGGTCGTCGATGGAGCCCGAGATGAGCTGCGGGATCACCGCGCCCGGAACCTCGACGTCGATCGGGTGGTCGGCGGGCAGCGACAGCTGGGCACGCACCTGGTCGCGGACGACGCCGGTCACGATCTGGCGGGCGATCGCCTCGGCGGCGAACCACGCGGCGACGGCGAGCACGGCGACGATCGCGAACCCCACGATCCAGGGCCACACGCGGCGCGACCGCTCCGGTGCCGTCGTCGGAACCCAGCCCTCGGGAAGGGGCTCGGTCACCTGCGTGTCGCCTCCGGCCATGTCTACATCCGTTCCGGTGCGGTGACGCCGAGGAGGTCGAGCCCGTTGCGCAGCACCTGGCCGGTGGCGTCGTTGAGCCACAGGCGGGTGCGGTGCACCGCCTCGACGGGCTCGTCGCCCAGGGGGATCACGCGGCAGTTGTCGTACCAGCGGTGGTACAGCCCGGCGAGCTCCTCGAGGTAGCGCGCGACGCGGTGCGGCTCGCGCACCTCGGCGGCGAACGCCACGATGCGCGGGAACTCCTGGAGTGCGCCGAGGAGCGCCGACTCGGTCTCGTGCGTCAGCAGCTCGGGAGCGAACTCGGAACGGTCGACGGCGGATGCTGCCGCAGTGCGTGCGACGTTGTGCGTGCGCGCGTGGGCGTACTGCACGTAGAAGACGGGGTTGTCGTTGGTGCGCTTGCGGAGGATCTCGGGGTCGAGGGTGAGCGGCGAGTCCGCGGGGTAGCGCGCGAGCGAGTACCGCAGCGCGTCGGTGCCGATCCAGTCCCGCAGGTCGTCGAGCTCGATGATGTTGCCCGCGCGCTTCGACAGCCGCGCGCCGTTGACCGACACGAGCTGCCCGATGAGCACCTCGATGTCCTTCTCGGGGTCGTCGCCCGCCGCGCCGGCGAGGGCCTTGAGGCGATGCACGTACCCGTGGTGATCGGCGCCGAGCAGGTAGATCTTGTGCGCGAAGCCGCGATCGCCCTTGTTGAGGTAGTACGCGGCATCGGCGGCGAAGTAGGTGTACTCCCCGTTGGAGCGACGGATGACGCGATCCTTGTCGTCGCCGAAATCGGTGGTGCGCACCCACACGGCGCCCTCGTCGTCGAACACGTGGCCCTGCTCGCGCAGACGGTCGACGGCCTCGTCGACGAGGCTCGGCTCACCGCCGGGCCCCTTCGCGTGGAGCGTGCGCTCGCTGAAGAAGACGTCGAAGTGCACGTTGAACTTCTCGAGCGACGACTGCAGGTCACCGAGCTGCAGCTCGTAGGCCCGATCGCGCGCGATGAGCAGCTGGTCGTCCTCGGGGAGCGAGAGCAGCTCGGGCACCGCCGAGACGACGCGCTGAGCGAGGTCGTCGATGTACGAACCGGGGTAGCCGTCCTCGGGGGTCGGCTCCCCCTTGACCGCGGCGAGCACGGAGCGGCCGAAGCGGTCCATCTGCGCGCCGGCGTCGTTGACGTAGAACTCGCGGACGAGCGTCGCGCCGCTGGCGAGCAGCAGGCGTGCCATCGAGTCGCCGAGGGCTGCCCAGCGGGTGTGGCCGATGTGCATCGGCCCCGTCGGGTTCGCGCTCACGAACTCGAGGTTGATCGTGTTGCCCCGCTGCGACTCGTTCGTCCCGAACGCCGCGCCCGCCTCCACGATGGTCTTCGCGAGCGCACCGGCGGCCGCGGCATCCAATCGGATGTTGATGAAGCCGGGCCCGGCGACCTCGACGTCAGCGACGCCGTCCACCTGGGCGAGACCGGCCGCGATGTCGGCGGCGAACTCGCGGGGGTTGGCGCCGACGACCTTCGCGAGCTTGAGCGCCGCGTTCGAGGCCCAGTCGCCGTGGTCGCGGTTCTTGGGCCGCTCGAGCGGCAGATCGGCGACGGTGAGCCCCTCGGCCGCACCGGGTCGTCGCGCCTCCGCGAGCGGGGCGACGACGGCGAGCAGGGCGGCGGAGAGGGCTTCGGGGTTCATAGCCCGTCAAGTCTAAAGGCGCGGGCCCGTTCGCCCCCGCCCGGAGATCAGGAGATCTGCACCAGGGCGCCGAAGTCGTCGGCGGCAGGGTCGGACGCCTCGGGCAGCGCCTCGGGGAGGGTGTCGAGTCCGTCGAGGGTCGCAGCCTCGGGGACCACCCACGCGTCGACGCGCAGGCGCTTCAGCCCGACGTAGCCGCCGTGATAGCTGAGGAACGCGCAGTCGGCGGCGTCGCGCCCCGTCGCGATGCGCACGAGAGAGTTGCGGTTCGCGAGCCGCGTCGCGTCGATGACGTACCAGGCACCGTCGAGGTACGCCTCGGCGACGGCGTGGAAGTCCATCGGACGCAGCCCCGGCGCGAAGCACGCGGCATAGCGGGCGGGCATGTCCATCGCGCGCAGCAGCGCGATGACGACGTGAGCGTAGTCGCGACAGACGCCCTGACCTGTCATGAGGGTCGTGACCGCGCTGTCGGTGCCCTGGCTGAGACCCGGCGTGTACGTCGTGCTCGTCGAGACGAACTCCGACACCGCCGCGATGAGGTCGTGGCCCGAGAGCCCCTTGAACTGGCGACGGGCCTGCTGGAACACCTCGTCGGACTGCGCGTACCGGCTCGGGCGGAGGTAGGTGATCGCCTCGAGGTCGCTCGTGCGGTTCGACGCGGCCTGCCCGTCGACGGTCGCCTCGTAGCGGATCTCGAGGTGTCCGGGCTCGCCGGTGAGGCGGTGCAGGCGGCTGCCGGACTGGTCGACGATCTCGGTCGGCGTGTAGACGCGATCGCCCTGTGTGAACGTCAGCTGCTCACTCGAGATCGGCACCGCCTGAGCGGCTGCGATCTGGAAGATGAGGTCGACGGATGCCCCCAATTCGAGGTCCATCTCAGCGGTCACGACGCGTTGCACCGAAGTATCCTCGCATGCCGCCGAGGCCGCTCGGTGCGGGCTTGCACAAGGGTCGCCGTGAGTGTACTGGAAGCGCTCTCGACGCTCAGGATCAGGCACCGGATTTCCGCAGTTCACACCCTGTGTGCCGACCTCGTCCGAGCATGACTTACCCTCTCTCTATGCACGCGCCCGGCCGCACCCGAGGACGCCGGCTGTTGCTCCCGCTGGTGGGCGCCACGCTGACCGTCGCCGCGGTGTGCGCGGTGGCCGTCCTCCGCCCGTGGGGCGCGCCCGAACCGGTGGCTCCGGCGGCAGTGGCCGAGGGTGAGGCCGCGGTCGCAGCATCCGCCCCTCCCGCTCCTCTCGTCCTCGACGAGGATGCGCGGGTGCTCGTGTTCGGGGACTCGTGGGTCTACGGCTCGGCGGCGAACGTGCCGACGCTCGGCTTCGCGTACCTCCTCGCCGACGAGCTCGGGGTCGAGACCGTCGTGGACGGTGTGCGCGGCAGCGGCTACCTCAAGCCGGGCCTGGACGGACCCGCGTACGGCGAGCGCATCGATGCTCTCGACGCGGCGCTCGATCCCGACCTCATCATCGTCGAGGGGTCGATCAACGACCGCAAGCTCTATCCGGCCGGATACCGGGATGCCGTGACCGCCGCGTGGGACGCCCTCGAGACCCGCTACCCCGACGCCGAGATCGTGATCCTCGGCCCGTCGCCGCAGGTGCTGCCCGTGCAGGACGCGACCCGGAAGATCGATGCCGACCTCAGCGAGCTCGCGGGCGCACGCGGCTGGTGGTACATCTCCCCCATCGCGGAGGACTGGATCACCGACGTCAACTACCTCGACGTCATCGACACCGGCCCCATCGGGCGCGACCACCCGTCGACGGACGGCCACGCCTACCTCGCCGACCGCGTCGCGACGGCGATCGAGCGCATGGAGCAGCAGCCCGCGATCGTCGCCGACGCGCCCCTCGACGACACTCCCCCGACGCCCTGACGTGGCGGGGCCACGGGCGCCCGGATGGTAGTCTCGATCGGCACGCCTCCGTAGCTCAGGGGATAGAGCGTTGGTTTCCGGTACCAAAGGTCGCAGGTTCGATTCCTGTCGGGGGCACCACCACCGGTAAGAAGGACCGTGAGTCATCAAGACTCGCGGTCCTTCCCCTTTCACCGCGAGAGGATGCCCTGTGACCTCTTCACCCACCAGGCGCCCATCGGGGCGCGATCGCATCGCGCTGATCGTCGCCTTCGTGGTGTACCTGGCGCTCCTGACCTGGGTGGTGCTGTGGAAACTCGAGGCGCCGTGGATCGGTGAGGCGGCGGGCCTCGTCCGGCCGATCAAGCTCGTTCCGTTCGCGCCGAGCGGCGATGCCGGAGCGAGCGCGCCGGCCGAGATGCTGATCAATCTCGTGCTCTTCGTGCCGTTCGGACTCTTCATCGGGGCGCTCGCACCGATCTGGTCGTGGTGGAAGGCGGGTGTCGCCGCGCTGGGCGCGAGCCTCCTGCTCGAGACGGTGCAGCACCTCATCTCGACGGGCAGCTTCGACACCACCGATCTTGTGGTCAACACCGTGGGCGCCCTCCTCGGATGGGCGATCTTCCTCGCCGTGCGCCGACGCGCCGGCGAGCGAACGGCGGCCGTCATGACTCGGGTCTGCGTGATCGTGTGTGCGCTCGCGCTCACGGCCGTGATCGCGTTCGTCGTCTCACCGCTCCACTACGGACCGCAGCGCGACGTCGTCGTGGAGCGCGCTAATCCGGGGCGGTGAAACCGGTTCGCGAGATCCTCCGTGTTTCGCACGCACCGCGGAGGCTGCCGACGGTCAGGAGAAGACCGGAGAGAGGAAGCGACGCTCGTAGCGACGGATGCACCCGGTCGCTCGCGCGAGCTCGAACGCCTCCTGGCACTCGGGATCCGTTCTCGAGGCATTCCGGTAGATCTCGTACTCGGCGAGCGACGCGAAGGTGAACAACGCGAACGCCTCGTCACTGTCTCCCTCGCTGGGCATGAAGTAGCCATGGTGGGTGCCGCCGAGCCTGTTGACCAGACGGATCCACGCGCGGCCGTACTCGGTGAAGTCGTCGAGCTTGTCGGGATCGATCTCGTAACGAAGATGAACGGTGATCATCGAACTTCCTTTGCGCTCAGCCGTCCCCACGAGTCTCACGGATGAGAAGCCGGCACGACGACCACCGAAGGGCTCGCGCGCAAAGCTGGCGGAGAAAGCGCGAGAAGTTGGCAGAGCGGGCCCGATTGGGGAGCGACTGACCGCTCTCGAGGCATCCCGCGCTCGCATCCGGTCCAGATCCTGTCAAGGCCTAGGAGACCGGAGTTCCCGGGAGGATCATCGGAGGTGGAGCTGATCGACGTCTTCCCTCTTGCGCCCCGCGCTTCGTCTCGTCGACATCTCCGTCCGGAGGCCCCCATGGGCAAGCTGATCTACGAAGGCACCATCAAGGTCGACTTCGACGACCGGACACTCGCGCACCTTCAACTCGTGATCGGCACGAAGCTGCGCCGCGGCGAGCCGTTCCACTTCACGTGGCGCGACGACGCCAGCATCGGCGACGGGCGCACCACGATCTGGGTGCACCCGCGCTGCGCCCTCGTCTACAAGTTCTACGGCAGCCGCAAACCGCAGTTGAACCCTGCCTGGATCGACGCTCTCGCGTACACCGCGAACTCGTCGACGGGGCTGTACCTGGTGCCCGAGCCGGCGATGCCGGTCTCGACCGACCACGAGGAGCAGGAAGTCGCGGAGTAGGCGCACGGCGACGGGCCTCAGGCGCCCGTCGACGACTGCTGCTTCGCCGGCTCGGCCTCGTCGGGGAGCGACGCCGTGGGGATCACGACGACGTCCTGCACCTTCCAGTCGAGGTGGATCACGGCGTCGCGCGCCTCCTCGATCTGATCGAGACGCACATCGTCGGTGCGCGGCACGACGAAGACCTCGACGTGGAACACCTGCCCCATGTCACGCATGCGCACGGCCGTCTCGCGGACCCACCCGAACTCCTCGACGCGGTCGGCGATGCGTGCGATGAGCGGATGCGGGCGCGAATCATCCTCGGTGCGCGCACGCTGGTCGATGAGGTCGCGGATCGCGGCACGGCTGTTGCGCCAGCCGTCCCACACGATGCCGACCGAGATGAACAGCGCGGCGGCGCCGTCGAGCCACCACAGGCCGATGCCGACGCCGAGCACACCGACGATCGACGCGACCGTGGACGTCCAGTCGGCCTTCGCCATGTCGGCGTCCGCGTACAGCACCTTGTTGTGCAGCTTCGGTGCCAGCTTCGCCTTCGCATGCCCGTAGAAGAACGGGCCGATGACGGTGACGGTCATGACGACGACCATGAACCAGCCCAGCCAGATGGTGTGCCCGAAGACGTACACCGTGCCGATCGAGGGATGCTCCGCCCGCACCAGGTTGCTGATCGCCTCGTACGCGAGGTTGCCGCCGACCGCCAGCAGCGCCACCCCGGCTACGAGATGGCCGACGCCCATGACGCGGTGCAGACCGAACGGGAAGGCCCGACTCGGCGCCCGCCGGATGAAGATCAGCGCGACGAGGAAGGAGATCTGCGGGATCACCGACAGCATGTCCTCGATCCACGCGGTCTTCATGGCCTGCGAGCCGCCCACGACGAACGCGATGAGCCCGATGGTGAGGATGCTGTAGCCGATGGTGAACCACTCCCAGCGGATCGCGCTGCGGAGCGCCTTCTGCTGCGCCGCCGGAAGGTCGGTGCGCCCCATCGTCTTCATCGGGCCGCCTCCCGATCGAGATACCCCTCGAGCGCGGCCTGCCAGGCGTTCTCCCCCAGGGGCACGAGCAGCACGACCGGACCACGAGCGCCGGGAATCGAGTCGTACGGCCGGGTGACCGCCACTCGCATCGACCACGGCGTCGCGTCCGTCATGCCGCCGATCGCAAGATCCAGGTCGCCCGCTTCGAGCCCGTCGACGAGATCCTCCTCGCTGCCCACGGTCCACGTGACCTTCGCGTCGATGGACTCCGCGAAATCCTCCACCACCTCTGCGAGCGAGCCGCCGACATCCGAGCCGTCGACGGTGACGAGGTCGCCCGAGGCCGACGCGCCGGCCCGCAGCTCGCCGCCGCGCACGCGGTCGAGCGTGCCCTGCGGATCGCTCGGCACTGTGAGACCGCAACCCGCGACGCACAGCGTCAGCGCCAGCACGGGCACGCTCCACACGCGTCGCCACCGGCTCATGCCCCGAGTGTCACCCCCGCGCACGGCGGCGGGGACCGCCTTGACCCTCCGTAACGCGACTGCTAGCACTCAGTCCGCAGAAACGCCGATCGCCGGCGACAGAGGAGCGGGCGCCGGCGATCGGTGGGACTGCGGTCTACGGCAGGACGATCTCGAAGTCCGGGTCGCCCTGGTCGAGCACGGCCAGGATCTGCTTCAGCACGTCGACGTCGCCGCGCACCTCGATCCCGTCCGAGTCGGTGTCCCCTCCGGCGAGCTGGATCAGACGCGGCTTCGACAGCGTCAGCTGCAGCGGCGTCGCGGGATCCGCGTCGCGCTCGACGTAGACCAGCACGCCGTTGCGCAGCGTCAGGTGGAAACTGCGGTCGAGGTCGGTCAGCACCACGTCGAGCGACAGGTCGAGATCCCACGCCTTCGGGCCGTTCACGCGGATGGCGACGGCGTCGAAGAGCTGCTCCGGTGTGAGCTGGGCGATGATCAGCGGCGCGGCCGTCTGCGTGGGCGTGCCGAAGTTGCCCTCGCGCAGCTCGGTCGCACCCGAGAGGAAGAAGTTGCGCCACGTCCCGTTCTCGGCGCCGTACGCCAGCTGCTCCAGGGTGTCGGCGTACAGGGCGCGCGCGGCCGCGTGCTCCGCGTCGGCGAAGACCGCGTGGTCGAGCAGGGTCGCCGCCCAGCGATAGTCACCGGCGTCGAACGCCTCCTGCGAGAGCTCGACGACCCGGTCGATGCCACCGATCGCCGCGACATACCGCTCGGCCTGCGCCTGCGGCGGGTGGGGCCACAGGCGTGCCGGGTTGCCGTCGAACCAGCCCATGTAGCGCTGGTAGATCGCCTTCACGTTGTGACTGACCGAGCCGTAATAGCCGTGCGTGCTCCACGACGCCTCGAGCGCCGGCGGCAGCTCGATCATCTCGGCGATCTCGGCGCCGTTGTAGCCCCGGTTGAGCAGCCGCAGCGTCTGGTCGTGAAGGTAGCCGTAGAGGTCGCGCTGGATCGCGAGGAAGTCCCGGATCTCCGCGTTGCCCCACGTCGGCCAGTGGTGCGACGCGACCACGACCTCGACCTCGTCGCCGTACCGCTCGATGGCCTCCGTCAGGTCCTGCGACCACACGTGCGGGTCGCGCACGACCGCGCCGCGCAGCGTCAGCAGGTTGTGCAGCGTGTGGGTGGCGTTCTCGGCCATGCACAGTGCGCGGTACCGCGGCAGGTAGAAGTGCATCTCGGAGGGCGCCTCGGTGCCCGGCGCCATCTGGAACTCGAACTCCACGCCGTCGATGGTGTGCGTCTCGCCCGTCGTCGTCACCTCGAGGGTCGGCGGGAGGATGGTCGGGTTGCCGGTGGACGTCGTCTGCCCGAGTCCAGCACCCACCTGCCCCTTCGGTCCGCGCTCGAGCGCCGCGCCGTACATGTACCCGGCACGACGGGCCATCGCCGTGCCCGCATACACGTTCTCGGCGACCGAGTGCTCGAGGAATCCCTCGGGCACGACGATCTGCACCTTGCCGGAGTCGACGTCGTCCTGGCTCACGATGCCGAGCACGCCGCCGAAGTGGTCGATGTGACTGTGCGAGTGGATCACGGCATGGATGCTGCGGTCCCCTCGGTGCTTCCGGTACAGCGCCATCGCGGCCGCCGCCGTCTCGACAGAGATCAACGGGTCCACGACGATCACGCCCGTGTCCCCCTCGATGATCGACATCACCGACAGGTCGAGACCCCGCACCTGGTACAGGCCGGGCACGACCTCGAACAGGCCGTGCTTGGCCACCAGCTTCGACTGACGCCACAGGCTGGGGTTCACCGAGTCGGGCGCCTCGCCCTCGACGAAGTCGTAGCTCGCGGCATCCCACACCACCTCGCCCTTGTCGTTCCGGATCTTCGGGTCGTCGAGCGCCCCGATGAATCCACGATCCGCCGCGGCGAGGTCGTCGACGTCGTCGAACGGCAGAGCGGCGAGGGCCGCCGCCTGAGCCTCGCGGATCGACGCTTCCGGTTCCCGCTGTTGCATTGTTCTGGTTCCCTTTCGTCCCGGCCCCGGCGGCCGTGGTCTCAGTCGCGCGACGCGGGCGCTTCCAGCGCCACGACGGCCTCGCGGTTGGTCGCGAAGAACGTCTGGCCCGACAGCAGTCCGAGCTCGTCGAGGCGCGCCTTCGTGGGTACGCGCACCCTGCTGAACGCCAGGCTCACCTCCTGCTCGTCGAGCCACTCTTCGAGCGCCGCGAACGCCTCGGCGCCCGTCACGTCGATGTCGGTCACCGCCTCCATGTCGATCACCACATGCTTCACGGGCTCGTCGGCTCCCGAGACCGCGCGCTTGACCGCCTCGGCGAAGACCGAGCCGTTCGCGAAGAACAGCGGTGCCGCCATCCGCACCACCACCACTCCGGGCGCGGTCGTGGCGCCCGCTGCCGCGTCTTCGAGGAGCGACTGCTTCGCGTCGTCGTCGGCGGCGAGCACGTCGATCGCGGGGTTCGCGGCGCGCTTCGCGAGGTTGATGAGGGCGAGCACGAACGCCACGACGATGCCGGGGATCGCGCCGATGAACAGCGTCACGAGGAAGCACACCGCACCGATGGCGAACTCGAAGCGGTCCTGCCGCCACAGCTGTCGGAATTCGCGGATGCCGAGCAGCGGCAGGATCGCGACGCCGACGACGGCGCCGATCGCGGGCGACGGGATGTCGGCGAGCAGCGCGGTGCCGAAGAGCAGCAGCAGCAGGGTCCCCACCGCCAGCACGAGCGACGGAAGCTGGGTGCGCGAGCCCGCCTGGTCCATCGCGGCGGTGCGCGACGTCGAGGAGCCCATCGAGAAGCTCCCCTGCGCGCCGGCGGCGATGTTGCCGAGACCGAAGGCGAGGAGGTCGCGGTTGGCGTGGAACGGGTACCCGTGCTTCTCACCGTACGAGCGCGAGACGAGGAGGCCCTCGGCGGTGGTGACGAGCGTCAGTGCGATCGCCGACGGGATCAGCGCCATCCACATCTGCCAGTCGATGACGGGCCACGTGAGCGTGGGCGGACCGGCGGGAACCTCACCCAGGACGTCGACGCCCTGCTTGTCGAGCCCCGTCAGCACGACGAGCAGCGTCGACAGGATGAGCACGACGAGCGCCCACGGCACGGCCTTCAGGAACCGCGCACCGAGGAGCAGGACCGCCACCGACACCGCCGAGATCGCGAGCGACCACGCGTTGATCGTCTCGAGGTTCGACACCAGCCCGAACACCTTGTCGACGAACTCGCCGCCCGAGTCGATCTTGACTCCGAGCATCTTCGCGATCTGGCTGACCAGGATGTCGAGCGCCAGGCCGCCGACGAACCCGATGAGGATCGGCTTGGAGAGGAAGTTCGCGAGGAAGCCGAGCTTGAACACCGCCATCAGCACGAACATGATGCCGCAGATGATCGCCTGGGCGAGCGCGAGGGTCGCGTAGTCCGCGCTCCCCGCGGTCGCGAGGCCGCCGATCGACGACGCGACGAGGGCGGCGGCCGCGGCATCCGGCGACGCGACGAGCTGGCGCGACGACACCACGAGCGCATAGACGATCGTCGGCACGATGAGGGCGTACAGGCCGGCCGTCGCGGGGAGCCCGGCGATCTGCGCGTACCCGATGTTGAGCGGGATCGCGATGGCCAGGAGCGTGACGCCCGCGGTGAGCTCGGTGACGAGATTGCGCCTGGTCAGGCCGGCGAGGGGTCGCTGCATTCCTGCTCCTGGTTGCGTGGGGACACAGTGTCTCCACCTTGGCACGAATGCCGGTCGTCAGACGGGATCGCCGGGGACGAGCGGCGGCACGACGGCCTCGCTCGTGACCGTCGCCGACCAACCGCGGTGCGCCAGCGCCGCCGTGAGGGCGGCGACCACGCCGGAGGTGACCGCGAGGCCTCGCGCGGGATCATGCCAGAACTGCACGCGTCCGGTGATGCGCGTCTCCGACACCGCGGTGACCAGCACGCCGACGCCGGGATCGGCGTGCACGCCCTCGGCGGCGGCCCCGGCCTCGGTCAGCGCCCGCACGACCTCCTCGACCCCCGCGCCGGAACGCTCGACGCGCACCTGCACCTCGCCGCGTCGCCCGCCGTGGCGTGAGTTGTTGACGAGGGTCTCGGCGAGGAGCTTGGAGTTCGGCACGTGCGCGGTGCGTCCGTCGGGGGTGGTGAAGACCACCGCGCGTGAGTTGAGCTCGATGACGGTGCCCGTGAGGGGCTTGCCGTCCGGGCCCTCGACGGTGATCTCCTCGCCGAGCGCGACGGGTCTCCGGGTCGCGATGAGCACGCTCGCGGCGAAGTTGTCGGCGACGCCTCGCAGCACGAGTGCGGCGACGACGACCAGCACGATCACGACCGCCAGCACCGGCTGCACGTTCGCGCCGAGGAACGCCAGCGCGAGCCCGAAGCCGACGAGCAGCAGCGTGTATTGCACGAAACGTGCGGCGAACCGGGTCACGGCGGGCGTCGCCGTCGGCACGTGGCCCATGAGGTCGGTGACGGCGCGCTTCGCGATGCGCGAGGCGATCCATCCGGCGAGGAGCGCGACGATCGCCCACAGCACCTGCCACCACGTGATCGGCGTGCTCAGGAACTGGCTGAAATCCACGTCGTCAGACTACGAGCGGCGCGCCGCCGCACCGCGAGCCTCGCCGGGGCTCCGGCTTCGAACAAGAGCCCCGACGATGCCGGGCGCAAAACGATGATCCCCTCGGTGCCGAAGCGCCGGGGGGATCGTCAATACGAAGGGGTTTCTGTGTTCCGGGTCCCTTTCGGGTCCTACGTTCCTGTTTTCTCTTCGTACGTCCGAATGTCCTCCTCGGGAACCCCGTCGTCAAGAGTTCACGAAGAAGTCGTCTCGATGTGAAGTAGAGGGTGAGGGATGCTGCGCCCCTGCCCACTCGCCGGGGCGCAGCATCCGCTCGATCACTGCGTGGCGCGGTCCGTGAACGCGTCCATGCTCTTGCCCGCGCCGTGCGACTTGCCCGGCGTGCGGACGCCGTTCACCGTCGACGTGTCGAACGCGAACGTCATGACCGACGCGGCCACCGCATCGGCGTTCACGTCGAGCGCGAACGTGTTGATGTTGCCGACGAGGTCATACTCCTCGCGGAGCGCGTCGTACAACGGCACGTTCTGGCCTGCGCCCGTGAGGTTGTCGCACGGCTCGTGGTAGCACGGGTCAAGTTGCGCACCCGGAACACCACCCCAGACGGCAGCCTCGTCCGCCGTCTTCGACACCTCGGCACCGGTGAACAGGCCGCCGGCCGG
Organism: Microbacterium sp.; assembly: GCA_031555515.1. Taxonomy (GTDB): domain Bacteria; phylum Actinomycetota; class Actinomycetes; order Actinomycetales; family Microbacteriaceae; genus Microbacterium. Next base: position 13,405 of record JAVBUG010000263.1, on the reverse strand, counting down.
GACCCCGACCGCGATGAACGGACCGTAGTCCGAGCGCCCAGAGAACTCGGTGCCCTTGTACGGCTCGCCCCGGCCGTCGTAGAACGCCTCGAAGACGTCTTCGATCTGCGCCGATCCCTCGGGCACATCCACGGGGGCCGCGAAGTCGGACTCGTCGCCGTCGTAGATCCCGAAGGTGTAGTTCGGCGAGGCGATCATGTCGAAGTTCAGGTAGAGCGCGATGTCGTCGATCTGGTCGGCCGACAGTGCCCCGACGTAGTGCCTCGAACCGAGCAGACCGCTCTCCTCCGCGCCCCACCATGCGAACCGCACCGTGTTGTTCGGCTTGGTCTTCTGCATCTGGATGGCCGTCTCGAGCAGCGCCGCGCTCCCCGAGCCGTTGTCGTTGATGCCCGCGCCGTCCTGCACACTGTCGAGGTGCGCGCCGGCCATGACGGTGTTGTCGTCGTTGCCGGTCGCCGTCTCGGCGAGCACATTCCAGGCGGTGCGGGTCTCCTCCGCGTAGTCGACCGCCACCGTCACGGTGGCACCCGGAGTGCTCGCGAGGTCGACGCCCGCGGAGTACGTCACGAAGACGGCGGGGATGGTGAGCCCGGTGGCGTCGCCGATCATGTTGATGAGGCTGTCGTCGCCGGTGTTGTTCCGGATGATGACAGCCTCGGCGCCGGCGGCCTGCGCGTTGAGCGCCTTCACGGCGAAGCCGCATCCGCCGCGCTGCACCAGCACCACGGAGTCGGGCGGAAGCACGCCGAAGTCGCCGGCAGTGCACCCGCTCGTGTTGTCGGGAGACGGCAGGTCGACCAGCACCAGCGATCCGGTCGCGGTGCCCTCAGGGCTGGTGGGGGTGAACCTGTTGCGCAGGAAATCCTCGCCGTTCTCGAACTCGGTGGTGGTGCCACCCGCGACCCGGACGAGCTGGGAGTTCTCCTCGAAGTACGGGAACGTGAACTCCTGCACCGTCGGCGAGTAGCCCGCGGCCGTCAGCTGGCCGACGACGTAGTCGACCGACGCCCGGTAGCCGGGCCGGCCCGCGGCGCGGTCGCCGTACTGGTCCGCGATGTCCTGGAACGCCTCGAGGTGCGACATCACCCCCTCGAGCGTCACGGCTTTCTCGATCTTCTTCACCGAGTTGTTGTTCGGTGCCGCGTACGCGGGATTTGCGAGAGCGACGGTGGCGACGAGGGCGGTCGCGGTAGCGACAGCCCAGGCGCGCCTGGTTCTCATGGGCATGGTCGTGCCTCTCCGCCGGCGACCCCTCTGTCACCGGCTTCCTGCGGGGATGCTCACACACTCCCCGATGGCACGGCCAGTCCCACGACCGGCACTCTCATCGAGCTCTCATCATCGCGCCTGACCGGGATGGATGCTGCGTGCCCGGCGCAGTGCGCCGGGCTCGCAGCATCCACTCCCCGAAGTCACTCGTGACCGACGAGCTTGAGGCCCACGACGCAGCCGACGAGGCCGAGGATGAGGAGCATCTTGACGAGCGAGAACGCCTCGTCGCCGGTGATCATCGCGTAGGCGACGGTCAGCGACGCGCCGATGCCGACCCACACCGCGTACGCGGTGCCGGTGGAGATGTCGCGCATCGCCCAGGCGAGTCCGCCCATGCTGGCGACGAGCGCGACGCCGAAGATCACCGACGGCCAGAGCTTGGTGAAGCCCTCGGTCTTGCCGAGGGCGGTGGCCCAGACGGCCTCGAGGATGCCGGAAACGATGAGGATGACCCACGCCATGACTGTGCTCCTGGCCAGTCTTGTCGCTCACCGGGTACTGATCCGTCGTCCGGGGATCCGGTCGGGATCCGCTGACCACCCTAGCCGCTCGCCCTGGGCACCCCCTGGGCAACGGGATCAGACGAAGAACAGCCCGTCGAGCATGCCGGGGTTGTGCGCGTGCACGAGCACCAGGAACACCACCGCGTCGAACAGCAGGTGCACCGTGACGACGTAGGCGAGCGAGCGCGTCTTCATGAAGATGAAGCCCTGCAGCAGCGCGAACGGGACGGTCAGCAGCGGCCCCCACGCCTGGTAGCCGAGCTCCCACAGGAACGACACGAACACCACCGCCTGCAGCGCGTTGGCCTGCCAGAACGGGAAGTGCCGCCGCAGCAGCGCGAAGCACGTGCAGATGAAGAACAGCTCGTCCCAGATGCCCACCGCCCCGACGCCCACGAACAGCCGCGCGATGAGCTCGGGCGTGTCGACGACGGGCCAGTTGAGGTACACACCCGAGGTGATGAAGTAGAACGGCAGGATCAGCCAGCCGAGCAGCAGCACGGCGATGAGCCACGTCCACTGGAATCGCGTCCACCGGCCGCCGCCGCGCCACGGGAACCGGATGGCGCGGTCCCGGTACACCCAGCGCGAGATCACGTAGGGCACGGCGACCGCACCGCCGAGGGCGATCGCGAACCGCAGGATGGCGAGGTTGTCGAGCTCCGCCTTCAGCGGGATCGCGCTCACGATGAGCAGGCCCACGGCGATGAGCGAGAGATCCCTGAGGAGTGAAGGAGGACGGATGCCGACTGCCGCGGCGAGACCGCGCGATAGCACCGGGTCCTGCGCCACTTCGGTGCTGTTGTGCGGTCTCGCGGCAACCGAACGCCGAGCGGCAGCATCCGTCCGTTCCGTGAACAGCGCCACCGCGAGACCCGCCGCCAGCAGCACCCACCCGAGCCACGGCACGCGCACGACGAAGAACGCCGGGGCGGCGAGGCAGACGAGCAGGGCGGGTGCGAGGCCCCAGGACCAGGTGCGGACGGCCGGCGCGGGCGGGGCGTCGGGATGTGCGGGCATGCTCGGCGGCTCCGGTCGGTCGGGGTCGGGACGGGTCAGTGGTCGAGGGGGTGCTCGATCTCATCCTTCGACATGCGCGCGACGACGTACGCCAGCGCGCCGAGGATCAGCGGGATCACACCGGCCGCGATGAAGATCGCCTCGATCGGCACGACCTCGGCGAGGGGGCCGGCGAGCGCCATCGACAGCGGCATGAGCGCGAGCGACACGAAGAAGTCGAGGCTCGAGATGCGCCCGAGCATGTGGCGCGGCACGCGGCGCTGCAGGAGCGTCCCCCAGATGACGTTGCCGTAGCTGAAGCCGAAGCCGACGAGGAACAGGCACAGCGCCATCAGCCAGTACTGATGCGTGATGCCGACGATCGCGAAGGGGAGCGTGCTGACGCCCCACACGCCCATCATCACCGTGAGGTACCGGCGCGGAAGCTTCATCGACGACACCACGATCGAGCCGAGCACGCCGCCGATGCCGTAGATGGCGAGGAGGAAGCCGAACAGGCGCGGATCCTCGCCCACGCGGTCGCGGGTGACGAAGGGCAGCAGCACCTCTTCGGGACCCACGAACACGAGCACCCATCCGGTCGCGAACAGCAGCGTCCACAGCAGCCACGGCGTGCGGATCGTGAAGCCCACCGCCTCGCGCAGGTCGTGGAGCACACCGCGCACGCCTTCGGGCGCCTCGTGCTGCTCGCCCGGCGCCGCGGGCGGCTCGGGACGCACGAACAGCAGCAGCACGAACGCCAGCGCGTGTGCGGCGACGACGCCCCACGCGGCGTGCGCGGGCGCGAGCACCGCCGCGACGATGACGCCGGCCGCCGCGGGGCCTGCGGCCTGCTGGAGCGCCGGCCGGATGGCGCCCTCGAGACCGTTCGCGGCGAGAAGCTGCGCGGGCGGCAGGATGCGGGGCAGGATCGCGCTGTACGCCGGGAAGAAGAAGCCCGCCCCCGCGCCCATCACGAACGCCACGATCGCGAGGTGCGGGATCGTCACGACGCCGAGCGAGCCGGCCACGGCGACCGAGGTGATCGCGAGCAGGTTCACGAGCTCGACGATGCGCAGCAGCAGCCGGCGGGGAACGCGGTCGGCCGCGATGCCACCGGGGATCGCGCACGCCAGCAGTCCGATGGCGTTCGCCGCGGCGACCGCCGAGAGCTCGACCGGGCCGCCGCCCGCGCCGATGACCGTGTAGACCATGACGACGGCCCACATGCCCGCGCCGAAGATCGACAGCACGACGGCGCCGAACAGCATCCGGAAGTCGCGGTGCCCGAGCGGTCGCACGAACCGCCACGGGTCGCGCTGCACCACGGGAGCGGGCGCGTCGGACGCCGTCTCAGCCTCGCGCGCCAGGTCGGGCGCCGGTCCCGGCAGCGGGACCGGGCCGGTGAGGGGTCCGGTGGGTCCGGTCATGACCTCGCGATGCGGCGGTACGACAGATCACGGATGTCGCGCCCCACGCGCGCGCCCTTGCGCTCGAACGCCGTCAGCACACGGCCGTCGAAACGCGGCGCCCACTCCCCCTCGAACGTCGCCTCGAAGTCGGGCGCGCCGCCCATGACCTCGCGCATCTGCAGCGCGTAGTCCTCCCAGTCGGTCGCGAGCCGCAGCATCCCACCGTCCTTCAATGCCCGCGCGGCGATCGCGCCGAACCCCTCGGCGACCAGGCGGCGCTTCGTGTGCTTCTTCTTGTGCCACGGGTCGGGGAAGAAGATCCACAGTTCGTCGACGGATGCTGCGGGCAGCAGGTGCTGCAGCACCTCGGGTGCATTCGCCTCGACGAGGCGCAGGTTGCGCGCCCCGGCGCGGTCGGCGTCGAGCATGGTGCGCGCGAGCCCGGCCCGGAACACCTCGATCGCGAGGAAGTCCGTATCGGGCCGCGACGTCGCGGCGTGCACGATGGCGTGCCCCTGGCCCGAGCCGATCTCGACGACGAGCGGCGCGTCGCGCCCCCACACCGCAGCGGGGTCGATCTCCGAGTCGGGGAGGATGCTCGTGGCCGCACGATCGCGGGGCACCTCGATGACGTACTGCGGGGCGAGCTCGCTCCAGGCGCGCTCCTGGGCGTCCGACATCCGGCCGCTGCGCCGCACGAACGACACCGGCTTCTCACGGAAGGTGCGGGGCTCGGGCGCAGGCGTGGCAGGGTTCGTCACCCCTCCAGGCTACCCAGGGCGAGCGGCGCCGACGGGCTACTGCGGGACGGTGACGAAGTCGATGAGCTCCTCGACGCGGCCGAGGAACGCGGGCTCGAGGTCGCGGTAGGTCTTCACCGACGCGAGGATGCGCTGCCAGGCCCGGGCGAGATCGGCCTGGTCGCGTGCGGGCCAGCCGAGCGCGCGGCACACGCCCACCTTGAACTCGATGCCGCGCGGCACCTCGGGCCAGCGCTCGATGCCCACGGCGCGGGGCGTGACGCACTGCCACACGTCGATCCAGGGATGGCCGACGATCAGCACGTGCCTGCCGTGGCGGCCGCGCGCGATCGCGTCGGCGATGCGCGACTCCTTCGAGCCGGGCACGAGGTGGTCCACGAGCACGCCGTAGCGGCGATCGGCCGACGGCGGCTCCTCGTCGAGTGCGGCGTCGAGCAGATCGATGCCCTGCAGGTCTTCGACGACGACGCCCTCTTCGCGCAGGTCGTCGCCCCACACCTTCTCGACGAGCTCGGCGTCGTGCCGGCCCTCGACGAGGATGCGGCTGGCGCGCGCGACACGGGCGCGGGAGTCGGCGGTCGCGAACGACCCCGAGGCCGTGCGCTTCGGTCCGGTCGGGGCCGCGGCCGGTGCCGGCGGGCCCAGCACGACGTCCTTGCCGTCGATGAGGAAGCCCGCGCCGAGCGGGAACAGGCGTCGGCGGCCGAGGCGGTCCTCGAGCTCGACCATGCCGCCCGACGCACCGACGACGGCGCCGCAGAAGCCGTCGTCCGCGACCTCGACGACGAGATCACGGGATGCTGCCACCCGCGGCAGCTCCCGCACCCCGTGGCCCTTCCAGCCCGTGGCCAGCACATCGGCGCCGTAGCGATCGTCCATGGTCCTCCTCCGGATCGGCCAGGCTACCCTCGGCAGGCCGCCGCGAGCCGGAGCGACCCGCGTCCGCCCTTCACCCGGCACACGGCGGCGGGCCGCAGCATCCGTCTCCCTACGTTCACGGCGAACACACACGGGGCGTCGGGGCCGTGGGCTATCGTCGTATCCCCGCGGCTGAATAGACTCGCGGAAGGGGAACCCGAGTCCCAGAGGGGGGATCGATGCGACTGCGTTGGGCTGCAGCGCTGGCGTCCGCTGCGGTGGTCGCAGTCACGGCGATCGGCGGTGGGGCGGCGCTCGCGACTCCCCCGGTCACGCTCGGCTCGAGCTCGCAGTACGTGCTCGACGACTCCGATGTGCTCTCCTCGGGCGAGGAAGCCGAGGCGCAGAGCCGACTCGAACAGCTCAAGGCCGACACCGGGCTCGATCTGTGGGTCGTGTACGTCGATCAGTTCACCGACCCGTCGAGCGCCGCCGACTGGGCGAACCAGACCGCCGAAGACAACAACCTCGGCGTCACCCAGTACGTGCTCGCGATCGCGACCGAGGGGCGCGCGTTCTACCTCTCGGGCTACTCCGAAGGCCCCCTCAGCCCGGACCAGCTCGCGACGATCGAGCAGCAGCAGATCCAGCCCGCCCTCGCACAGGACGACTGGCTCGGCGCCGTCGATGCGGCCGCTGCCGGCATGACCGCCGCCGTCGGCGGCGGCAGCGGCACCCCCGACACCGATGCGGGCGGCAGCGGGTGGCTCACGTGGCTGCTCGTGATCGTCGTCGTCGGTGTCGGCATCGTGCTGCTCGTGATGTTCCTCCGTCGCCGGAAGAAGGGCGCCGTCACGAGCGGCCCCGCCGGCCCGCCGCAGCCGAGCATCGAGGAGCTCGAGCGGCGCGCGTCGTCGCTGCTCGTCGAGACCGACGACGCCCTCAAGACCAGTGCGCAGGAGCTCGGCTTCGCGAAGGCGCAGTTCGGGGATGCCGCGACCACCGAGTTCGAGGCCGCGCTCGCGACCGCGCAGCAGAGCCTCGACGAGGCGTTCGGGCTCAAGCAGAAGCTCGACGACCACATCCCCGACTCCGATGCGGACACGCGCGCCTGGAACGAGCGCATCATCGCGCTCTGCGAGGCCTCCAACGCCCTCCTCGATGAGAAGGCCGCCGCGTTCGACGAGCTGCGCAAGCTCGAGCAGAACGCCCCCGAGGCCCTCGCGCGCGTGCACGATGCCAAGGCGAAGGCGGAGGCCGCCCTCGCGCAGGCGTCGTCCCGACTGCAGAGCCTGCAGACGGCATACGCCCCCGAGGCGCTCGCGACGGTCGTCGACAACCCCGAGCAGGCACGCGCGCGCCTCGGGTTCGCCGACGAGCAGCTCGCGGCCGCGCAGACCGCGATCGGCGCCGGCGACGGCGGCGAGGCCGCCGTGGGCATCCGGGCCGCCGAAGAGGCGGTCGGTCAGGCGACGCTCCTCGAGAACGCGATCGACAAGCTCGCCACCGACCTCGCGGAGGGCGAGCGCAACGCCGCGGCCCTCGTCGCCGAGCTCGAGTCCGACACCGCCGCCGCTTCGGCGCTGCCCGACGCCGACGGCCGCATCGCGGGTGTCATCGCATCGACGAGGCAGCAGCTCGACGCGGCCCGCGCCCAGCTCACCGGCACCGCCAAGCGCCCGCTCGCGGCCCTCCAGAGCCTCGAAGCGGCCAACACGCAGATCGACACGCTCGTGCAGGGTGTCCGCGATGCCGAGGCCCAGGCGCAGCGCGCCCGCCAGATGGTCGGCCAGGTCATGATGCAGGCGCAGGCCCAGGTGTCGGCGGCCGAGGACTACATCACCGCGCGCCGCGGCGCCGTCGGCGCGCAGGCGCGCACACGCCTCGCGGAAGCGGGCGCGTCGCTCGCTCGTGCGCAGGCACTGCAGGCGAGCGATCCGCAGCAGGCGATGCAGCAGGCGCAGCGCGCCGATCAGCTCGCCGGGCAGGCGATCCAGCTCGCGCAGAACGACGTCGGCGCATTCGACGGTGGCATGGGCGGCATGCTCGGCGGCGGCCAGCAGGGCGGCCAGTCCGGCGGCGGCATGCTCGGCGCGGTCCTCGGCGGCATCGTTCTCAACTCCGTGCTCGGCGGCGGCGGCCGCTCCTCGGGCGGCATGGGCGGCGGTCTCGGCGGCGTGCTCGGGGGCGGTGGCGGCCGCTCGTCGGGCGGCATGCGACCCGGTAGCTTCGGAGGCGGCGGCACCCGCGCGCGCCGAGGAGGTGGCCGCTTCTGACCCGACATCGCGGAGTCGCCCGCGCGCAGCAGCCGCGGCATCCGTCTCCAGACCAGACTCACGAACAGTCCTGAAGTCCGATAGGAAGGAAATCCGATGGCGAAGCAGTCCATCTTCGGTCGCATCTCGACCCTCATGAAGGCGAACATCAACGCGCTCCTCGACTCTGCCGAGGACCCGCAGAAGATGCTCGACCAGCTGGTGCGCGACTACACGAACTCGATCGCCGACGCCGAGTCGGCCATCGCCGAGACCATCGGCAACCTGCGCCTGCTGGAGCGCGACCACCAGGAGGATGTGCAGGCGGCCGCCGAGTGGGGCAACAAGGCCCTCGCCGCCAGCCGCAAGGCCGACGAGCTGCGCAAGGTCGGCAACACGACCGACGCCGACAAGTTCGACAACCTCGCCAAGATCGCGCTGCAGCGCCAGATCAGCGAGGAGAACGAGGCGAAGGCGATCGCGCCGACCATCGCGACGCAGAACGAGGTCGTCGACAAGCTGAAGGAGGGCCTCAATGGCATGAAGCAGAAGCTGGAGCAGCTGAAGGCCAAGCGCTCCGAGCTTCTCGCCCGCGCCAAGACCGCCGAGGCGCAGAACAAGGTGCACGACGCCGTCAAGTCGATCGACGTGCTCGACCCGACCAGCGAGCTCGGCCGCTTCGAAGACAAGGTGCGCCGCCAGGAGGCCCTCGCCGCCGGCAAGCAGGAGCTGGCCGCGTCGACCCTCGACGCCCAGTTCAACGCCCTCGAGGATGTCGGCGAGCTGACCGAGGTCGAGGCGCGCCTCGCCGCGCTCAAGTCCGGCGCTCCGGTGCAGGCCGCGATCGAGAACTGAGTCCACCGCTCGTGGCGTCGGGGCGCCGGATCCGCACGGATCCGGCGCCCCTTTCGTGTGCTCGCAGCGAACGGACGGCGGGACGGATGCCGCGACCCGCGGTCTGCGCGAAGATGAGGGGATGACGCGTTACCTCGTGGTCCCCCAGTGGCAGGGAAGCCCGTCCTCCCGCGCGATGCAGCTCATCGACGGCGCCCAGGCGATCGCAGGAGACCTCCCCCGGGCCTCGACCACCGTGCTCGACGTCCCCATGGAGGCCGGCGAGTCACTGGGTACCGGCATCCATCGCCTCAGCGCCCTGCAGCGCGTGCAGGGGATGGTCGCGCAGGCGCTCGACGCGCACGACGCCGCCGCGCCCGACGAGCACGTGCTGACGATCGGCGGCGACTGCGGCATCGCGCTGGCGCCCATCGCGCACGCCGCCCGCCGCTCCCCCGGGCTCGCGGTCGTCTGGATCGACGCGCACCCCGACCTCAACTCGCCCGACTCGTCGCCGTCCGGCGCGTTCGCCGGCATGGCGCTGCGTGCCGTGATCGGCGACGGGGATCCGGGTCTCTCGCTGCCCGCGGGCACGATCCCCGCAGAACGGGTCGTCGTCGGCGGGGCCCGCTCGTTCGACGACCCCGAACTCGAACTCGTGACCCAGCGGGGCATCGCCGCGCTCACGGTGGACGCGCTCCGCGAGGCCGACGCCCTCGCCGACGCGGTGCTGGCGACCGGCGCGGAGGCGGTGTACATCCACATCGACATCGACGCGCTGGACCCGGCCGAGATCGCCGGCAACGCGCACCCCGAGCCGTTCGGCGTCACCGTCGCCGAGCTGACCGTGGCGGTCGCGCGACTGCGCGAGCGCGTGCCGCTGGTCGGGGCATCCCTCGCCGGCTACTCCCCCGCCTCCCTCGCGGCGGCGACCGACGACCTGGGCGCGATCCTGCGCGTGATCGGGGCGCTGGCGTGAGTCCGATCCCCACGCCGCCCGCGGGGTGGCGCGCGGCAGCCGAGCGCGCCGTGATCCGGGGCCGGCGCATCGACGACGCCATCCCGTCGTTCCTCCTCGACTCGCCGATCAGCCGGGTCGGCTATTGGTACGGCTGCGCGGTGGGGTGGGTCTGGGGAACGCTGTGGAGCACCGGCCCCGTCGAGAAGCGCGAGGGCCTGTGGGTGTTCCGCGGCATGCCACGCTGGACGTTCCCTCGCGGCGGCTCGTGCGTCGGCGGGTGCTTCCTCACCGGCGACGGCCGCATCACCGACGCGCTGCTGCGGCACGAGGCCGTCCACAAGCGTCAGTGGCAGCGCTACGGGCTGCTCATGCCCGTGCTGTACCTGCTGGCCGGGCGCAATCCTCTGCGCAACCGGTTCGAGATCGAGGCCGGCCTCGCCGACGGCAACTACGTGCCGCGCGGCGCGATCTGACCCGACGACGTCGAGGCGCAGCGGAGCGCGACCGGATGGGCTCCGGTCGCGCCGCTCAGCGGATCACTTCTGCCCGTGAAGGTGGGCGTTGCAGCCCCATGCGATCTCGCCTTCCGGAGTCGTGAGGACGACGTCGGAAGCACCTCCGCCGCGCTGGCTGACGGCCTTCCGATCGGCCTGATCGAACTGACCCCAGTTCTGAGTGACCCCGCGCTCCACGCCGGAGCCGTCCGATTCGTGATCCTCCAGTCCCGAGAACGCGCAGGGCGAGTTCGCGTTGCTCCGCGCGCCCGTCGCCTCGCCGTTGGCGTTGTACTCCCCCGCGAAGGCTCCGCCTGCGGAGCCGAACACGAGGACGGCCCCCACCGCGATGCCCAGCATGATCTTCCTGCGCATGATGCGCCCCCTCCGGTAGATGCGGGCGGGCAGCGCGCTCGCCCGCGGCCATCGAACTCCCCGGCCTGGGCGCGGTCAATAGGGGCAATACCGGGGCAGTACCTAGGGAGGAGGCGTCAGGCGCGGACGCCGCGGGGCGTCAGCGCGCGGTGGCGAGGCCGTACTGCGCGGGAGTGTGGATCGCGTCCGGGCGGATGCCGAGGCCGACCAGGTGGTCGACGATGTCGGCCGTGCCGAGGTAGCCGCCCAGGAGGTGGATGCGGGTCTCGTCGTCCTCGGCGCACAGCATCTCGTCGGCCCACGCGGTGACGGCGCGCGTCAGCGCCTCACCCGAAGCGCAGCCGCGGCCGGTGCCCGGGGCGCCCGATCGCTGCGAGCGGTCGAGCCAGGTGACGACCATGCGGCTCGGTGCGGTGATCTCGGCCAGCCAGGACGCATCGGGGACCTCGACGAAGACCCGGCCCGTCGAGCAGATCGGCAGGGTCGCGAGCACGGCCTCGAGCTCGGCCAGCGACGATTCGTCGGCCGTGATCAGGTGCTGGACGCGCGTGTGACGCGACGCACGGCACGCCGACGCGTTGTGCGCGACGCTCTGAGGCTGGATGTTCTGGACCATGACCCCTCCACTATAACCGCTTATGAAGGGTTGCCTTACCTCATTACGGGCCGTGAAAAACGGATGCCGCGTGCCTACGCGTCGCGCCGCAGCAGCACGCGGCGCAGCTCCGTGATCTCGTCGTCGGCCAGACCGTGCGCCCGCAGGTACTCCTCGGCGGATCCGTACCGCCGGGCGACGTCGTCCAGGAGGGCCCGCATGACGGGGGCCGGGGACCGGGTGGCGAGGTCCTCGAGGTGCACGGCGTCGGGGTGCATCCTCCGCAGCATCTCGACGATCTTGCGGTTGCGCTGCGGCGGCAGCAGGCCCTCGGTGCGCGCGTAGTCGGCGACGACGGCGTCGGCGTCGACACCGGCGGCGGCGAGCGTGAGCGCGATCGTCACACCTGTTCGGTCCTTGCCGACGGTGCAGTGCACGAGCACCGGCTGGTCGGCGAGGATGCCGCGTACCACGGCGGCGACGCCCTCGCACGAGTCGTCGACGAGCCGGCGGTACATCTCGTCGAGGCTGATGTCGTCGCGGAAGAACGACTCGACGGACCCGAGGAACAGCGGCACCCGCTGCGTCACGACCTCGAGACCGGCGACGCGGCTCGGCTCGCGCGCGACCTCGTCGTCGGCGCGGAGGTCGATGATGCGCCGGAGGTGCAGATCGGCGAGTGCCTGGGTGCCTGCCGGATCGAGCCGCGCGAGGTTGCCCGAGCGGTACAGCACGCCGTACCGCGTCGACGCGTCACCCGCGCGCAAGCCGCCGACGTCGCGCAGATTGACGGCCCCCGGGACGACGGGGTCGACCGGTGGCGGATCGAGAGGGGGTGTGGGGACCGTCACCACGCGGCGCCCGCGGCGGCGTCCTTGTCTTCGCCCACGAGGTCGTCGCGGGGAGGCGTGCTGTACCGGCCGGCGATGGCGATGCGATTGAACGCGTTGATCGACACCAGGATCCAGCTGAGGCCGACATACTCCTTCTCGCTCAGCACGCCGCCGATCCGGTTGTAGACGTCGTCGGGGATGCCGTCCTGGTGGATGAAGACGTACGCCTCGGCGAGTTCGAGGCCCGCGCGCTCACGATCGGAGAAGACGCCGGACTCCCGCCACACCGGCAGCTGGGCGATCACGTCCGCCGTCACGCCCGCGGCGAGCGCGCGCTCCACGTGCACGCGCACGCAGTACGCGCAGCCGTTGAGCTGCGACGCGTGGATCTGCACGAGCTCCTTGAGCCGGTCATCGATGCCGTTCTCGGCGGCGATGCCGCCCACGGTCTTCGAGAACGCCGAGAGCGCCTGATAGGCGGGTCGCGCCGCTCGCGAGAGGTGGACGCGGTGTTCTGCCGTCATGACGCCAGACTACCGAGGGCGCGCTCGCGCGGGGCCGGGCGTCGCCGGGGTGCGGCATGATGAGCGGGTGAGCGACCCCATCGACGAGTTCTCGTTCCTTCCCGAGCAGGCGGCCGAGGCCGGCATCGCAGCATCCGTCCCCCGTGGCGAGCGCCTGTCGCTGACGCTCGCCGACGGCCGCACGCTGAGCGCCCTGCGCTACACGCCGGCCGACGCGCCGGGAGCCGCACCCGTCGTGACGTTCGTCCACGGCGCGGGACTCAACGCCCACACGTGGGACACGACGATCCTCGCGCTCGGGCTCCCCGCTCTCGCGATCGACCTCCCCGGCCACGGCGACTCGTCGTGGCGCGACGACGCCGCCTACGTCGCGCGCGTGCTCGCGCCCGATGTCGCCACGGGCATCGACGCGTGGACCGACGCCCCGCAGCTCCTCGTCGGACAGTCGCTCGGCGGGCTGACCGCGGCCGCGGTGGCGGCCTCCCGCCCCGATCTCGTGCGCGAACTCGTCGTCGTCGACATCACGCCGGGCCTCGATCCGAACGCGGGGGCGAAGCAGATCCGCGACTTCTTCGCCGGGCCGGCCGACTGGGCGTCGCGCGACGAGCTCGTCGACCACGCGCTCGCCTTCGGGCTCGGCGGCGGCACCCGCCGCAAGGCCGAACGCGGCGTGTTCTTCAATTCGCGCGTCCGCCCCGACGGCCGCGTCGAGTGGAAGCACCACTT
>JAVBUG010000023.1:0-23197 GCA_031555515.1 Microbacterium sp. | reverse complement strand
CAGACCAAGGACGTCGCGATCCGCGACTGGGTGAAGCTCGCCGTCACGCGCGCCCGCGCCACCGGTGCCCCCGCCGTGTTCTGGCTCGACGAGAACCGCTCGCACGACGCGGCCCTCATCGCCAAGGTCAAGACGTACCTCGCCGACCACGACACCGACGGCCTCACGATCGAGATCCTCGCGCCGGCCGTCGCGACCCAGTACTCGCTGGACCGCCTGCGCAAGGGCGAAGACACCATCTCGGTGACCGGCAACGTGCTGCGCGACTACCTCACCGACCTGTTCCCGATCCTCGAGGTCGGCACGAGCGCCAAGATGCTGTCGATCGTCCCGCTCCTCGCGGGCGGCGGCCTCTTCGAGACGGGCGCGGGCGGCTCGGCCCCGAAGCACGTGCAGCAGCTCCTCGCCGAGGACTACCTGCGCTGGGACTCGCTCGGCGAGTTCTTCGCGCTCGCCGCGTCGCTCGAGCACCTCGCCGACTTCACCGGCAACGCCAAGGCGCAGGTGCTGGCCGACACGCTGGACGCGGCGACCGGCACGTTCCTCGAGAACGACAAGTCGCCCGGCCGTGCCCTCGGCACGATCGACAACCGCGGCAGCCACTTCTACCTCGCGCTCTACTGGACGCAGGAGCTCGCGAAGCAGCAGGCCGACGCCGACCTCGCGGCGGCTTTCGCCCCCGTGGCCGCGGCGCTCGCCGCGAACGAGCAGAAGATCGTCGACGAGCTCCTCGCGGTGCAGGGCTCGGCCGTCGAGATCGGCGGCTACTACCGCCCCGACGCCGACCTGGTCGCCGGTGTCATGCGTCCGTCGCAGACCTTCAACGAGGTCATCGACGCGCTCTGACACCTGACATACGAACGGACGGATGCTGAAGCATCCGTCCGTTCGTCGTCTCCGGGGCTGTTGATCCCGGGGTCGCGCAGTCCTACCCTGGGGTCGCCACCGCCGCTGGGGAGGGGCGGCCCTTCCGAGGGAGGACGATGTCGCCTCTGCTCTACACGCTCGGGCGCTGGGCCTTCCACGCCCGCGGCCTCGTGCTGGGCGTGTGGATCGCGGTGCTCATGGCGCTGTTCGCGGGTGCGGCGCTGCTGGGCACCGGCACCGACAACACGTACTCGATCCCCGGCACCGAGTCGCAGGAGGCGCTCGACGCGCTCGCCCGCACGTTCCCGCAGGTGAGCGGTGGGTCTGCGCAGCTGATCGCCGTCGCCCCGCCGGGCGGATCGGCGACGGATCCCGGCTTCGAGGCGGCGGTCGAGGCATCCGTCGATGCGATCGCCGAGATCCCTCAGGTGTCGTCGGCGACGTCGCCGTACGGCCAGGCGTCGTCGGCGAACGTCAGCGCCGACGGCGACGCCGTGCTGGTGCCGATCCAGCTGACCGTGAGCGGCACCGCCGTGCACGCCTCGACCGGCCAGGCCCTGCAGGATGCGGGCGCGGCGCTCGAAGCGGCGCTTCCCGAGGGCTCGCAGGTGTCGGTCGGCGGGCAGCTCTTCTCGCAGAGCTCGACGGGCATCAGCATCACCGAGCTCATCGGCATCGGTGTCGCGTTCGTGGTGCTGGTGTTCACGTTCGCCTCGCTGGTGGCCGCCGGGCTGCCGCTCGTCACGGCCATCGTCGGCGTCGGAGCGTCGCTGTCGATCGTGCTCATCGCGACCCGGTTCACCACGATCACCTCGACGACGCCGCTCCTCGCCCTCATGCTCGGTCTCGCCGTCGGCATCGACTACGCACTGTTCGTACTCGCCCGACATCAGGACCAGCTCAAGGAGGCAGTGGAGCCCGAAGAGGCGGCGGCGCGCGCGATCGCGACGTCGGGATCGGCGGTCGTGTTCGCCGCGCTCACGGTGATCATCGCGCTCCTCGGGCTCGCGGTCGCCGGCATCCCGTTCCTCACGACCATGGGCGTCGCGGCTGCCGTAGCGGTGGCGCTCGCGGTGCTGGTCTCGCTCACGCTGACCCCCGCGCTCCTGGGGTTCGCGAAGTGGCGCGTCGTGCCGCGGCGGTACCGTCCGGCTCGGAACACGGATGCGGCGACCCCTGCCGATGCGGAGGCAGCGGCCGACGACGTCGACGACGAGTGGGAAAGGCCCGCGCTCGACGACGCCGAGGTCGAGCTCGTCGACCCGGCCGAGGCGGCCGCGGACGCGGACGAAGCGACGGACGCTGATGCGGCGGGCGATGCGGCGGACGCCGCCGACCCGGGCGATGCGCCGGACCCGGACGATGCCGGCCCCGCGCCGGGGGCCGCGCGCGCACCGGGTGGCTTCTTCCGCGGCTGGGTGCACACGGTCACCCGGTGGCCGCTCGTGACCGTCGTACTCGTCGTGGGGCTGCTCGCGTTCGCGGCTCTCCCGGCGGCGCACCTGCGCCTCGCGCTTCCGGACGCGGGCTCGATGGAGGAGGGCGAGCCGGGCCGGGTGACATACGACCTCATCGCCGAGCACTTCGGCCCCGGGTACAACGGCCCGCTGCTCGTGACGGGGTCGGTGATCCAGAGCACGGATCCCGTCGGACTGATGAACGATCTCGGCACCGAGATCGCGACGGTCGACGGCGTCGCGTCGGTGCCGCTGACGACGCCGAACGAGACCGGCGACACCGGCATCGTGCAGGTGATCCCCGAGGGCGGGCCGGACTCGGTCGCCACGGCGGACCTCGTCGCGACGCTCCGCGCCATGCACGACCACTTCGAGACCGAGTACGGGGTGGACCTCTCGGTGACCGGCTACACCGCGGCCGGCATCGACATCTCCGCGCGTCTCGCCGGCGCCCTGCTGCCGTTCGGCGTCCTCGTCGTGGGGCTGTCGCTCGTGCTCCTCGCGATGGTGTTCCGCTCCATCGTCGTGCCGATCACGGCGGCGCTGGGCTACGTGCTGTCGATCGGCGCGGCGTTCGGTCTGACCACGCTCGTCTTCGTCGACGGTCTGTTCGCCGGGCCGCTCGGCGTGGCGTCGGTGGGCACCGTCATCAGCTTCATGCCGATCATCCTCATGGGTGTGCTCTTCGGGCTCGCGATGGATTACGAGGTGTTCCTCGTCAGCCGCATGCGCGAGGACTACGTGCACCACGGCGAGCCGGTGCGTGCCGTGCACGACGGGTTCGCAGCATCCGCCCGCGTGGTCACCGCGGCCGCGACGATCATGTTCGCGGTGTTCGTCGCGTTCGTGCCCGACGGCGATGCCAACATCCAGCCGATCGCGTTCGGGCTCGCCGTCGGCGTGGTCATCGACGCGTTCCTGGTGCGGATGACGCTGATCCCGGCGGTGCTGGTGCTGTTCGGGCACCACGCGTGGTGGATGCCGGCGTGGCTCGGCCGCCTGCTGCCGTCGTTCGACGTCGAGGGAGAGGGGCTCGCGGAGGAGCTCGCGCTCGCCGACTGGCCCGATCGCGACCTCGCGCTGGCGGCCGAGGGAGCGCGCGTGCACGACCACGACTGCACGCTGGACGCGGAGCTCGCGCCGGGCGGCATCCTCGTGATCGAGGGAGCGGATGCCGCGGAGCGGCGTGCGATGCTCGCCGCGCTGTGCGGGCGCGCCGAACTGGCGGAAGGACGTGTCAGGGTGGCCGGGTTCGTGCTGCCGGCCCGCGCCGCCACCGTGCGTGCGCTCACGTCGTACTGGCGCGTGCCCCCCGACGGCGGGGGCCTCGGGATCGCGTTGGCGACGGGTCCCGCTGTCGTGTTCGTGGCGGGACTCGACGACCTCGGCTCGCCGGCGGCGCTGCGCCGTGTGCACGGCGAACTGACGGCCGCGCGGGCGGCCGACCGCGGACTCGCGCTGGTGGTCGCCGCGCGTGACGCCGTCGACGTCGCACCGGCGCTGCCCGCCGACGTGGTGCCCGTCGTGGGGAGGCTCGCGGGCGACGACAGGGACCGTGCGCTCGTCGCGGCGGGCGGGGTCGCCGTGGGCCCGGCAGGGCCGGGCTGATGACCGCGTTCAGCGCGACCTCGGGGTCGCCGCGACTCGGACGCCTGGCGGTGATCGGCCTGATCGTGGTCCCGCTCCTGATCGGCGGGATCCTGGCGTGGGCGCTCGCCGCACCCACGGCCCACCCGGAGCGGCTGACCGCCGCGATCGTGAACGACGACGTGCCCGTCACCGTCGACGGGCAGTCCGTGCCGCTCGGGCGTCAGTTCGCCGCGGGGCTGCTGGCCGCACAGGAGCCTGCGCAGCCCGGCGCGGACGCCACACAGGATCCGCCGCCGAGCCTCGACTGGGTGCTCACGAACGACGAGGACGCCGCCGAGGGCCTCGCGGCCGGACGATACGTGGCGGTCGTGCGGATCCCCCCGACCTTCTCGGCCGACGCCACCTCGATCTCAGGGCCGGGAGCGCAGGCGCGGCAGGCCGTCGTCGAGGTGCGCACGACCCCCGCGTCCGCCTGGCTCGACCCGGCGCTCACCGGCGCGGTGACGCAGTCCGCGACCGCCGCCCTCGGCCGCGAGCTCACCGGCCGCTACCTCCAGCAGGTCTACACCGGGTTCAACACGATCGCCGAGCAGATCGGCCAGGCGGCAGCGGGTGCGGATCAGGTCGCGACCGGTGCCGCGTCGGCGGCGACGGGGGCTGCCGACCTGTCGGGCGGGGCGAGCGCGCTGTCGTCAGGGCTCGCGTCGCTGAGCGCGGGAGCAGCGGGCCTGGCCTCCGGGCTGGCACAGCTCGACGCCTCGGCCCAGCCGCTGCCGGGGGCGGCGGCGGACGTCGCCGCCGGGGCGAACCGGGTCGCCGGATCGCTCGACGAGGCGCTGCGGCAGGCGGATGCCGCGACCCTCGCCTTCGCCGGGGTCGTCGCCGAGCTCTGCGGGCTCCCCGGACCGGGAGCGCTGTGCGACCGGGCGACGCAGGCGCTCCGGCAGCTCGAGGCCGCCGACGCGGCGCTGCGCGACCTCACGACCGGCGCGCGGCGCGTCGCCGTCGGCAATGACGCGCTCGCCGCCGCGCTGCCGAGGGTTGTGAGCGGCATCGACAGTGCGGCGACGGGCGCCGGCCAGGTGTCGGCCGGTGCCGCCTCGTCCCGCACAGGCGGCGGAGAAGTGGCCGACGGCGCCGCCCAGCTCGCCGCGGGCACCGCACAGGTCGACGCCGGGGCCGCCGAGCTGTCGTCGGGGCTGGACTCCGCGTCGACCCAGCTCCCGACCTACACCGACGATGACATCGACACGCTGTCGGTCGTCGTCGCAGAGCCCGTCGTGGTGCACCAGGCGACGCCGGCGACCGGCATCCAATCCGTTCCGCTCTTCACGATGATCGCGCTGTGGCTCGGTGCGCTCGTCACCGCGATCGCCGTGCAGGCGGTGCCGACGGCGCGACTGCTCAGCGGCGCCGGCTCGGTCGCGATCGGCCTGCGCGCCGTCGTGCCGACGGTGGCGATCTGCGCTGCGCAGGGCGTCGTGGTGGGTGCCGCCGTGCTCACGTCGGTGGGTGTGAACCCGCTGGAGTGGATCGCGTTCGTCGCGTCGGCGATGCTGTGCGGCGCGGTCTTCGGTGTCGCGAATCAGGGGCTGGCGGCCGCGTTCGGTGCCACCGGCCGGATCGTCGCCGCACTGATCGCGATCGTCGCGCTCGCGGCAGGGCTCGCCGGGACGGTTCCGCCGGTCATCTCGCAGATCGCGGCGGCGCTGCCGACCGCGGCCGCGACAGCGCTCCTGCGCGCGGCGCTCACCGCCGACGCCGCCGGGGTCGTCCCCGCGATCATCGGGTTGGGCCTCACGGCCGTCGCGGGACTCGGCCTCGTGATCGCCGGGGTCGCCGGCAGGCGGTGGGTCAGCGTGGAGGCGTGACCGCGATCAGGCGTGGACCCAGACCTCGGTGCCGCGCGCGGTCCAGTCGTAGACGAACTTCGCGTCGTCGTTCCACATGTTCACGCAGCCGTGACTCTGCGGAAAGCCCAGGCGGCTGCGGAAGTTGGAAGCGCCGTGGAACGCGATGTCGGGTGCGAACCAGGTGATCCACGGCACGTCCTTCGTGCAGTAGCTGTTCACCGCGGCCGGGTTGTAGCACAGCGCGCCCATGTCCTGGACGCGGGTGAAGGCGTTCACGGTGAAGTGCCCGGTGGGCGTCGGCGTGCCGGAGAGCCCCGACGAGATCGTGTAGGAGGTGACCACGTTGCCGTTCTCGAAGAGCGTCGCCGTCTGGCTGGAGAGGTCGACCTCGACAGTGCGGGCGAACGTGGAGACGACGGGCGCGACCTCGGTCACGGGCGTCTCGAAGACCGCGTTTCCGGTGGCCAGCTGCGTGGCGAAGTCGGAGGCGAAGTTCGTGGTGTCGCCGACCTCGCGCCCCGAGATCCCGGGCGCCTCCTCGCGGAGGACCTTGCCCGCCGAGTTGGTGATGACGGCGCCGTTCTCGGCCGGCCGGTTCACCGCGGCGGGAAGACCGTCCACCGCGGCCTGGATCGCCGACTGATCGGCGGTGATGTCGTACGCGGCGTTGTCGGGGTCGGGCGCGACGGTCAGCCAGCCTGCCAGCGTCGCGCGGTCGATCGGCACCGTGCGCTCCTCGCCGACATAGAAGCCGGCGGTGTCGAGCATGCCGTTCAGCTGCGCGACTGTCGCGTCGGCGGTCTCCGTCGAGATGTCGGCGGGAACCTCGGCGGAGACGGGGTCGAGCTGCACGCGCGTCTCGCCGGCCTCGAAGGCCGCCTGGATGGCGTCCTGGACCGAGGCCACGTCGATCCCGGCCCCGGCGACAGCCGGCGTCGCGACATACGACGCGGTGGCCGCGTCGAACGCGAGCGTCGCGTCGGTCGGGTCGGTGTAGAGCTGCGGCGCGACCTCGCGGAGGGCCGCGGTGGCGGCGGCCGGGTCGAGCTCGATCTCGGCATCGGTCGCGGCGAACCACGCGGTGGGGTTCCACATCGGATGCTGCGCGAATGCGGCGTCGGCGAGTGCCTTCGCGTCGACCGCGGCGCCCAGTTCGGCGCCGGTGACCTCGGCGTCCTCGCCCGTGCCGGTGAGCACGACCGTGGTCTCGGCCAAGCGCTGCTCGATGGCGTCGGCTGCTGCACCGGGAGTCAGCCATCCCACCGGCACTCCGGCGACGGTAGTGCCGGGTGCGATGAGCACGAGCGACGAGACCACGAGTCCGATCACGGCGACGCCGGCGGCGGCGCTGACCCAGATCGCGGTGTGCTTCTTCTTCGGCTTGGGCTCGGCCGGCGCCCACGCGAGGGTGGGGGAGCCGTCCGCCGGGGCGGTCGCGACGGCGACGGTCTCAGCGTCGGTGGTGACGGATGCCTCGGCCTCGGTGTCGTCGGCGGGCTCAGGTTCGGGCTCGGGTTCGTCAGCGAGCGCTGCCTCGACTGCGGGCTCGGGCTCCGGCTCGGGCTCCGCGTCCTCGGTCGCTGCCGACTCGGCGTCCGCGCCGTCGGCGGGGGAGTCGTCCGCCTCAGCGGGCGCGACGGACTCGGCCGTCTCGGCATCCGCCGGGGCCTCAGCATCCGTCTCGTCCACGGCATTCGATTCCGTGGTGTCCGCCGATGCGGACTGCTCGTCCTCGACGGCCTGCTGGGCCTTCGCGGCGTCGTCCCCGGACGCCTTTCCGGCCTGCGACTCGGTCGCCAGATTCGTCACGCCACACCCCCGACTGTGATCAACGCTTCCCCCCATGGTAGGCGACGTGCCCGGGTGCTGAGGTCACGGGGTGGTCACGCACGAACCGCCGGTCACAGCCGGAAACGCCGGGGCGGCTTCGTAACGATCGGAACACGGCGTGTCACGGTTTTGTAAAGCATCCGCTCAAATCGCGCTCAGGGACTTGCGGAAAGTTAGTTCGTAAGGTCTACTAACAAACATGCCCAACACGGAAGCGCGGCGCGGCCCTTCCATTATCGACGCGCCGCAGAGCCCCACCACGAATGCCCGCGCATTCGCACCCGGACGCACGCTCCGCCAAGGTGCGAAGGTCCTGCCCGAGCACGCGCGCGGCCACAACCGCTCGCTCGTGCTCCAGACCCTCTTCCACCAGGGCGCGATGAGCCGCGCCGACCTGTCGCGTGAGACGGGACTCACCCGGGTCACGATCTCCGACCTCGTCGCCGAGCTCATCGCCGACGGGTTCGTCGCCGAGATGGGGGTGCGCGAGGCCTCGGGTCCCGGCAAGCCCGCGATCCTCGTCGACCTCGACCATGCCGGTCACCGCATCATCGGGCTCGACCTGTCGGGCAGCGACACCTTCATCGGCGCCGTCCTGACCCTCGACGGCGGGATCGTCGCGCGTCGGGAGGTCGCGGTGCCCGCCGCTGATGCCCTCGTCGACACCGTCGTCGAACTCGCCCGGGCACTCGTCGCCGACTCGCACGCGCCTGTGCTCGGCGTCGGCGTCGGCACCCCCGGCGTCGTCGACGATCGCGGCGTGATCCTCACCGCCCCGAACTTCGGCTGGGCCGGCTTCGACCTCGAGGGCGCGCTGCGCGGGGCGCTCGGCGTTCCCGTCCTGGTGGCGAACGACGCGAACGCCGCGGTGCTCGCCGAGTACACGTTCGGCGGCGCGCCCGACGACGTGCTGCTCGTCAAGGTCGGGCGGGGCGTCGGCTCGGGTCTGCTCCTCGCCGGCCAGCCCATGCGCGGCAGCCGCTTCGCCGCGGGCGAGATCGGCCAC
Organism: Microbacterium sp.; assembly: GCA_031555515.1. GTDB lineage: Bacteria > Actinomycetota > Actinomycetes > Actinomycetales > Microbacteriaceae > Microbacterium. The sequence goes on along the minus strand of JAVBUG010000023.1, from coordinate 14,594 downwards.
GTCACCGTCGGCACCGACGGCGGCCCGCAATGCGCGTGCGGCAAGGTCGGATGCCTCGAGGCCTGGCTGTCCGTGCCTTCGCTGACTTCGCGGCTCAGCGCCGCGGCCGACCCCGCTGCCCACGACGGCATCCTCCGCGACGCGGGGGAGCGGCTCGGCATCGCGCTGGCGCCGGTAGTCGGCGCGCTCGACGTGTCGGAGATCGTCCTCTCCGGCCCCCCTGAACTCCTCGGCGGCTCCCTCGCGGAGCAGACCGTCGAGACACTCCGCGCGCGCACGCTCGCGCCGTCCGTCGACGAGGGCGTGCGAGTGCGGATGACGGAGCAAGGCCAGGACATCGTCCTGCGCGGCGCGGCCGTCATGGTCCTGTCCGGACAACTCGGGGTGTCCTGACACAGCGCGATTCCCCCGGGGGATCCCCCCGGATCCCGAAACAACACGGAGCGCTCCTCGCGAGCCCTCCACCCCCGGATGGGTCACCCGGCCCACCCGGAACACCAAGAGAACACCGAGAACGAAGGAAGACACCATGAAGAAGACGCTTGGAGCTGTGGCGCTCATCGGCGCCTCGGCACTGGTGCTCGCCGGCTGCGCCGGCGGCAGCGGCGACGGCGGCGGCTCATCGTCCGAGGAGGGCGCCGAGATCCGCGTGTGGCTGGTCGGCGCCGACACGCCGCAGGACGCTCGCGACTACCTGAAGAAGACCTTCGAGGACGAGAACCCCGGGTCGACGCTGGTCATCGAGGAGCAGCAGTGGACCGGCCTCGTCGACAAGCTCACCACGAGCCTGTCGTCGAACGACAGCCCCGACATCGTCGAGATGGGCAACACGCAGGCCCCCGCGTTCACCTCGAGCGGGGCCCTCCTGAGCCTCGCCGACATCGAGGGCGACCTCGGCGGCGACGACCTGCTCCCCGGCTTCGTCGAGGCCGGCAGCTGGGACGGCACGCTCTACGCGGCGCCGTATTACTCGGGCGCCCGCGTCGTCTTCTACAACACCGCGATGTACGAGCAGGCCGGCGTCGCCGTGCCCACGACGCTCGACGAGTACGTGTCGAACGGCGTCACGCTCGCCGGCGCGCTGCCGGGTGTCTCGGGCGTCTACTTCCCGGGCAAGGACTGGTACAACGGCCTGCCCTTCATCTGGGAGAACGGCGGCGAGATCGCCGTCCAGGACGGCGACGAGTGGGACGCGCAGCTCTCGAGCGACGAGTCGCTCGCCGGCCTCGCGCAGGTCCAGGAGCTCATGACCAAGGCGTCGCTCGCGCCCAAGGACGGCGACGAGGCCGACGGCTGGGTGCCCTTCCGCACCGAGCAGTCCGCGACGTACTCGGCTCCGAGCTGGGCCTACTGGTCGATCGTCGCCGACGAGGACAAGCAGCCGACGGCCGTCGCGGACATCACCGGCTACTACGCCCTCCCGGGTATGGACGGCGGCGCCGCCCAGGTGTTCGCGGGCGGCTCGAACGTCGGCATCGCCGCGAAGTCGAAGAACCCCGACCTCGCCAAGAGCGCGCTCGAGATCATGCTGAGCGACGAGTACCAGACGATCCTCGCCGAGAACGGCCTCGTTCCCGCGCTCGTCTCGCTCGGTGACAAGGTCGCCGCCGCCACGCCTGAGCTCGCGACCGTCATCGCCGAGGCCGCTGCCAACTCCAAGCTCACCCCGGCATCGCCGAACTGGGCGGACGTCGAGGCGCAGGGCATCATGCAGGACCTGGTCGTCAACATCGCGAACGGCGGCGACATCAAGGAGCTCGCCACCGCAGCCGACGAGCAGATCGAATCGATCCTGAACGGCTGACATCCGGGACCGGGGTGCCTCGTGCCGCGAGGCACCCCTGTCCATGCCCGCTCGCGGGCTCACAGAATCTTGAGAGGAGGTTTCGCCATGACGACGATCCCCGCAGAAGCGTCGGCTCCGCCGGCCCCGTCACCCGAGTCGCGGCCAGACCCCGAACGGCCGAAGAGGCGCGGCTTCCCGTGGGCGCCGCTCGCGTTGATGACGCCCGCGCTCATCATGCTCGTGGTCTTCATCGGCTGGCCGCTGGTCCAGCTGGCGATCATGTCGTTCCAGAAGTTCGGACGAGCGCAGATCTTCGGCGCCCCACCCGAGTTCATCGGTATCCAGAACTACGCGGACGTGCTCACGGATCCCGAGTTCTGGGCCGTGCTCGGCCGCAGCATCGTGCTGTGCATCGTGAGCGTCGTCGCCACGATGCTCCTCGGCGTCGCCATCGCCGTCATGATGACCAAGCTCGGCAAGGTGATGCGCACGGCCGTGTCCGTCTCGCTGCTGCTCGCCTGGGCCATGCCCGCGCTGACCGCGACGATCGTCTGGGGCTGGATCTTCGACACCCAGTACGGACTCGTGAACTGGCTGTTGACGCAGATCACCGGCGAGAACTGGATCGGCCACAGCTGGCTCATCAACCCGGTGAGCTTCTTCAGCGTGGCGGCGATCATCATCACGTGGGGAGCGATCCCCTTCGTCGCCTTCAGCACGTACGCCGCGCTCACGCAGGTTCCCGACGAGGTGCTGGAAGCCGCTGCCCTGGACGGCGCGGGCGGATTCGCGCGCTTCCGTCTCATCGTCTTCCCCTACCTGCGCTCGATCCTGCTCGTGCTCCTCGTCCTGCAGGTGATCTGGGACCTGCGGGTGTTCGCGCAGATCTACGGCCTGCAGTCGATCGGCGGCGTCCGCGCTGAGACGAACACGATCGGCGTCTACATCTACAGCGTGTCGATGGCCTCGGGCGACCTCGGCGCCGGCGGCGCGATCTCGGTGATCCTGGTCGCCATCATGCTCGTCATCTCCGGCTACTGGATCCGCACGATGCTCAAGGAGGAATCATGACCGCCCGGCCGCGTCGCGCCGTATCGCGCGTCTTCCTGAACATCGCCGCCATCGTCGTGATCGTGGCATCCCTGTTCCCGGTCTACTGGATGCTGAACACGTCGCTGCTGCCCGCTTCGGCCGTGCGCACGACGACGCCGCACTGGTGGCCGGACGAGTTCACGCTCAGCAACTATCAGGAGGCGCTCGGCGACGAGAGCCTGATCACGGCGCTGCTGAACTCGCTCTCCGTCACCGGGATCACCCTGGTCGTCGCGCTCGCCTTCGCGTTCCTCGGCGCGATCGCCGTCTCGCGCTACCGCTTCCGCACGCGCACGGCGTTCATCATCGCGATCCTCGTGATCCAGATGATCCCGATCGAGGCGATGATCATCTCCCTGTTCCGCCTGCTGGACGGGTGGTACCTGCTCAACACGATCATCGGGCTGAGCATGGTGTACATCGCCGTCGTGCTCCCGTTCACGATCTGGACGCTGCGCGGCTTCGTCAACGGGGTTCCTGTGGACCTGGAGGAGGCCGCGATGATCGACGGATGCAGCCGCTCCGGCGCGTTCTGGCGGATCACCTTCCCCCTGCTGGCCCCCGGCCTGATCGCCACGGGTGTGTTCGCCTTCATCCAGGCGTGGAACGAGTTCCTGCTCGCGCTCGTGATCATGACGCGACCCGAGTCCAAGACGCTCCCCATCTGGCTCCAGTCCTTCGTCCAGGCGACGAAGGCGACCGACTGGGCCGTCGTGATGGCCGCGTCCACGATCATGGCCATCCCGGTCATCGTGTTCTTCCTCATCGTCCAGCACCGCATGACCAGCGGTCTCGTCTCGGGGGCGGTCAAGGGCTGATGCGCACGAAGGACCACGCCGCCTCCCACGGGGAGGTCGGCCGATGAAGGTCGGGCTGGACGTCGGCGGCACCAAGACCGACGCCGTCGCGGTCGACGCCGAGGGCGCGATCGCGGGCCGCCTCCGCATCCCCACGGGATGGGGACCGGATGCTGTGGCCCAGACGGTCCTCGACGCCGTGCGTGCGCTCGGCTCCGAGGCCGGCGTGGACCTCTCCGCCGTGCGCTCGGTGGGGGTCGGCATCCCGGGCCAGATCGAGCCAGGTACCGGCCGCGTCGTGCACGCGGTGAACCTCGGGGTCGACGAACTGGACCTCGCGGCGATCGTCGCGCCTCAGCTGGGTGTGCCCGTGCAGGTCGAGAACGACGTCAAGGCCGCGGCCCTCGGCGCGCACGCGCTCCACACGCGGGGCGGCGCGCCCGCGCCGGGCTCGATGGCGTACCTCAACCTCGGCACCGGCATCGCTGCGGGCATCGTCTCCGACGGCGTCCTCTGGCGCGGCGCCCGCGGCACCGCGGGGGAGGTCGGGCACATCTCGGTCGACCCGAACGGACCCCTGTGCCGCTGCGGTCAGCGGGGCTGCATCGAGGCCTTCGCGGGCGGCGGCGCGAGCGCGGCGCGCGGGCCCCCGCGCGCCGCGCTGCCCGTGCGCGACGTCTTCGACGCCGCCGACGCGGGCGACCCGTCGGCGCGACAGCTGCGTGCAGGTCTCGCCCGCGGTGTGGCGGCCGCGATCCGGGTGCTGGTGCTGACCGCCGACGTCGATATCGTGGTCCTCGGAGGGGGTGTGACGGCATTGGGAGACCGACTGATGACGGATGTCGCAGCCGAACTCGCGGCCAGTGCCGAGGCGTCCCCGTTCATGCGCTCGCTGCACCTCGCCGACCGGGTCGAGCTGCTGCCGCCGGGTTCGCCGGCCGCCGCGCTCGGAGCCGCGCTCGTGGGGGCGGAGGGCGACGCCACACACGACGCCGAGGAGGCACTGGTTCATGGCTGAGATCGTCATCGTCCGCGACAAGGCAGCGGCGGGAGCGCTCGTCGCCGACCACATCGCCGGACTCGTCCGCGCGAACCCCGAGACGGTCCTGGGGCTTGCGACCGGGTCCACGCCGCTGCCCGTGTACGAGGCGCTGCGCTCGCGGCTGGAGGGCGTCGACCTCTCGCGCGTGCGCGGCTTCGCGCTGGACGAGTACGTCGGCATCGACCCGGCGCACCCCGAGAGCTACCGTTCGGTGATCACGCGCGAGGTCGTCGAGCCGCTCGGCCTCAACCCCGCGCTCATCCGCACACCCGACGGCACGCCGGACGGCATCGAGCATCACGGCGAGGAGTACGACGAGGCCATCCGTGCGGCCGGCGGCATCGACCTGCAGATCCTCGGCATCGGCACCGACGGCCACATCGGCTTCAACGAGCCCGGCTCGTCGTTCTCGTCGATCACCCGCGTGAAGACCCTCACCGAGCAGACGCGCCGCGACAACGCGCGCTTCTTCGACTCGATCGACGACGTGCCGATGCATTGCGTCACGCAGGGCCTGGGCACCATCCTGCGCGCCCGTCACCTCGTGCTGCTGGCGTTCGGCGAAGGCAAGGCCGCCGCCGTCGCGGGCGCGGTCGAGGGTCCGCTCTCGGCGTCGCTTCCGGGCTCGGCGATCCAGCTCCACCCCCACGCCACGGTCGTGGTGGACGAGGCGGCCGCCTCGCAGCTGACCCGCTCCGACTACTACCGCTACGCGTACGACAACAAGCCGGACTGGCAGGGCATCTGACCCTATCCGTCCTCGGGTCGGCCGGCGCCGACGGACGCCGAGACGGCCGGGGCGTCACCGCTGCGACCGGCGGCGCCGTCGGATCCGGGGCGGCGCGAGCCGCGGATCGCGCGGTCGATCGCCGCGCTGCGACGTGACGTCTTCTCCCACTGCGAGAGGGCCACGGCGAGCAGCAGCGACAGTCCGTAGAAGAGGTCGTTCACCCATCGAGGAGCGCCGGCGAGCTGCAGGCCCTTGATGCCCACCGCCAGCACGTACATCGACACGATCGTGCCGAGCACGTTGAAGCGGCCGCCCTTGAACTGGGTGGAGCCGAGGAACACGGCGGTGAGCGCCGGCAGGAGGAAGCTGGGACCGACGGTGGGGTCGCCGGCGTTGAGGCGGCTGGTCAGAAGCGCCCCTGCCAGCGCCGAGAGCACGCCCCCCGCCACGAGGGTTCCGATCCGGATCCGCTCGACGTGGACACCGGCCAGCCGCGCGGCGTCGGGGTTGAAGCCCACGGCGTACATGCGCCGGCCCGCCGGCGTGCGCTCGAGCACGTACCACGTGACGAGTGCGACGCCGAGGAGAGTCCACACCGGGACTGTGATGCCGGCGAACTGGGCGGATGCGATCTGGCGGTACGCGGGGTCCAGGCCGAGGATCTGCTGGCTGCCCGACACCCACGCCATGCCGGCGAGCAGGATCGAGCTCATGCCGAGCGTCGCGATGATCGGCTCGACCTTGAGCCGGGTGATCACGAGTGCGGTCACGAGCCCGATGAGCCCGCCGGCGAGCAGTACCGCGGGCAGCTGGAACGCGATCGGCAGGCCCGCTCTGCCCAGCAGGAACGCCGACAGGATCGCCGTGAAGCCGACCTGAGCGCCGATCGCGAGGTTCAGCGAACCCGCGACGAGCGGGATCAGCGCGGCGATCGCCGCGATGCCCGTGAGCGCTTCGGCATCGAGCAGCGAGCGCCAGACACCGGGCTGCAGGAACCTGTCGGGGATCCAGATCGCGAAGACGGCGAAGAGGATGACGAAGATGTAGATCGCGCTGATGTTGCGGAAGGAGAGTGCGCGGACGACGTCGGCACGGCTGCTGGTCATGAGGGACTCCTCGGGTGTAGGCGGGTCGGGTGCGTTCGGAGGGCTCGGGATCGTGAAAGCTCAGGGCACCCCGTAGCCCTCGGCGACGAGGCGGTGCTCGGTCAAGGCCTCGCCGGCGAGGACGGCGGCGGCTCGTCCCTCGCGCATGACGACGACGCGATCGCAGAGCCTCAGCAGCTCCTCGGCGTCCGACGAGCTCACGAGCACGGCCGATCCGTCAGCCGCTCCACGCTCGATCGCCGCATAGATGGCGGCCTTCGCCCCGACATCCACCCCCTGAGTCGGCTCGTCGAGGAGGAGCACCCGCGGGCGGTCCCGAAGTGCGGCCGCCATGACGACCTTCTGCTGGTTCCCACCGCTGAAGAGCGACATGCGCTGCTCCGTGCGGGCGGGGCGCACATCGCTCTCGGTCAGCAGGCGCAGGGTCTGCGCCCGCTCGTGCCGCGGCGAGATGCGACGGAAAGGACCGCGCGCGGCGAGGCGGGCGAGCGTGAGGCTCTCGCGCGCGGAGAGCTCACGGACGATGCCCAAGTGCGCGCGGTCGCCGGGCACGAACGCGACACCGCGACGAAGGCTGCGCGCCGGGGTGCGATCGACGTACTGATCGCCCGCCACGGTGAAGACGTCGGCCGTCGACGCGGTCGCTCCGAACAGGAGAGCGGGAACCGCTTCGCGGCCGGATCCGAGGACGCCCGCCACGCCCACGATCTCGCCCGCCCGCACGTCGAGGTCGAGACCGTCGACGCTGCCGCCGCGAAGTCCCCGCACCGAGAGCACGGGCTCACCCGGGTCGCGAGCCGCTCGCGAGTGGTCCAGCGTCCCGGCGTCGACGCCGGTGATCAGCGTGACCAGCCGCTCCTCGTCGACGGCGGCTGCCGGTTCGTCGGCCACCTTGACGCCGTTGCGCAGCACGACGATGCGGTCCGCGAGGCGCAGCACCTCGTCGAGGCGATGCGAGACGAACACCACGCCGGTGCCCTGCGCCGCGAGGCGCCTGACGGCCTCGAACAGCACGTCGACCTCGGTGCGGTGCAGCGATTCGGTGGGCTCGTCGAGGAACAGCACGTTCGCGGGATGCGTCCAGCCGTCCAGTGCGCGGCTGATCGCGACGACCGCGCGCTGAGCGGGGGTCAGGCGGTGGAGGGGGCGGTCCACGTCGAACTCCGAGCCGAAGCGGGCGATCAGCGCGCGCGCGTGTGCGCTCTTCCGGCTGTCGCCGTAGGGGGCCAGGGATGCCGCGCCCTCATCGCGACGGAGGGCGAGAGTCTCCGCCGCTGAGAGCTGCTCGACGAGCGCGAGATCCTGGTGGATGAAATGCAGCTCGGTTCCGGGCGCCGTCTCGATCGTGCCGGCGTCGCGGGCATAGGCGCCGGCGAGGATCTTGATCAGTGTCGACTTGCCCGATCCGTTGTGCCCGAGCACGGCGACGATCTCGCCGGGGGCCACCTCGAGGTCCACATGATCGAGGGCCGTGAGTCCGGGAAAGGCCTTCACGATCCCCGACACGCGAAGCAGCGGCGGTGCCTGCGGGACGTCCGTCTCGTGCTGGTGTGTCATGGGGGTTCCTCTCGATGGGCCGGGGAGGCGAGGCGCCTCCCCGGCGAAGGGATCAGTCGACGAGCCAGTTCGCGGCGAACCGATCCGCGTAATCGGGGATGGCGACGTACCCGACCACGGGGTCCGCCGGCGCGTTCGTCTCGTCCGTGATGCGGGTGAGCGTCGACGCCCGGGTGAGGGTGTCGGGCCACTCGTACTCCTGTCCGGCCATCTCGCGCAGCAGCTGGTCGAGCACGGTCCACATCATGAGGTTGAGGTCGACCGAGAGGGTGGCGTCCTGGTCGCCGGCCGCGATCTGCTCGTAGTTCGGCGGTGCGGGCCACATCGCGATCCCGTCGACGTCGATGCCGGCGAGCGAGAGCTTCTGCGGGAGGCCGATCTGCACCTCGTCGACCGCCGCGATGAAGTACTCGGTCTGAGGGTTCGCCTGCAGATCGCTCACGACGCGATCTGCGGCCGTGCTTCCGAGCTCGGCGATCGGGATGTCGACGATCCGGAGGGTGCAGTCCGGGCAGAGCTCCTCGATCTTCGTGCGAGCGCCCTCGAGTTCGTAGGACGAGAAGGGGAACTCGGGGATGTTGTAGAAGACCAGATCCGTCGCGCCTCCGGAGCGTTGCACCGCGGCGGCTCCCAGGGCCTCGCCGTTCGTGGTCATCCACTCGGGACCGTTGAACGCCTCCGGGAGGCCGAACTCCGTCGTGTTCATGACCGAGCCGCTCACGATCGGGATGCCGAGGGCGTCCAGCTCCTCGATCTGCGACTCGAAGAAGATCGGATCGAGGGTGATGTTGATCACCCCGTCGGGGGCGAGCTCCACGACGGAGTTCATCGCGGCGTTGACGCTCTGCGCATCGCGGCCGGTCTCGATGCGCTCCAGGCGCAGACCGAGAAGCTCGGCCGGCGCCTGCAGGTTGTTCCACATCACCGCGCTCACCGGCGTCCCGACGTCGAGATAGACCACGTGCGTGCCCTCTTCCACGGGCGCCGACAGCGGCTCATCGATGAGGAGATCCTTCTCGCCCTCGCCCGTCCAGGGCGCGAGGAACTCTTCGGCGGCCGCGACCGCCTCGGCGTTCGCTGCCGCGGCGGCGGGTTCTTCCCCGGTCGTGCCGCCGGTCGAGCAGGAGGTCAGCAGGATCGCTCCCGCGGCAAGGACCGCCGCGGCGCGCAGCCGGGTGGTCGTTCGTGCGTGCGTCATCGCACTTCCTTTCCTTGGTGTTCGGGTCTCAGAACGGGTACTGCCGGATGCGGGACTGCACCGTCACCCACTGCGTGTCGGTGAAGGCCTCGAGGTTCGCTTCGTGTCCACCGAAACGGGCCCCGGTGCCCGAGGCGCCGGTGCCGCCGAACGGCGCCTGGGCCTCGTCGTCGACGGTCTGGTCATTGATGTGGAGGATGCCGGTGGAGAGCCGGTCGCCGAACTCGAGCGCGCGGAACGCGTCGCCAGCGAGCACCGCGACCGAGAGGCCGTACTCGCTCGCGTTGACGATGTCGGCGGCTTCGTCGGCGTCCTCGAACCGCATGACCGGGGCGACCGGGCCGAAGATCTCGTTCGTGAACGCGGCGTGGTCGAGTTCGACGTCGCCGAGGACCGTGGGCTGGTAGAAGAGGCCGCTGTACGTGCCCCCGGCGAGGAGCGTCGCGCCCGCTTGCAGCGTCGTGGTCACGAGGTCGTGCACGCGGTCGCGCTGCGCGGAGTCGATGATCGGGCCGAGTGGAGCGCCCGTCGCCGGATCGGCGGCGACGAGCGCACGCGCCTTCTCGGCGAGCAGCGTGGTGTATTCGTCGTACACGTCGGCGTGCACGAGGTGTCGGCCGGTGGTCATGCAGATCTGGCCCTGGTGAAGGAAAGATCCCCATGCTCCGGCGGAGGCCGCGGCGGCGACGTCGACGTCCGGCATCACGATCATCGCGTTGTTGCCGCCGAGCTCGAGGTGGGCGCGTTTGAGCAGCCGGCCTGCGCGCTCGCCGATGGCGCGCCCGGCGGCGGTCGAGCCGGTGAAGGAGATCACCGGCACGGCCGGATGGTCCACGAGCGCGGTCGCCGTCTCGATCCCGCCCGGGACGACGGCGAAGACGCCCTCCGGCAGGCCCGCCTCGGCCAGCACCGCCGCGAGGAACAGGCCGCCGGCGATGGAGGTGCGAGGGTCGGGCTTGAGCACGACGGCGTTGCCGAGCGCGAGCGCGGGGAAGACGGAGCGCGCCGCGAGGATCGCCGGGAAGTTGAACGGCGAGATCACCCCGACGACGCCCGCGGGGCGGCGGCGGGCCATGCTCAGCCGCGGGTGCGCGGTGGTGAGCAGCCGGCCGTAGGGCATGGTCGCCGTCGCCGCCGCCTGATGGAGTTCGCTCGTCACGAGTCCGACCTCGAACGCCGCCTTGCCCTGCGCCGAGCCCGCCTCCGACACCAGCCAATCGGCGAGGACGCCGCCGTGCTCCTCGAGAAGGGCAGCCGCCCGGCGCATGACCTCCGCGCGCTCATGCGCCGGGCGCTGCGCCCAGTCCCGCTGCGAGGCATCCGCCCGCTCGATGGCGTCGACCATGTCGTCGGCGCTGCCGATCGCGATCTCGGCGAGTGCGTCGCCCGTCGACGGCGACGTCACGGTCGAGGTGCTGCCGAAGCGCACCCAGCCGCCGACGTAGCCGCGTCCGTCCCAGATCTCGTGTGCGAAGAAGGTCATCGTCTCTCCCGTCCCGGTGGTCTGCCGCCACGCTCCCAGAACCGCCACGACGTCGAACCGGCGTTCTGTGCACCGGCAGGCGGCGTTTCGTGCACGCCCGGCGCCGCGGCCGAATCGGCGTTTTGTGCAGTCGAACGGGTGCAGGCTCGGCCTCGTCCACCGGCCGGGGTAAGCTCCCTGCCACGTAGGAGGCGAACGTGGTTGTTCTCGAAGCTGAGAGCGCCGATGACTGGGAACAGGTCGTCAGCGGATGCTTCGTGCCGTTGCGCTGCGCAGGCTTCGAGGCGCGGTTCACCGGCCGGATGGAGCACACGGGCTACGACGACGGCATCTCCGTCTCTCTCGTGACGACGTGCGGCACGAGCGCCGACCGCACCGTGCGGCTGGCGAACCGGGCCAACAGCGACGACATCCATCTCTCGCTGCAGCGCTCGTCGACCGGGGTCGTCTCCGGCAACGGACGTTCGGCGAACGTCGCGCCGGGGTCGGTGACGGTGTATGCCACCGACCGCCCGTACTACCTCGACTACTCCTGGAGCGACCAGCAGCAGCTCATCGTGCAGGTGTCGCGCGCATCGCTGGACCTGCCTCCGGCGATGCTCGAGGATGCCATGTGGCGGCTGTCGCTGCCCGGCGGCTGGCGCGCGCCCGCGGCACGCAACCTCTTCTCGTACGCGGCTGAACCCGCTGATGGCGAGAAGCGCAAGGCGGCGGGCGTGCTGCGGGATCTCGCGAGCGTGATGATCCGCGCTTCCTTCGGCGAGGGCAGCGGCGTGCCGCGCACCTCGGGCGGGCTGCGGCACGCCGTGCAGGAGCACCTGCGGCTGCACGCGGCCCAGCCCGGGCTCGACATGGACGAGGTCGCCCGCCGTCACTTCGTGTCACGACGACGGCTTTACCAGGTGTTCGAGGAGGCGGGGCAGTCGCCGGCGACCTTCCTCCGCGCCGAACGCCTGCGCATCGCCGAGCACCTGCTGCGCGTGGCCCCCGGTCGCACCATCGAGTCGGTCGCCTACGAGGCGGGCTTCAGCGACGTCACGACGTTCGCCCGGGCATTCCGTCGCGCTCGCGGCGTGACACCGCGGCAGTGGCGCGCGGACCCCGTGTAGCGCGGCTCAGCGCGCGAAGACCTTGCCCGGGTTCAGGATCCCCTGCGGGTCGAACACGCGCGTGATCTGGCGCTGCAGCTCCCACTGGTCGTCGCCGAGCTCGTCAGCGAGCCATCGGCGCTTCAGCACGCCCACGCCGTGCTCTCCGGTGAGCGTGCCGCCGAGGCGCAGCGCCGCGCGGAACAGGTCGTCTGCGGCGGCCCAGATGCGATCCGGCGCCTCGACGACGCCGAACTCGTCGGGCTCCGCCTCGAAGATGAAGTTCGGGTGGAGGTTGCCGTCGCCGGCGTGCGCGACAGTCGGGATCACGACGCCGTGCTCGCGCTCGACGCGGGCGATCTCGTCGAACATGGCCGGGAGGGCGCTGCGGGGCACCGAGACGTCCTCGATGAGCGCGGTGCCGAGGGACTCCATGGCGGGGTGCATCGACCGGCGGATCGCGAGCAGCCGCTCGCCCTCCTCGCGGTCGTGCGAGACGGCGACGGTGCCGCCGGCGCGACGGAGCACCTCGGCGATGGCGCCGGCCTCGGCGACCGCGGCGGGGCCGTCGGTCTGGACGGTGAGCTGCGCCGCGCCCGGCGTCGGTGCCGGCAGCCCCAGGAGCGCGTGGACGGCGGCGAGGGACGCAGCATCCATCAATTCCATGATCGCGGGCTGCGCACCCGACGCGGTGACCGCGGCGGAGGACTCGGCGGCCCTGCGCACGTCGGGGAACGTGGCGGCGATCGTGCACACCTCGCCCGCCACCAGCCGGCGCAGCTTCAGGGTCGCGCCCACGACGACGCCGAGCGTGCCCTCGGAGCCGATCACGAGCGAGGTCAGGTCGAGGCCGGTCACGCCCTTGACGGTGCGGTGGCCGAGGCGGAGCAGGCGGCCGTCGGCGAGGACGAGGTCCACGCCGAGCACCGCGTCGCGCACGACGCCGTACTTGGCGCACAGCAGTCCGCCGGCGCCCGTCGCGATGTTGCCGCCGACCGTCGAGATCGCCCGGCTCGCGGGGTCGGGCGCCCACCAGAGTCCGTACGGGGCGAGCGCCGCGTTGAGGTCGGCGTTGAGGATGCCCGGCTCGACGACAGCGAGGAGGTCGTCGGGGCGCACCTCGAGGATGCGGTCCATGCGCCGCACCGACAGCGCGATCTCGCCGTGGCCGGCGTTGGCGCCGCCGGCGAGTCCGGTGCCGGCGCCGCGGGTCACGACGGGGGTGCCGGTGCGGGTGGCGATGCGGAGCGTCTGCTGCACGTCCTCGATGCTGCGGGCGTGCACGACGGCGAGGGGGAGACCGGATGCTGCGTGCCCCGACTTGTCGGCACGTGCCGCCGCGAGGGCGGCCGGCGAGGTGTCGACGCGGTCGCCGAGTGCCGCGCGCAGCTGAGAGAGCGCGTCGGCGCCCGAGGTCACGACAGACGCCGCCGGCCGGCGACGACGCCGGCGGTCACGGCGACGACGCCGAATGCGAGGCCGATCCACGCGTTGCCCATCGACCACCAGGCGGCTGTCGCGGACGCGTAGACGACGAGTTCGACGAACGCGCGGACGAAGGGGTGCACGGCGAACACGGCGCGCGGCGACACGAAGAGAGCCCAGAGGAGGATCGCGATCACGGGGGCGCCGATGCCGACGACGATGTTCCACGGGAACGGCCACATCGTGAAGCCCCACAGCGCGAGGGTGCCGAACGCGAAGATCTCGCACACGAACGCGATGATGTCGACCGGCGCCAGCGGCGGAACTTTGCCATCGGCCAGGGGCGCGCGCGTTCCGGGTGCCGGTTCGGCAGGGCGCGCGGGAGTGACGTTCGGCGTGTCGGACATGACCTCCAGTCTACGGCGGCGTGCCGGTGGCGTCCGCAGTGCGCCTGCTCGCGAGCGGGTCAGTCGCCGCCGTCGGCGGGCACGGGCTCGAGCGGCACGGTGTCCGCTTCGGGAGCGTCGGTGGTTGTCGCGGTCGTCGTGCGGTCGACGACGCCGCGGCCCAGGCCGTTCGGAAGGCTCGATCCCCGCTTCGTCGCGCCGTTGCCGTTGTTTCCGCCGTTGCCGTTGCCGTTGCCGTTGCCGGTGTTGCCGCCGTTGCCGTTGCCGGTGCCGTTCGTCGGGGTGCCGGTCCCGGTCGAGCCGCCGTTGCCGGTGTTTCCGCCGTTGCCGCTGCCGGTGCCGTTCGTCGGCGTGCCGTTGCCCGCGCTGGCGTTGGTGCCGTTCCCGTTGGTACTGCCGTTGGCGTTCCCGTTGTTGCCGGTCGGGTTGCCGTTGTTGCCCGACGCGGCGCCGTCGGCGTCCTTCACATTGCCATTGGTGCTGCCGTTGGCGTTCCCGTTGTTGCTCGTCGGGTTGCCGTTGTTTGTCGACGCGTTGCTGTTGCCGCCCGACGCGTTGCCGGTCTGTCCGGTGGCCTTTCCGCCGCCGGACTGCGCCGTGCCGCCGCCCTGCGCGTCGCCGTCGCCGGCAGCGGTGTCGACCGGGAGGTCGGCCGGGCCGGGGCCGGGCTCGGACGGCAGCTGCAGCGCGGTGTCGCCGGACTCCTCCGGCAGAAGTACGGGAGCGTTCACGTTCTCAGCCGTGACCTCGGTCGCCGGCGTGGGCGTCGGCACCGGCTCGGGGCCGGCCGTGGCGGGCAGCATCACTGCTGCGGCGACGACGCCGCTCACCACGACGAGGCCGGCGGCGGCGAGCCCGGAGGCCGCGCCGATGCCGGCGACCG